>NZ_JBVIHP010000035.1:0-81480 GCF_055570235.1 Streptomyces sp. NPDC031274 | reverse complement strand
CACCTTTTTCCCCCCCACGCCGCTTTTCGGCTCGGGAGGAGCGGTGTCCGCGGCGTGGGACGGGGGGGAAAAAGGTTCGGGGGGGCGGGGGGTGGCGCCCCCCCCCCCCCACTTCGGTCCGGTGACCGGGCTGCTCAGCAATGCCTACACGGTGCGCGGCGGCGCGGCCGACGCGATCGAACCGGCCGACTGGAACCGGCAGTTGTCGGTCATGCTGACCGGCGCGTTTCTCGGCGTACGAGCCTGCCTTGACGACCTGCGCACCACACGGGGCGCGGTGGTCCTCGTCTCGTCCGTGCACGCTGTCATGGGTCTGCCCGGACGTCCCGCCTACGCGGCGGCGAAGGCGGGCCTGACCGGTCTGGCGCGCCAGCTCGCGGTGGAGTACGCACCCGGCGTACGGGTCAACGCGCTCCTGCCGGGACCCATCCTGACCCGGGCCTGGGACACCATCGGCGCGGACGACCGGGCCCGGAGCATCGAGCAGACCCCCGCGGGTCGCCTCGGGCGCCCGGACGAGGTCGCGGCGAGCGCGGCTTTCCTGCTGAGCGATGAGGCGTCCTTCGTCACCGGAGCCAGTCTCGTCGTGGACGGCGGCTGGAGCGTGTACAAGACATCAGCCTGAGCCGACACCGCCCTCGCCGCACCGAGCCCCGCATCTGCCCTGCCGCTCAAGGAGGTTCACCCGATGAAGATCACCCGTGTCGAGACATTCTCCGTGCCGCCCCGCTGGCTGCTGTGCCGCGTGGAGACCGACGAGGGAGTGGTCGGCTGGGGCGAGCCGGTGGTCGAGGGGCGCGCGGCCACGGTCCGTGCCGCCGTCGGCGAGCTGGCCGAACTCCTCATCGGCAAGGACCCGTCGGGCATCGAGGACCACTGGCAGGTGATGACGAAGGGCTCCTTCTACCGGGGCGGCCCGGTCCTCTCCAGCGCGGTGGCCGGGCTCGACCAGGCGCTGTGGGACATCGCGGGCAAGCGGCTCGGCGTGCCCGTGCATGTGCTGCTCGGCGGCCCGGTCCGCGAGCGGGTACGCGCCTACAGCTGGGTGGGCGGTGACACGCCTGCCCACATCACCGATCACGTGACGGCCCAGGTCGAGGCGGGCTTCACCGCGGTCAAGATGAACGCGAGCGGCCGTATGAACCGGCTGGCCACCGTCGCCGACATCGACGAGATCGTCACCCGCGCCACCGCGGCGCGCGAAGTCCTCGGCCCCGAAAGGGACTTCGCGCTGGACTTCCATGGCCGTTTCCACGCGGCCAACGCCCGTCGGCTGCTGCCCCACCTGGCCCCGCTCGCGCCCATGTTCGTAGAGGAACCGCTCCTGCCGGAGTACGGGCACCTGCTGCCCGACCTGGTCGCCTCCTCGCCCCTGCCGATCGCCACCGGCGAGCGCCTGTTCTCGCGGCAGGACGTGCTGCCCGCCCTGCAGGCAGGCGTCGCGGTCCTGCAGCCCGATCTCTCCCACGCGGGCGGCATCTCCGAGGTCCGCCGCATCGCCTCGCTGGCCGAGACCTTCGACACCCTCATCGCCCCGCACTGCCCGCTGGGCCCCGTCTCGCTGGCCGCCAGCCTGCAGATCGCCGTCAGCGTGCCCAACTTCCTCATCCAGGAACAGTCGATCGGCATCCACTACAACACCGGCGCCGACGTCCTGTCCTACCTCGCCGACACCGAGGTGTTCCGCTTCCACCAGGGCCATCTGCTGCGCCCGACCGGACCGGGCCTCGGCATCGACATCGACGAGAAGGCGGTGCGCGCGGCCGACGACAGTCAGGCGGACTGGCACAACCCGGTGTGGCGGCACGAGGACGGCTCGTTCGCCGAGTGGTGATCGATTGGGGGCTCCCTGGGGGCTCCCCGTGAACTCTCCGAAGGCTCCCCGAGCAGCCGCCGACCTTCACAGGGGCAGGGCGCGCTCGTACACCACGTGCTTCATGACGAGCGTCGAGCTCAGCCGCTGCACGCCGGGCAGGGTGGCGAGCTTGTCGTCGTAGAGGCGCTGGAAGGCGGGCAGGTCCTTGCTGACGATGCGTACGAGATAGTCGGGATCCCCGAAGAGGCGCTCGGCCTGCAGGATCTCGGGGATCTCGGTGAGGGCGTGCTCGAAGGCGGAGACGGTGTCGCGGTCCTCCTGGCGCATGGTGACGAAGACCAGCGCCTCGAAGCTCAGACCCACGGCGCCCGCGTCCAGGATCGCGCGGTAGCCGCGGATGGCCCCGCCGCGTTCGAGTTCGCGCAGCCGACGATGGCAGGGCGAGAGGCTGAGCCGCACGCGGGCCGCCAGTTCCGTGACCGTCAGACGGCCGTCTTCCTGGAGCTCGGCAAGAATCTTCCGGTCCACATCATCCATGAGGTAGATCCTGCCACTGTGGCTGCTCCAGCTGGCAATACTTGGAAACACCTTTGGGCATATCGGAACTAATCTCCTCCTCGGAACCAGTTTGAGAGGGAGAAAGTACGTCGTGGCTGTCAGCTCCATCACCGCCTTCTGGGCGGTCTCAGTCCTGCTCATCCTCGTGCCGGGGGCGGACTGGGCCTACGCGATCAACGCCGGGCTCCGTGATCGGTCCGTGGTGCCGGCCGTCAGCGGCCTTCTGCTCGGCTATCTGGCGCTGACCGCCGTGGTCGCCGCCGGGGTGGCGGCGGTCGTGGCGCGGACACCGTCCGTCCTCACCGCCCTGACCGTTCTCGGCGCCCTCTACCTGGTGTGGCTCGGCGCCACGACGCTGGCCCGGCCCGCGGTCGCCGGAACCGCGTCGCAGGACGCGGAGAGCGGGGCAGTGGGGGCCCGGGTTCTCAAGGGGGTGGGGATCAGCGGCCTCAACCCCAAGGCGCTCCTGCTCTTCCTTGCCCTGCTTCCGCAGTTCACCGCCCCGCACGGCAGCTGGCCCCTCGCGGCGCAGATCGGCACGCTAGGCCTGGTGCACACGCTCAGCTGTGCGGCGATCTACCTGTGCGTGGGCGTGCTGGCCCGCACCGTCCTGCGGGCGCGTCCCGCCGCCGCGCGCGCCGTCACCCGTATCTCGGGCGCCGCCATGATCGTGATCGGCGTACTGCTGCTCGCGGAACGCCTCGCGGCCTGAGCCGAGTGCATGACCTGAGGTGCGTACGTGGCTTGAGGCGAGTGCATGACCTGAAGCGAGTGCGTGGCCTGGGACGAGTGCGTGGCCTGGGACGAGCAGGTCACGCGGCGTCCGGCTCACGCCGCCACTCGTGCGCGAGCAGGGACCAGACCTCCATGTCGTGGCGGACCCCCTTGTACAGGGACTGCTCGCGCAGGGTGGCGTCCAGGTGCATTCCCATGCGCTGGGCGACGGTACGGCTGCGGGTGTTCCCGGCGCTGTTCCACCACTCGATCCGATGCATGCCGCGCTCGCCGAAGGCGTACGCGATCAAGTGCCGGACCGAGGCGCTGATCAGACCGTGGCCCTCGCCCGCGGGCTCGGACCAGGCGCCGATCTCGCAGTTGCCGGTCTTGGCGTCGAACTGCACGAACATCACACCGCCGATCAGCGTGCCGTCCCGCCAGATCCCGTAGATCCCTCCGGAGTCGGCGGCCTGCTTGTCCGCGTAGTTCTGGAGGGTGGCGCGGGCGGACTCCAGATCGGTGGAGCGGGAGGCCCACGGGATCCAGGGATCGGTGTGGGAACGGGCCCGGTCGATGTGCTCCAGGAACTCGGCGTCCTGCCAGGGCTCCAGCGTGCGGAGCTCGGCGTTGTCGGTCAGCGGTATGGCATACATGGCTGGTCCTATGCGGTTGTCCGGCTGGGCGCGTGCGGTGTTCCGGCCCACGCCTCCAGGTGCGTAGTGCTCAGGTACGTAGCACTCAGGTACGTAACGAACGTTGGGTATGTACTCTAACGGCTATGACGCCGCCAGCCCGTACCGACCATGACGCCCGCCGGACCGAGGTCTCCCAGGCGGTGTGGCGAGTGCTTGCCGCCCGCGGTTTCGGCGGGCTCACGCTGCGCGCGGTCGCCGCGGAGATGGACGCCACCACCGGTCTCCTCACGCACTACTTCCCCAGCAAGCGGGCCCTCCTGAGGCACGCCCTCGAGGTACTCGACCGCCGCTCGGCCGACCGCCCGCGCCCGGCGGCCGAGCGGGCCGGGGACGCGTCAGGGATGGTGATGCTGCGGGCGACGCTGCTCGACATCCTCCCTCTGGACGACGAGAGCGCGGCGAGCAACCGGATCTGGGTGGCCTCCTGGGACGTGGCGCTCGCCGACCCGGATCTCGCCCAAGAGCACGCCGAGCGCTACCGCCGTGCGCGCCAGCGGATGGCCGGGCACATCGCGGACGCCAAGGAGCTGGGCGAACTGCCGCTCGGCCCGCGGACCGAGGACACCGCGGCGGCCGCCCAGAGCTTCGTGCTGGGTCTTGTCGTCCAAGCGCTGTTCGCGCCCGGGGAGTTTCCTGCCGGGCGGCAGATCGCGCTGGTGGACGAGTACTTGGCGCGGATGGGCACGGGGGGCGCCCAGGGGGAGCGAGCCGCGGGCGAAACCGACCCGGTGGGTGGCCCCGGCAGGGTCGGCTAGCGTGTCCGGATGATCATTACCGAGCCGATGGAGTGGGACGGCCTCAACGACCGCGAGCGGTACAACGACTGGTACCTGGAGCAGCGGGACAGGTCCGCGGACCTGGCCAGGGACGCCGACTGGAACGGCCTGTTCGAGGAGTTGGGGAAGCATCCGGCGCAGGCCAATTTCGCACGGCCCGGGTATCGCAGCGGCTTCGCCCCGCTGCATCAAGCGGCCTGGCACGGCGCGGACTTCGCTGTCGTCTCGCGGCTGATCGCGCACGGCGCCTGGCGGACGCAGCGCACCCGTGACGGGCGGCGTGCCGTGGACGTGGCGCGGGAACGGGGGCACACGCATCTCCTTGAGCTTCTGGAGCCGGTCGTGGTGCGGCGGCTCCCCGGACCGCCGGATGTCCTGGAGCGTCACTTCCACGCGCTGCTGCGGGAGACGACCGGCAGCTGCTTCGACGAGATCGAGTACCGGTTGCCGCCGCTGTCCCCGCTGACGGAGGGGCCGGCCGTGGAGATCTTCTTCCGGGTGATCGGGATGATGGGCGGCTTCACCTACTGGCTCCAGGAGGGAGTCCTGTGTGTGAACGGCCACTCGCGGATGGACGGCGATGACGGCGACCACTACCGCGTGACCTCCGAGGGCTGGTCGAAGATCGAACGCACGCGCATGCCGCCCCCTCCCGCCTGACCGCCCCCTCCCGCCTTTCCGGCGCCGACCCGCCGTCCGCCGCTACAGCCAGTCGTGCTCACGCGCATAGCGCGCCGCGTCGTGCCGGGTCCGTGTCTGGGTCTTCTGCATGGCGTTCGAGAGGTAGTTGCGTACGGTGCCCTGTGCCAGGCGGAGTCGGGTGGCGATCTCGGCGACGGAGTACCCGTCGCCGGTCACCCGCAGCACGTCGATCTCCCGGTCGGTGAGTGGGCAGTCGTCGATGACGGCGAGCGCGGAGACGTCAGGGTCGATCCATCTCTTGCCCTCGTGCAGGGTGTTGATGACCGTCGTGATGTGCGCGGGCTCCGCCGACTTGCTGACGAAGCCCTGGACCCCGAGTTTCAGGGCCTTACGGAGCACCCCGGGCCTGGCATGGCGGGTCAGCATGAGGATGACCTGGTCCGGCTGGGCACGGCGGATCTCCGCGACGGCACCGAGTCCGTCCACACCGGGCATCTCCAGGTCGATGACGAGCACGTCGGGCCGGTGCCGCAGGGTGGCCTCAATGGCCGATTCGCCGTCCTGCGCCTCGGCGAGCACGGTGATGTCGCCTTCGAGAGGCAGCAGCGCCGCCAGGGCTTTACGGAGCAGGGCCTCGTCGTCGGCGAGCACCACGCTGGTCATCGGTCGTCCTCCCGCGCCGCGCAGTGCGGCCTCGCCGGGCGAAGGGGAGGGAACTCCGCGGCCGTGAGGAACCGTCCGTCCTTCTGTTCCACCGTCAGCTCGCCTCCGTCGTCGCTCACTCGTTCCTTGAGGGTGGCAAGGCCACTGAGCTCCGGAAGGGGAGCTTCCCGCGCGCCGTCGTTGACGATGCTGATGCCCGACTCCGAGAGAGTGATCCGCACCCGCGTGGCCTGGGCGTGGCGCAGGATGTTGGTCGTCGTCTCGCGGAGGACCTGGCCGAGCAGCCCGTTGACTCTCTCATCGGGGTCGGCCTCACGGTTGACGCGCACCCGGATGCCCGCGGCTTCAAAGAGGTTCTTCGCGTTCTCCAGCTCCACGGACAGGTTCAGCCGCCGCTGTGCGTAGGCGAGCTCCTTGGTCTGGGCGATGGTGTCGCCGACCAGGGCGCGCACCTCCCGCAGTTCCTCCTCCACGCGCTCGATGTCGCTGCGCAGCAGCTTCTCGGCCAGGGTGATCTTCAGCTTCACCACATGCAGTGTGTGGCCCTGGATGTCGTGCAGATCGCCGGCGAAACGGATGCGCTCCCGGATGACGGCCAGCTCCGCCTCGCGTTCCCGCGACTGCTCGATGACCTCGTAGAAACGCTGGTTGGCGAACATGAGGACGATTGCCACCACCATGATTCCCGTGGGCAGGAGGACGTACCGGATCAGGACGCCGGTCACATCGGCCGGTGATTCAAGGAGTTTCGCCGCGCCCACCGCGGCGACGAACGCGCTCAGTGCCAGGGTCGCCGGGACGCGGTGGCGGCGGGACAGCTGAGAGACGAAGTAGGGGCCCACGATCGTGAGGCCGTAGAACGCCGTGTGACTGTCGGTCACCAGCACTCCGAGCAGCCATACGGCAGCGGTGATGATCAGGCAGGGGAGCGCGACGCGGGAGGTGTCACCCGCTGTCCACCGCTCGATGACCACCAGGGCCGCGACCACACCCACGGTCAGGAGGGCGCCCTCCCACCACGACCTGGCATCGACCGCCACCAGAACCGCCCCCACGGCGGCGAGCGGCGGGATGATCATGGCGAGGTTGACGCCGCGCAGCCGTCCCTGCGTCGTCTGGGCGTGCTCAGGCATCTTGTGGTGGCTTTCCGGGGTCGGGGCCAGGGTCGGCGTCCGGGCGGGTCCGGGTTGAGGTCGGGGTCGGGGTTGGTCGGACAGCGGAGTCTGACCCCCATTTTCCTCCGGCTCAGAGGGCGCCACCAGTGACACCACGTCATGCCCGCACCCTGAGGAATGTCATGGCGCGGTGATGACACCACGCCCCTGCCGGACGAGCGTGACGACGGCTGAGATCGAAGCATGACCTCGACACCAGTCATCGACGTGGAACGGCTGAACATCAGCTACGGCGGCTATCACGCCGTGAAAGACCTGACCTTCCAGGTGAACAAGGGAGAGCTCTACGCGCTTCTCGGCACGAACGGTGCCGGAAAGACCTCGACCCTGGAGATCATCGAAGGCCACCGTACGGCCGGCTCGGGCACCGTACGGGTCTTCGGACGCAGCCCGCGCGACCGGCGCGCCGTACGGCACCGGATGGGCATCATGCTGCAGGAGAGCGGATTCTCCCCGGACCTGACGGTCAAGGAATCGATCCGCCTGATCGGCAGACTCTCCCGGCGCGAGGACAGGGTCGAACGCGTGCTCAGCATCGTCGACCTCACGAACAAGGCCGCCACTCAGGTGTCCCAGCTCTCCGGCGGTGAGAAGCGGCGCCTGGACTTCGCCACCGCCGTGTACGGGAACCCTGAGCTGATCTTCCTGGACGAGCCGACCACCGGTCTGGACATCCAGTCCCGGGACGCTCTGTGGGACGCCGTGGACAAGCTGCGCGACGACGGATCCACCATTGTGCTCACCACGCACTACCTGGAAGAGGCACAGCAGCGCGCCGACCGCGTCGGGCTCATGCACATGGGCGCCTTTCATCAGGAGGGGACCGTCGCTGAGCTGACGCGGACACTCCCGGCCGCCATCCGCTTCTCTCTTCCCGCCAGTGCCACCGCCAGCGCTAGTGCCACCGTGCCTGCGCTACCGCTCCGGGCCGTGCGAGAGACGGACGGGGGGTTCGTCGTCAAGACCTTCCACCTGCAGAAGGACCTCCACACCCTCCTCGGCTGGGCGGACGCCAACGCGGTGGAGCTCAAGGAACTCCAGGCCGGACCGACGCGGCTCGATGACGTCTTCCGCGCCATCGGCGGCGCGTAACCCACTCCCGGACCTTCCCGAGAAGAGGACCCTCACGATGCTCTCCATCGCTCTGAGCGAGCTCATTCAGATCTTCCGCAACCGCCTTGTCCTGCTCAACAGCTTCATCATTCCCGTGGCTGCCTGCGCGTTCTTCGTCTACAGGCACGAAACCTTCGCGGACCTGCGCAGCCTCGGGTACATCGCGGCAGTGGTGATGTTCACCGTGGCAGCCTTCGGGCTCTACGCCAGTACGGTGACCACGCTGGCCTCGCGCCGTCAGACGCTCTTCCTCAAGCGGCTGCGCTCCACCCCGGCAAGCGACGCCGGCATCCTCTCCGGTCTTGTACTCCCGGTCACCGTCCTCGCGCTGGTCCAGGTGGCCGTGATCCTCGCCGTGCTTGCCGCGGTCGCGGGTGCGCCGGGCAACGTGCTCCTTCTGACGGCGGCGGTCCTCTCCACGGTGATCATGATGCTCGGCCTCGGCCTTGCCACGGCCGGACTGACGAACTCTCCCGAGCACGCTCAGGTGACCACGCTGCCCGTCAGCCTCGGCACCATGGCCGTCACCAACTGGGTGGCCATCACGGGCACCGAGGAGCTCACCCTGCTCAAGCGTTCGCTCCCCGGCGGTTCGGCCACCGAACTGGCCCTCAACGCCTGGAACGGCGGCGTTCCCGTGACGGAGTCCCTGCCGCTGCTGCTGCCCACACTGGGCTGGGTCATCGTCTCCGTAGCGCTGGCCTTCCGCCTGTTCCGCTGGGAACCGCGCCGCTGACCTCCTCGTCCAGGCTGCCCGTCAGTGTCCTGCGGCAGATGATCGAACTGTCCGTGAAAGATGTGCCGCGACGCCTGTGAGGTCCGGCTCGATCTCCGGACGCAGCACGAGTGCGTCGTCGTAGTCGCCGTGGTGCTCGTGGCGGTAGGGGAGTGGTGCGGTGTCCGGCAGCGCGCGGAGCCGGTCGCGCAGTTCGGCCGCGCGGGAGCGGTAGCCGTCGGCGTCGAGGCGGTCGGCGCCGTAGACGACGTACGGCGGGAGTGTGTCCATCCCCGTGTACCAGAAGGTGCCGTGCAGGAGCGGGAACAGCACTTCGTCCAGCTGTCCGTGGATCCCGCGCGCACCGAAGCCCGACTCCCGTGCGCCCACGGTGGTGATGACCATGGCGCGCTTGCCCGCGAGGCCGCCGTCCCCGTAGCGCAGGGTTCGCCCCCGGCGGTCCTGGAGCCCGAAGGCGAAGCCCTGCACGAGCACCCGGTCGAACCATCCCTTGAGGATGGCGGGCGGCCCGAACCACCACAGCGGGAACTGGAACACCAGCGCATCGGCCCAGGCGATCTTCTTCTGCTCGACGGTGATGTCGTCCGTCAACTCGGCCGCGCTGTAGGCGTGTTCCTGCTCGGCGCCGACCAGGAGCCGGTCGGCCGTTGCGCGGTGGAAGTCGCCGGAGTCGACCACGGGCTTCCAGCCCATGGCGTAGAGATCGGACTCGCGGACCTCGTGCCCGAGGTCACGCAGTTCCTGTATCCCGTCGTCACGCAGGGAGCCGTTGAGGGACTGCGGTTCGGGGTGTGCGAATACCCAGAGAATCTTCATGGCATCGATCCTCCGCCGCGGCCCGGCGAGGGACGAGTGGCCAGATGGCCAGGTAGTGCAAGGATCTGGCCAGCATCAGTCTTGCGGGATGTCCTTGACGAACACGATGCCGTCGATGTCCGTCAGGTGGGCCGGGTCGAGAGGGGCGTAGCCGAACCAGGGGGATACGCGGGGCGCGGGCGGTATGTCGGTGGCCAGGGCGGTGGCCAGCTTCGGGGCGTCGATTACGTGGCGGTCCTCCGGGAGTGCGTACAGGAGTCCTTCGAGGGTGTCCGGCGGCGGAGTGTCCACTCCCTGGTGCCGGATCGTGCCGAGTGCCGTGGCCACGAAGGCGTACTCCTCGCCGAGCTGCGCGCTCACCAGCGCACCGGCGCTCCACCACTCCAGCGGCACCCCGCCCATCCGCATCGAGCTCTTGGGCCGCTGGAGATGGGCGTTCTGGGCATGGACGAGCGCCGGGCCCCGTTCGGCGACGGCCAGGAGGTTGTGGGCCATCATCTGGTCCCGGGTGCCCGCGAGGCGGGTCATGCGGGCCGTCGAGGTGTCGGCCATCCAGTGGTGATAGCGCAGCAGGCCGGTGGCGGCGCGCCCGTGCAGGCGTGCCCGGTCCCAGTCGTCCCGCGAGGTCGTCGCCAGCAGGTGTGGCGTCTGCCGGTCGAGCAGTGCCACCAGATCGTCGGCGAGCAGCCGCAGCTGGCCGGCCTCGGGCGACTGCCCCGTGGACCGGGCCGGGTCCCACATCACGGCGGGATCGGTCCACCGGTCGTCGGCGCCGAGCAGGCCGTCGAGGGTGTCCGCGGTGCAGGGGAGCAGGTCGGCCTCGACGTGGGCCGCGAGGTAGCCGTGGAGTGCGGTGAGGGCCTGGCGGGGGCTCTCGGCGTGGGTCATCTCCAGCGGGCCGTCGAAACCGGCGAAGCGGAGCCGTTCGGACGCGGGCCTGCCGTCGTCGTCGGCGCGGACGTTGTGGGCGCGCATCCAGCGCACGAGTTCGCGGTTGGCCGCGGAGGCACCCCAGCCGTGGCTGATGCCCTGCTCCATGACCTCGTCGAGAGTGCCCGTGCCCGAGGTGACGTACTCGTCGACGATCAGGCCCCTCATGCAGTCGCTCTCGATCGCGATCGTCCGGTAGCCCTCCTGCTCGACGAGCTGCCGGAAGAGTTCGTTGCGCAGGTCGAGCAGAGCGTCTTCGCCGTGGGTGGGCTCGCCCAGGGCGAGCAGCCGGGGTCGCCGGGCCGGGAGCAGCCCCATGACCGCGGCGGCCTCGACGGCATGGACGGTGTCTTTGACGTCGGTAACCATGCCTTAAACAGTATCGTTGAACCTTCGGTTGAAACTTTGCCGCGATACCATGGGCCCTATGGGGAGAAACCTTCAAAGTGGTGATCGGCTGCGGCCGGTCGATCTCGCGCGCGGGCACGGTCTGTCCACGCAGGCGATCAGGAACTACGAAGAGGCGGGCATCCTTCCGATCGCCGCCCGAACGCCCCACGGCTACCGCACCTATACCTCGCTGCACGCGGCAGCCCTGCGCGCGTTTCTGGCTCTGCTGCCCGGCCATGGCCACCAGACTGCGACATCGATCATGCGGGCCGTGAACGAGGACGCGGTCGACGGGGCGTTCCGCCTCATCGACGAGAGCCACGCCCAGCTCCTCGACGACCGGCGCACCCTCCAGGCAGTGGCGAGCGCGCTCCGCGACCTGGCGCCCACCACGGGGCCCGAGTCCGGCGTCGGATCCGAACCCGGCGGCACATTCGTCGGGCCGCTGGCGGAGCAGCTCGGAATCCGGCCCGCGACGCTGCGCAAATGGGAGCGCGCGGGTCTGCTGAGCCCGCGCCGCGACCCGCGGACCGGGTACCGCGTCTACGACGAGGCCGACGTACGGGACGCCCGGCTCGCCCATCAGCTCAGGCGGGGCGGCTACCTCCTCGAGCAGATCGCCCCGCTGATCGCCCAGGTGCGTGCGGCCGGCGGCCTTGAGCCGCTGGAGGCCGCGCTGCGCGACTGGCACGGTCGGCTTTCCGCCCGCGGGCGGGCGATGCTGAACGGCGCCGCGGAGCTGGAGGCATACCTCCGCGAGCGCGGATGAGGCTTCGGTCGCCGTGCTGACCCGCTACGCGTATCGAGTGGCGTCTCACCCTCAAGGTGAGCGTGAGGGTGAGGGTTGGTGGGAGTGGGTCGGCCGGTGGCGGCAGGAGCAGACGCCCCCTACCAGGTGACCGGCAACTGGTGGACCCCGTAGATGACGGCGTCGTACTTGAAGGGGATCTCCTCCAGGTCCGTGGCCACCCGCAGGGTGGGGATGCGTCGGAACAGGGTCGGGTAGATGACCTGGAGTTCCATCCGGGCCAGGGGCTGTCCGACGCAATGGTGCGTGCCCGTGCCGAAGGCCTGGTGCAGGCGGGCGTCCCGGGTGATGTCGAGGCGGTCCGGGTCGGGGAAGACGGAGGGGTCCCGGTTGGCCAGCTCGCCGAGCAGGATCACGCCCTCCCCGGCGCGAATGGTGCGGCCCGCGATCTCGATGTCCTCCAGTGCGGTCCTGCGCCGACCCAGGTGCACGATGGAGAGATACCGCAGCAGTTCCTCCACCGCGGATGCGACCACCTTGGGGTCGTCGGTGTCGCGGATGACGGCGAGCTGGTCGGGGTGCTGGAGCAGCAGCAGAGTCCCCAGAGTGATCATGTTGGCGGTGGTCTCGTGCCCTCCGAGAAGCAGCAGTACGCCCATGGCGACGGCCTGGCGGCGGGTGAGCTCACCGGCCTTGATCTGCTCGCCGAGGTGAGAGAGCAGGTCGTCGCCGGGGCTCGTGAGCTTCTCTTCGACCAGGTGATCCAGATACTCGGCCAGGTTGGCGTGCGCGGCCTGCCGTGTCTCGGGGGTGGCGACGGCGGAGACGATGTCCTTGCTGTTGCTCTGGAAGAAGGCGTGGTCCTCGTAGGGCACGCCGAGCAGCTCGGAGATCACCAGGGAAGGGATGGGCAGGGCGAGCGCCTGGACCAGGTCGGCGGGGTTCGGCCCGGCGAGCATGTCGTCGATGAAGCCGTCCGTCATCTTCTGGACGAGGGGGCGCATCGCCTCGACGCGTTTGATGGTGAACACCCCGCTGACCATGCGGCGCAGCCGTGCGTGCTCCGGGTCGTCGAGGCCGACGAAGCTCAAGTCGGTCGCGTTGCCCGCGTGCTGACGGGCCGGATCCGGGGCGACCGGGCTGGGGAAGCCGGGGTGGGAGAATTTCGCACTGAGCCGGGCGTCGCCGAGCAGCGCCTTCTGCTCGGCGTGGTCGGTCACCACCCAGGGGGTGCTGTCGCCCCAGGAGCGGACCTTGGTCAGTGGGCCGTGCTGGGCCAGGTCACGCATCTGCGGCGACGGGTCGAAGGGGCAGACCGCCGAGCGGGCCGGGGGGAAGTCGGGTATGTCGGCCGGGGCGGTGTCGGTGGGGGGCACGCTGGTCATGTCCGTCCTTCTGTGGTGGTCGGGAAGTCGCCGGGGGAGGGGTGGGAGGGGCCGCCGCTTTCGGCGAGGAGGGATCTTGGGTGATCCGTCCCCGCAGGCGTGGGATCTGGGGTGATCTCGCCCGCCGGAGTCACGGGCTCGGCACAGTGGCGCGCGTGTCCGCGTCGACGAGGGCCTGGCGGTGCAGGCGGGCCTGCTTGGGCATGTTCCAGCCGAGTACGGCGGTGGGCCGTCCCGCCCGCGAGTAGCGGACAGCGAACCGGTGGTCCTGCTCGCTGCCCTCCACGACCGTCACCGCGGCATCGGCGGACGGTGTCCCGTAGACCTGGATCTTCGTGTCGAACTGGTCGGTCCAGAAGTAGGGGATGGGCGCGTAGGTACTGCCGGTGCCGAGGATGTTCGACGCGACGACCGCCGTCTGCTCGACCGCGCTCGTCCGGTTCTCCAGGCGCAGCGACGTGCCCAGGGTCGCGTGGTGCCAGCGCGCCACGTCTCCCACCGCGTAAATGCCGTCTGCCGCACGGCAGTTGGCGTCACACACCACCCCGTCGTCAAGGCGCAGGCCACTCCCGGCCAGCCAGGCGGTTGCCGGGGTGCAGCCGATGGCGACCACGACCACGTCAGCGGGCAGCGTCTCGCCGTCAGGCAACAGCACACCGCTGACCTGCCCCTGATCAGACGTCAGGCCGGTGACCGCGGTGTCGTTCACGAGGCGGACGCCGTTTCGGGTGTGCAACTCCGCCAGCAGTCCGGCGACCCTGGGGCCGAGCTGACCGGCCATTGGCGCCGACTGCGGACCGACCAGCGTGACGTCACGGCCCAACTGCCGGGCCGTGGCCGCGATCTCCGCGCCGAGCACCCCGTTTCCGGCGACCACGACCCGCGAGCCGCCCAGTAGATCGTTCCGTAGTGCGACAGCGTCTTCGAGCGTCCGCAGCACGTGCACGCCGCGCAGACCCTCCTGGCCGGGCAGCGTACGAGCCTTGAGGCCCGTGGCCACGACGACGGCATCGGCGCTCAGAGTGCGCCCGGAGGCCGTACGGACCGTGCGCGTCGGTACATCGAGGGCCACGGCGGCGTCGCCGAGCAGGAACTCGGCGTCGAGAGCGTCGAGGACTTCCTGACTGCGCAGTTGAGCCCGCTCGGGTTCCCAGGCGCCGGACAGGACCTGCTTGGACAGCGGCGGGCGGTCGTAGGGGAGGCGGGACTCGGCGCCCAGCACGGTGATCCGGCCTTGGTAGCCCTGGCGGCGGAGAGCTTCGGCCGTACCGAGACCGGCGGCGGAGGCGCCGACCACCAGGACGTGGCCGGGTGCGTTCACGAGTCCGTGCTGAGGTGGATGGCGGCCGTGGGGCAGACACCGGCTGATTCCCTGACGGCCGCGTGCTGTTCCTCGGGCGGTTCGGTGCTGAGCAGCACCACGATGCCGTCGTCGTCCCGCTGGTCGAACACTTCGGGGGCGATCAGTACGCAGCTTCCGGCACCGCAGCACTTGTCCTCTTCGACGGTGATCTTCATGGTCCGGTGTCCTCCAGATGGTTGTGGGGGGAGCGGGGGGAGGTGACAGGTGCGGTGAACAGGCCGACGAGCGCGTCGCAGAGCGAATCGGCCGTGCGCCGCCAGGAGTCGTGCAGCGGCACTCCGCCGTCGGCCAGGGCGCGCTCGCGTTCCGCGCACGCGTGGGTCAACAGGTCGCGGGCCATCGCCGCGCGCTCCGCGCGCACTTGGGCCGACAGCATGTGAAGGCATCGGCCGAGGCCGTCCAGGGTCTGTTGCAGATACGGCCTGACGAGCGCCTCGTCGGTGACGATCGCGCGCAGCAGGGGGTCGGTCATGACCTGAACCGCGCAGCGGGCGTGCCAGGAAGGAACGCCGAGCGAGTCCAGATACTCCGGACCCGGGCGCACCAGGCAGTCCACCCAGTCCCGGATGTCCTCGCTGTCGCCGATCTCCTCCAGGTACCGCTTCCGGATGAGGTCGGTGGCCTCGCCGTGCCTGGCCATGATGGCGCGCACCAGAACGGCCCTCGACGCGAAGTGGTAGCTGACGGCGGTGACGTTGCCCTGCCCCGCCGCCTCGCCGATCTGGCGGTTCGACACGGCGGAGAGCCCCTGCTCGGCGAAGAGTCGCTCCGCGGCCGACATGATCGCCCCACGGGTCTCCGCCACGCGTTCGGCCCGCAGGCGGGTGAGCGGCTTCGTCTCCTGGCGTCCGGCCACGTGCGGCCTCCACGGTTCGGCGGTTCGTGCTGGTACCAGGAGTCAAACGCATGCCTTTTCATAAGTCAATCAACTGACTTAAAAAAGGGTCATGGCTGTGTGTCAGGGCGAGGATCATCGTCGCCATCGCCCCGGTTCAGCCGCTCGCGCGCGTGCTCTCCCGCACCGTCAGCTCGTACCCCGCGGTCAGCCGGGTGGGCGGTGCCATCGCGCCGGCGTCGATCCTGCGCAGCAGCGCGTCGACGGCCAGTTCCGCGATGCCCCGCTTGTCCGGGGCGACCGTGGTCAGGCTCGGCACGCTGTAGCGGGACTCCTCGACGTCGTCGAAGCCGACGACCGCCAAGTCGCGCGGGATGCGCAGGCCGTGCTCGTGCGCCACCCGCAGCGCGCCGGAGGCCAGCAGGTCGTTGAAGCAGAACACGGCGTCCGGCGGGTCCTCCAGCGTCAGGAGCGTACGCATCGCGGTGGCTCCCTCGGCGCGGGTGAACGCCCGGGTGTCCGGAGCGAGTTGAGGGTCGTGGGGGACACCCGCCGCGTGCAGCGCGGTCAGATAGCCGTGCATGCGCTGGACCGTCGTGGCGTGGGCGGGCGTCGAGGGCTGGCCGATGACGGCGACGCGGCGCCTGCCGAGGGACAGGAGGTGGTCGGTGGCCTCGCGCGCCGCCGCTGAGTTGTCGATCAGGACGTGGTCGGCCGGGATCTCGTACGACTGCTCGCCCAGGAGCACCAGCGGTACGCGGCGTTCGCGGGCGGCGAGTACCTGCTCGTCGAGCCGGAGCGGGCTGAGCAGGACGCCGTCGATGAGCGGATCGCTGAGTCCGCAGGCGATACGGAGTTCCTCGTCCGCGCTGCCCCCGGTGTCCTCGATGAGCACGGTGCAGCCGCGCTTCTTCGCGGCCGCGATGACCTCGGCGGCCAGTTCGGCGAAGTACGGCGCCACGAGTTCGGGGACGGCGAGCGCGATGATGCCGCTGCGCCCGGTACGCAAGTGGCGTGCCGAGGCATTGGGTTGGTAGTCGAGGTCGGCGATGGCGCGCAGGACGCGTTCGCGTGTCCGGTCGGCGACTCCGGTCTCGCCGCGGACGACGTTCGACACCGTCTTGATCGATACCCCGGCGCGCTCCGCGACGTCTTTCAGGCGGGTGCCTGCCACGGTTTTCTCCCTCCCCCGACAGCAGCAGCGTACGTCATGGTTCAACGTTGTAATCGGCAGGGGCCGATGTGGATTCGTCGAGTACGTGAACAGGTAATGCGTCCCTAGGTGTTGACGCCGTATTGCCAGCTGAGTACAACGTTGTAAACGCAGCGAGCGGCCAGAGGTGTGGTTGTCATCGCGGCGGCATTCCAACGTTGCATTCCGCATCAGTCTTGTCCGTCTTGTCTGTCCTGCTTCTCCTTGCTCCGCTTGATGTTCCCCTTGTTCCCCTTGTTCGCCGTGGAAGGACGCATGCCCATGCGGGACCGCATACCGACCCCGTCGCCGCCCGCCCCGTCCCGCCGCCGTGTGCTGCGCACAGGGCTCGCGGTCGGTGCGACCGGCGCCGCCGCGCTCACTGCCACGGGCTGCGGCAGCACCCTGGCGCAGGGGTTCACCGGCGGCGCGCCCTCACCGTCGCGGCTGAACTTCTGGAACCCGTTCACCGGCGGCGACGGCGAGCGGATGCTGGCGATGCAGGACGCCTACCGGTCGTCGCACCGCTCGGTGGACCTGAAGTCGGCGACGTTCCTGTGGGGCAACCCGTACTACACCAAGCTCACGCTGGCCACGCTCGGCGACCGGCCGCCGCAGGCCGCGGTGATCCATCTGTCGAAGCTGCCCACGCTCGCCGAGGCCGGCCTGCTCAGCGAGCTGCACCCCGAGGACCTGGCCCGGCACGGCCTGACCGAGGACAAGTTCGACGCGCGGCCCTGGCGCAAGTCCCAGTTCGACGGGAAGCCGCACGCAGTGCCGCTGGACACGCACCCCTTCGTGCTCTACTTCCGCACGGACATCGCCGAGAAGGCCGGACTGCTCGACGGCAAGGGCCAGTTGGCGGACGTCGACGGGCCCGACGCGTTCATCGACGCGCTGCGTGCGGCCAAGGAGGTCACCGGCGCCTGGGGCGGTTCGATCGCCTCGGTGAAGGACGCCTCGATGCAGTTCCGCATCTTCTGGTCGCTCTACCGGCAGATCGGCGGCGGGGATCTCGTCGCCGACCAGGGCAAGAAGGTGGTCATCGACACGGCCGCCGCGGCCGAGGCGCTCGCCTACATCCGCCGCCTCAGCGAGGAGAAGGTGATCCCCGCCAACACCGACGGCAAGGGCGCCATCACCCTGCTGACCACCGGCAAGGCCGGATTCCTGATGGACGGCGTCTGGCAGGCCCTCGCGGTCCAGTCGGCGAAGGTCGAGTTCGACATGCGGCCCCTGCCGCGCATCTTCAAGGACGCTCCCTACGCCTGCGCCGCCGACTCGCACGCCCTGGTGCTGCCGAAGGCGCCCTCGGCGAAGGCCCAACGCCTCGACCTCTCCCTGGGGTTCGCCGCGTCGATGCTGCACTCCAGCAAGCTGTGGGCGGAGGGCGGCCATGTGCCGGCCTGGCTGCCGACACAGAGCTCACGCGCGTACAAGGAACTTCAGCCGCAGTCGCACTACGCCACGGCCGCCGACGGTGCGGTCTACGACCCGGCCGCCTGGTACGGCGGCGCGGGAGGCACCATGCAGACCGTGGTGGGCGACGTGGTGACCACCGTGTTCACCGGCGACACCAGCCCCACCGCGGGCGCCGCCCGGCTGCGCCGCGAGCTGCAGACCCTGGCCTCGCGCCCCGCTCCCGTATGAGCAGGGCCCGCTGACGACTGCCGCTCGCCCCCTTGCTCCGCCCGACCCCCCTCGCTCCACCCGCCCCTGGATCCCGTACGCCTTGACCGAAAGGCCGAACCGTGGCCACGACGACCGCGAACTCCCCGATATCCAGCAGACGCGAACGCTGGGCAGGCCCGGGGATGCTGCTGCCCTTCGCCCTCTTCTACCTGGTGTTCCTGGTGGGGCCGCTGATCTACACCGTGGTCGCCGGGTTCTTCGACACGAGCCTGCTCAGAAGTGGCCTCGGTGAATTCGCGGGCCTTTCGAACTACAAGGCGGTGCTCGGCGACGCGGAGTTCTGGCGGACCCTGCGCAACACCCTGTGGTTCACGGTCCTGACGACCGTGCCGCTGGTGCTGCTCAGCCTGGTCCTCGCCCTGCTCGCCGACCGGTTCGTGCGCGGCCGCTGGTTCTTCCGGTTCGCGTTCTTCGCACCGTTCGTGCTGCCCTCCGCCGTCGTCTCGCTGCTCTTCATGTTCATCTACGCCGATCAGCTGGGCCTGGCCCAGGAGGCGGTGAAGTGGTTCGGCGTCGACACCCCGCCTTCCTGGCTCGGTGACCCGGACTGGGCGATGTTCTCCATCGCGGCGGCCACGGTGTGGTGGACCGTCGGCTTCAACTTCGTGCTCTATCTGGCCGGTCTGCAGGACGTGCCGCGCGAGGTCCACGAAGCGGCCGCCATCGACGGGGCCGGGCCCTGGCAGCGCATCCGGCACGTGGTCGTGCCGATGCTGGGCCGTACGACGACCCTTGTGACGGTGTTGCAGGTCATCGCCTCGCTGAAGGTCTTCGACCAGATCTACATGATGACCAACGGCGGCCCCGACGGCAGCACACGCCCCTCACTGCAACTCATCTACGACACCGGGTTCGTCGAGGGCCGCGTGGGCTACGCCTCGACCGTGTCGCTCCTGCTGTTCCTGGTGATCCTGTTCGTCTCCCTCGTCTGGTTCGCCCTCGTACGCCGCGCCGAGAAGGAGAACTGACCATGACCGCGATCGCCACGCGACCGGAGACCGAGCCCCGCGGCAGCACCGCACCGCCAGCCCCCCGCCGCGACTCCGAGCGCCTCTTCAACCGGGTGGCGCTCGGCACGCTCATCGCCCTGGCCGTGCTGTGGCTGGTGCCGCTGGCCTGGGCGCTCGCCACCTCGGTGCGGCCCGCCCAGGAGGTCGTGACCAACCCGACCGGATGGTTCACCGCGCACCCGACCCTGTCCGCGTACGGGGAGATCTTCGACGCGGGCAAGCTGCCCTACTGGTACGCCAACAGCTTCATCACCTCGATCCTCACCACCGTCCTCACGGTGATCATGGCGTCGTTGGCCGCGTTCGCCCTGTCGCAGACCCGCTTCCGGGCGCGCCGGGCCGCGTTCGTGATGCTCCTCGCCGGGATCATGATCCCGGGCCAGGTCCTGATGATCCCGCAGTTCCTCGCGCTCCAGTCGGCGGGCCTGCTGAACACCTACTGGGGCGTGGTCCTGCCCCAAGTGCCCAATGTGGTGGCCGTGTTCGTCTTCAAGCAGTTCTTCGACGGCATCCCGCGGGAGCTGATCGACGCGGCGCGCGCGGACGGGGCGGGCTGGTTGCGCACCTACTGGCAGATCGTGATGCCGATCTCCCGGCCCGCCGTCTCCGCGGTCACGATCTTCGTGTTCGTGGGCGTCTGGAACAACTTCCTGTGGCCCCTGCTCGTGGTGACCGACCCGGAGATGATGACGCTGCCCGTCGGGCTCACCTCCGTCCAGGACGTGTTCGGCGTGCCCTACGCCCAGCTCATGGCTTCCGCCGTGCTCGGCGCGATCCCGCTGCTCGCCGTCTTCGCGCTGTTCCAGCGCCGCATCGTCGAGGGCATCGCCGGTACCGGCCTGAAGTGACCCACCTGAAGTGACCTACCTGAAGTGACCCACCCCCTGCCCGACCGCTGCCCGACCCGAGAATCCGCACCATAGAGAGAGGCGCCAGAACATGCCGCACACCGCACGGTTCGTCATCGACCCCGAGTTCAGCGTCGGCGACGTCGACCCGCGTCTGTACGGAACCTTCGTCGAGCACATGGGACGCTGCGTCTACACCGGCATCCACGACCCCGAGCACCCCACCGCCGACGCCGACGGATTCCGCGGAGACGTCGCGGAACTGGTCCGCGAACTGGGCACCGGCCTCGTGCGCTACCCCGGCGGCAACTTCGTCTCCGGCTACCACTGGGAAGACGGCGTCGGCCCTGTCGCCGATCGCCCGCGCAGGCTCGACCTGGCCTGGCGCTCCATCGAGACCAATCGCGTCGGAACCAATGAGTTCCTCGGCTGGGCACGCCAGTTGGGCCTCGACCCGATGATGGCCGTGAACCTGGGGACGCGCGGTATCGACGCCGCCCGCGCCCTGGTCGAGTACTGCAACCACCCGGGCGGCACGGCCTGGTCGGACCTGCGCATCAAGCACGGCGTGACCGATCCGCACGGCGTGAAGCTGTGGTGCCTCGGCAACGAGATGGACGGTCCGTGGCAGACGGGCCACAAGTCGGCCACCGAGTACGGGCGGCTCGCGGCCGAGGCGGGCAAGGCGATGCGCCAGGTCGACCCCTCCATCGAGCTCGTCGCGTGCGGCAGCTCCAACTCGCGGATGCCGACGTTCGGCACCTGGGAGCGTGAGGTCCTGGAGCAGACCTACGACGAGGTCGACTACCTCTCCCTGCACGCCTATTACGAGGAGTTCGACGGCGACCGCGCCAGCTTCCTCGCCTCGGGCGCCCACATGGACCAGTACATCCGCGACGTGGTGTCGACCGCCGATCACGTACGGGCGGCGCGCGGAGCCAAGAAGCACATCAAGCTCTCCTTCGACGAGTGGAACGTCTGGTACGCCGCCCGCTTCGTCGGTGAGCGCAACCTGGAGACCGCCGAGACGCCCCGCCTCATCGAGGACACGTACAGCGTGACCGACGCCGCCGTGGTCGGCTCGCTGCTCATCACGCTGCTGCGCAACGCCGACCGGGTGGCCATCGCCTGCCTCGCCCAGCTGGTCAACGTCATCGCACCCATCCGCACCGAGCCCGGCGGCGCCAGCTGGCGCCAGACCATCTTCCACCCCTTCGCCCAGGCTGCCCGGTTCGCCACCGGCCGCGTCCTGCGCACCGACGCCACCGGGCCCCGCATCGACACACCTCAGTACGGCGATGTCTCCACCCTCGACACCGTGGTGACGCACGACGAGGAGAGCGGCGCGCTCACCGTTCTGGCCGTCAACCGCGACCAGGAGCAGCCGTTGCGACTCGAGGCCGCGCTGCGCGGGGAGGCCGCCGGATACCGCATCGTCGAGCACCTGGTCCTCGCCGACCAGGACCCCGACGCGGTCAACACCGAGGCCGAGCCGGACCGGGTCGTGCCGCGCCGCGCGTCCGGGACGCACATCACCGCCGAGGGCGCGCTCGCGGCCGAACTGCCGCCGGTCTCCTGGAACGTGATCCGTCTCGCGCCTCAAGGCGACTGAGTCCGCCAGCAGTTCGACCTGTTCCGTCCTGCGCACACACACCCACACCCACACCCACACCGCAGAGTCAGGAGAGGCCCATGTCAGCGCACCATCCCGCACGACCACGTCTCCTCCGCCCCACCGTCCTGTTCCCCGTGCTGCTCGCTTTTCTGGCGGCACTGTTCGTCTCGCAGTCAGGGTCGTCGGCCGACGCCGCGACCGGCACCCTGCTGCGTGACGGCACCGGCCTGTACCCGCGAGCCGTCAGACTCGCCCACAGCGGCGACGCCAACGGCCGGATCCTGGCCTCCGTGGTCACGTTCTCCGGGAACAACGGGCTCGGCGCCATTCACGAGAGTACGGACGGCGGCGCGTCGTTCCGTGATGTCGGAACGGTGCGCGATCCCGAGGCCGCGGGCGGGCAGGGACTGTGCTGCTCGACGCTGTACGAACTCCCGCAACGTGTGGGCAAAATGCCCGCGGGCACGCTGCTGTGGGCCGCCTCCGTAGGCCAGGACGAGGCGAACCGGCGCATGGCTCTGCGGGTCTTCAGGAGCAATGACGTGGGCCGCAGCTGGAGCTACCTGTCCACGATCGCCACCGCGTCGAACGACAAGGGGCTGTGGGAGCCGGAGTTCTCCGTCGACGCCTCCGGGAAACTCGTCGCGCACTACTCCGACGAGACCGATGGCACCCACAGCCAGAAGCTGGTGGCCGCCCGCACCGCGAACGGAGTGAACTGGACCGGCCACCACGACACCGTCGCCAGCACGCTCGCCTCGGACCGGCCCGGCATGGCGGTGGTGCGCAAGATGGGTGACGGGACCTACTTCATGTCGTTCGAGATCTGCGCGGCCGCCGGACAGTTCCAGTGCGTCGTGCACTACCGGACCTCGTCCGACGGCTGGAACTGGGGCGCTGTCACCTCCCTGGGCATCCGCCCGGAGACCGCCGACGGCAAGTACTTCAAGCACGCGCCGAACCTGGCGTGGGCGCCCGAGGCGGGCAACCCCAAGGGCAGGCTCTTCCTCGTCGGCCAGGTCATGTACAACCGCGACGGCAGCAAGGCGGCCGGGAGCGGACGCACCGTCTGGGTCAACAGCGCGGGCGGCGCCGGAAAGTGGCGGGAGATCCCCGCGCCGGTCGCCGTCGAGTCGACGACCGTCGACTACTGCCCCAACTACAGCTCAAGCCTGCTGCCGTCGGCCGACGGCAACAGGCTCCTCGAAATCGCCACGGACTGGTCCGGCTCGGTCTGCAAGCCGTACTTCGCCACCGGGGCGGTGCCTGCGGCCTGAGCGCGCGACGCCGGCCGGGGTGGTGCCCCATCCCGGCCGGCGTCGGCGGGTCCTCCTCATGGACACGAACGAGCGGCGCCCCCGGGTTCCTGGTTGCAGCCACATGGGGGAGCCCGCAGCGAGCCTTCGATGCCCGGACGCCGCCAGCCGCTACCGAGGGATCATGACCTACGACCCCCTCGACGAGATGTTCCGGCGGATCGACCTGACGCAGGCCATGGAGGCGCAATTCGGCACCAGTCGAACGTGGCCGCTGCACCTACGTGCCGCCCACGCCCAACTCGAGCAACTGCGCAGGCTGCTGGGTGACACCCACTACGAGGCGTTCACGGTGAGCGCCCTCGAAGCCGTCCGACGTCGCGCGGAGGGCCAGGACCCCAAGGACCTGCACGGCCAGTACCTCGGTCGAGAGCTGATCAAGCAAGAACGGACCTTCGGTGAGGACGAGGCCCAAGTCGCATGGGGCATCGCCTTCGGGCTCTCCGTCCTCCTCGACGACGACCAGTACGAGCAGGCCATCACTGCCGCGGCAGCTGCCTGCGGGAACAGCGTCGCCGGTCTCTCGGGAGCCGGTGCCTGAGAGTGCCTGAGCCGCGCGGCGCCTCCCAACGCGAGGAGAGGCCGCCATGTCCTGGGCGACCGTCAGCGCCTCCCGGCCCCCAGGGCCACTGGCGCTACGCCGGATCGATCAACACAATGGGCGCATGACCAAGCCTGCATCCGCGCCGAACGCAGAGCAGTTTCAGGCTGTCGCCGAGGCGCTCAGACGGGCGATGGTGCCTGGCAGGCAGCGGTACGGGTCCGATTCCGAGGGCGGCGCTGGTGCCGAGGCCGAGTACGAGTACGGGTCCAACCCAACTCCGCTCACCGCCGAGCTCGGCTCCTGCCACTGCCTGTGCGACACCCACCCCGAGTTCCCCGGAGCGTGCAGCGGCTACGCCGAACCAGGTCTCACCGTCGTCTCCAACGCGCCCACCGTCGGCCCGCAGCAGGTGCCGTTGTGCCGCAACTGCCACGACGTCCGCATGGGCCTCGCCCCCCAAAGCGAATCCGACCTGGAAGCGGTCACCGACACCTGCACCTGCCACTGCCGGGCCAATCACCCCGGCCGCCCCGGCATCTGCGAAGCCGCATCCGAGGACGGGACGACGATCGACGGCGAACCGGCCTGCCTCGAATGCGCGGGCGCCGCCGGCCGCGGTCGTCCGGACGGCGCAGGGCTCTGACCTTGCTCGCGAGCCATTCCGCCGGGCATCAATCGATGGTCGACGATCGCCCGATCGCGTCCTGAGCGGCAACAGCCGTGAGTACCGCGTCGGCCAGTTCCTCGGGCGACCGGAAGTCGCTCTCCGCATCGATATCGATGTGATCCAGGCCCAATCTGTCGATGTCGTCCCGCACGAGCGCCTGGTAGCGCAGGGTGCGGGCCAGGAACTGGTCGATCAGGTGCCGTTCCTCGGTGGTGACTTCGTCGTAGCGGCTGCCCTTGTACATACGGGCGCGGACGACAGGGTCCTGGGCGGTGAGCCACACGGCGGCCGTGCGGGGGACCGTCAGCCTGGCGACGCGGTCCGGCCAGAGCGCCGAACCCTCCAGGACGAGGCCCGCTCCGGCACGGCTCCCGGCCACGCTCTCCGTGATCAGTTCCCGGATGCGGGGCCACAGCCGCTCGTAGTGATCCAGAACAGACGAGATCAGCTCGTCCACCGGCAAGGATCCGTAGTGTTCGGCGACGTGGGCAGGCACTTCCCGGTCCGGCGTTCGCCAGGGCCGCCCCGGGTGCCGCGCCAGGCTGTCGGTCGACAGGTACTCGAACCCCATTCTGTCCGCCACCACTTGGGCGACGGTCGACTTCCCCACATGCGACGTTCCCCCGATCAACACCACCCGCACACCGTGCATGGGGGCGACCTTACTGAGTGTCGGGCGGTGCCGCCGCCGGGCCTCGGCCCGGTTTCCGAGCCGAAGCCTCAGTAGCTCAGCGCCTCACTTGTTGACCAGAGTCCGGTCGAGGAGGGGGAGCAGGCGGTCCCAGTGGCGTTGCAGCGCGGAGGGGTTGAACGCGTCGGTGTCGGACATGGTGAAGCCGTGGATGGTGTCGGGGTAGATCTCGATGGAGTGGCCGACACCTGTGGCATCCAGGGCCTGGTCGAGCTCGCTGATGGCTTCGGGCGTCAGGTCGCCCTCGGCGAGGCCGAGGTGGACCTGGGCGGTGAGCTTCGGGACGAGGCGGTGCGGGCTGTCGGGTGCGTCGGTGACCAGGAAGCCGGGGTGGAATCCGGCGACGGCCGCCACCTGATCCGGGTGGGCCGTCGCCGTGCGCATCGCCAGGGCGGCGCCGAGGCAGTAGCCGATCACACCGACGGGCCCCGCGCCGACCTCGGGCTGGGTGGTGAGGAACCTGAGATAGGCGTCGGCGTCACGCAGGACGCGTTCGGTGGTGTGCGCCTCGACCAGGGGCATCAGCTGGGCGAAGACCGCGGCCCTGATCTCTTCCCCGATGTGCTCGGGGAGGTCGATCACCGGTGCCGGGCCGTGCCGGTAGTAGAGGTTGGGGACGAGCACGTAGTAACCGTGCTCGGCCAGTTCGCGGGCCTTCTCCTCCAACTCGGGCCGCAGGCCGAAGGCGTCCGGGTACAGCAGCACTCCCGGAAGCCGCTCGCCACGGTCGGGGAAAGCGGCGAAAGCGTCGGCCTGACCGTCGGTGGTGGGAATCTGCAGTGACTTGGTGGGCAAGTTGTTCCTCCTTGGGGTGCTGCCAGTCCACAGCCATACCGGGGTTGAGGTCAATTGGAGATCAATGTGGCGCGCGCGTACGCCGTGACGACTGCCGCTCTACGCTCTTTGCACCGCACCGCACCGTCCCTCGCTCGCCCACCCCAGGAGCGCCCGCGTGACCGAACAGCCGACCAAGCCCGGCGTTCCCATACCGGACAGGGCGAACGCGGGGGGAGGGAGCACTCCTGTCGAGTGCTCCCCCCCTCCGCCGTCAGCTTCCCACGGTCAGGGCGCCCTGAAGGGCGTCAGTGCCGCGGGCCCTGCTTCCGGTCGCGCATGCCTTCGCCCTTGGCGTTGCGCTCGCCCTTGGCGTCGTCGAACTCGATCTGCTCCTTGCGCACGGTGTCGGAGACCTCCTGGGTCTCGGTGACCTTCTCGGTCTCCAGGCGGACCCGCTCGACCGGCACGGACTCCTTGCTGACCACCGCCCTCTCGGCGTGCAGGGTCACTTCGGTCTGCTCCTCGCCGATGTTGGCACGCGTGCTGCGGTCACCCTCGCGGATGGGCTCGCGTACGACGCGCACCTCCTCGTGGGAGAGGGGCACGGAGGTCTTCACGTCCTCGCTGACGACCACCTTGCGCAGTCGGGCGTGCCCGACCTCTTCCTCTTCCGTCCCGACACGCAGCCGCTCCTCGGAGCGCACCATCTCGTGTTCGTGGGCGGCCTTGCTGTCGTCGGCCGCTCCGGATCGGGTCGCGAACTCACGCGCGCCCGCGTTGCGGCCCTCGCCTGCGCCCATGCCCATACCGGCACCAGCACCGGCACCGGCCATCCCCGCGGCCCCAGCGCGGTCGCGGCCACTGGCCGCCGGCTTACGGGGCTGCTGCGTGCCACCGGGACGGGTGAGGCCGTAGTGGGCGTAGAGGTCCTGCTCCTGGTCCGGCTCGAGGTGCTGGTCGGCGTCCACGCGCGGGGCCTCCTTGACGGCCTCCTTCGTGGCCGCCACGTGCAGCTCGTCCTGCTGGCGGCGGGCTCCGGAGAGCGGCACGAAGCTCTGCTTCATACCGAAGAGACCGGTCTTGACGGTCACCCACTCGGGACGCCCAGTTCGGTCGTCGAGATACACCTGCTCGACGCTGCCGATCTTCTCGCCGGTCCGGTCGTAGGCCGTAAGGCCCGCGAGCCCATCGGCGCTGGTGAAGGCCTCGCCCTGAGTCATGGGTGATCACTCCCTCGCAGCGGGCGACGGGCAGAATCGAATTTCGCCACGGACGTCGCACGCGTCCCCTCCATCGCGCGCCCCACAGGTGCGTGACGCAACCAGGAGAGTCACTGAGCGTGCGCGGATGGCTCGCCGAGAGCCCTTCGGGGGGCTATTTGCGGCGATCGGGCCGATCTGGTCCCTCATTCCCTCGTTAGCCCGTTCGAGTGAGGGGGTGGGGGTGGCTAGGGGAGGGCTGCCCCTACCGGGAGGGTTGCTGCCCCCAGTGGCAGGGCCGCCCGCATCAGGACCTGTTCCGTTTCGGACGGGAAGAAGCCGGTGATCCCCTGCATCAGGCACAGCGCGGTGCTCACGCGTCGGGGGAGCGGCCGCAGCAGTCCCACCGGCGCGAGGGCGGGCCCGCACGGTTGGGTTCGTGCCCGGTCCAGTTCGTTCTCGGCGTCCTGGACCTCACCGTTGTGGATGTGGACGAGAGCGCGCCGGACACTGCCTGACGCCTGTTCCGAGACGGTCAGGAGCGCGGCGATGCCAGATGCGGTGATACCGGTGGCTGTGGTGCCGGACGTGGCCGTGGTGGTGCCCGATGTGGCGGGGTCGGCGGTCGGCCGGGTCGCGGCCGTCGCGGATCCGGTGGGGGCGCACTCGCGGGCAGCCAGCCGGAGATGGGTGCTTGCCTGGTCCAGGATTTTGACGATCGCACACAACCGTCCCGTGTCGAACGAGGCCATGGGATGACTCCTCTTCGATGCCGCGTGGCGATGAACACGCGCACGAGTATTTGGTCCTTCAGGCGTATCACCGGTACATGCCCTGCCCGAACCCCCGAGAGGGGAGCGCACGCGGCGCGCAGGGAAGGGTGCACGCGGGCACACGGACCCGGATTTCCGCCTGGGGGCGCACAGTTCGGCCGCGCATGGGACGAGTTCGGGGCTACGGCTTGGGGCTCAGCCCCTGTCGGTCGCTACCCTTCGATGCCCTGTTCGGGGCAGTGCACCGCCGGGGTGCGAGCCATCTCCACCGTGAACTGCGCTCCCGCGAGCAGCGCCAGGTTGGACACCCAGAGCCACACGAGGAACACGACCACTCCCGCCAGCGAGCCGTACAGCTTGCCGTAGGTGCCGAACCCCGAGGCGTACAAGGTGAACAGGCCCGAGGACAGGAGCCACAGCAGCGCGGCAAGCAATCCGCCGGGCAGGCTGCGGCGCCAACCGCGCTCCGAGGGCGGCGCGTTGAAGAAGAGTACGAGGACGAGCAGGACCACCAGGCAGACCAGGGTGGGCCATTTCATGACATTCCATACGGTCTGCCCCGCGTCGCCGACACCGGCGTACTGCCCCACGGCCTGGGCGAGCGAGCCGCTCAGTACGAGCACGACCGCACTGGCGGCCAGCAGCGCGAGCAGGGCGACGGCGGTCATGAGCACACGGTGCGCCTTGCGCCACGCGGGCCGCGTGTCCTTCACGCCGTGCATCGCGTGCAGCGCCCGCCGGAAGACGGCCGCGTAACTGGAGGCGGACCACAGCGCGCTGACCCCGCCGGCGACCACGACCGTCACGGCGGCGGAACGCGCGCCGGCCATCTCGGTGAGCGCCTCGTTCAAGGCGCTGCCCGCCTGCGCCGGCGCCCAGTCGGTGACCTCGGCGATGAGCGTCTGCGTCGTGCCGGGACTGACGAGGCTGATCAGGCTGACCGTGACCAGGAGGGCGGGCAGCAGAGCGAGAATCGCGTAGTACGTCAACGCCGCGGCCCAGTCCGACACGTCGTCGTTCCACATCGACACCGGGGTACGGCGCAGTGCGGCCCCCCGCCGCGCCCACGGGGAAGGGGCATCGGCCCGCCCGGCAGCAGCGGAGAGTGTGCCGGACCCGTCCGCGACGCCGGCGGACGCCGCATGCGCGGGTGTCGCGGAACTGTCCATGGGGCTACTCCTCGTTGTCTCTTGCGGACGGCGCTCTGCGCCGCCTTCCCGGCTCGACCCCTTGGACACGTGTCGCGCGGGTCCGTCACGCGGAAGCGGGCGGAAAGTAATCTTCCCCTTCCCGCTGCGCGCCGGTCGCAGCGGGTACCAGCGCACCCGTGCACGTGAACACGCTTGCGGACGTTGCCGTTCCATGACATAGCGGACGGAGCTGTGACGCGGGCGGGGGCAACGGGTGCGGGGTGTCGCGGGTCGTATGTGGCATGAGGGTCGGGCAACAGACAGGCCGGCCTTTCGACAACGGGGAGTTGACGATCATGAGCGTTCGTATGAGCCGAGGACTGTGTGCACTGGGGGCCGCGGTGGCAGTGGCGGGTGTGGTGGCCGGTACGGGTCCGGCGGCCGCCGCCGACTCGCCCCGGTTCCTGGCTCCGTCCGAACTGCCGCCGCACGCGACGTCGGCCTGGACCGCGGGACCGGTGACCGCCGGGCAGCCCGACCCGCTGCCGATGTGTGTGGGAGGTGCCCTGCCGTCGATCTCCGTGCACCGCGCCTACCGCACCGACCTCGACACCGGCGCCCTCCAGGTGACGGTCGTCGAGCGCAGCGAGCAGCGTGCCAAGGACTTCGCGGCCCTGTTGCGCAAGGACCTCGACAACTGCGCGAAGGATCTGATGAACCAGGATCCCGAGATCACCGCGACGCAGAAGTACTACGGAAAGCTGAACGTCGAGGAGGGCGCCCACGTCTACGGCGTCCACACCGAGGCCACGTGGGGAGCCTCGGACATCAACATGTTCTCGGTCGGCCGGGACGGCACCACGGTGACACTCGTCCAGTGGGGACAGATGGGCGGCTTCGCCCAGGCGCAGGTGGCCGACTTCAAGACAACGACCGTCAAGGCGGTCAACAAGCTGTACTGACGAGACAGGAGTGACCCCAGTGTCACCGGTGCCGCCCGTCGTCTCGACCGACGGGCGGCACCGGTGCGTTCCGCGCGTGCCTTTCGCCCGAGTTCGAACCCCCTACTTCCGGCCAGGATTAGGTTAGGCTAACCTTCATGCCGTGAGATCAGGTGAACGCGCAGGTAGCGCTACCCGTCCGCGCGGTCACGAACTGTCCGCCGAGCACATGACCGTGTCGTACGACGGCGTCGATGTCGTCCACGACGCCGCCATCCAGCTAAGGCCCGGCGAAGTGACGGCCCTCGTCGGACCCAACGGAAGCGGCAAGTCGACGCTGCTGCGCACCGTCGCCCGCCTGCAGGGCGCCCGGCTCGGCACGCTGACCCTGGATTCCGGCACGGCCGAGGCCGCCGACGGCTTCGACCTCACCGCCCGTCAGTTCGCCCGGCGCGTCGCGCTCCTGACCCAAGGACGCCCCACGCCCGGAGGTCTGACCGTCCGTGACGTCGTGGAGTTCGGCCGCTACCCCTACCGGGGCCGCTGGGGCCGGACGGATGCCGGTGGCGTCGCCGTGGTGGACCGCGTGCTCGCCATGACCGGCGTCGACGGTCTGGCCGACCGCGCCGTCGACCAGCTCTCCGGCGGACAGCTCCAGCGGGTGTGGCTCGCGAGCTGTCTGGCCCAGGAGACCGGCGTACTCCTCCTCGACGAGCCGACCACCTACCTCGACCTGCGCTACCAGATCGAACTCCTCGACCTCATGCGTGACCTCGCGGACGACGGCGGCATCGCCGTCGGCGTCGTCCTGCACGACCTCGACCAGGCGGCCGCCGTCGCCGACCGGATCGCCCTGCTCGACGCGGGGCGCATCGTCGCCGACGGCGCCCCCGATGACGTACTGCGACCGGAACGCCTGTCCGAGACCTACGGCATCCGCATCGAGGTCGACACCGACCCCCTCACCGGCCGGCTGCGCACCCGCGCGATAGGCCGCCACCACAGCAGACGTGAAAGGCTCCACACCTCCTCATGAGACGCCCCCTCATCGCCGCGGCGGCCGCCAGCGCCGTGGCCCTCATCCTGTCCGGTTGCGGCACCTCCGAGCCCGCCGAGACCGGTTCGGACAAGAAGTCCGAACCGATCACTCTCACCGACGCGGGCGGCGCGACGGTGAAGCTCGACGGCCCGGCCAAGAAGGTCGTCGGCACCGAGTGGAACGTCGTCGAATCCATGGTCACACTCGGCGTGGACCCCGTCGGTGTCGCCGACGTCAAGGGCTACAAGGCGTGGGACTCGGCGGTACCGCTCAAGAACGAGCCCAAGGACATCGGCACCCGCGGTGAGCCGAGCATGGACACCCTCGCCGGTCTCACCCCGGACCTCATCGTCACCACGACCGACATGTCGGCGTCCGCGGTGAAGCAGATGAAGAAGGTCGGCCCGGTCCTCCAGGTCAAGGCCGCCGACGGCGCCGACCAGGTCGGGCAGATGATGGACACGCTCGACGTCATCGCCAAGGCCACCGGCACGACCGACGAGGCCAAGAAGGCCAAGGAGTCGTACGAGGCCAAGGTCGCCGAAGGCAAGAAGGCGCTGAAGGAGGCCAAGCTCGACGGCTCGAAGGTCGCCTTCGCCGACGGCTACGCCGCCTCCAACCAGGTCTCCATTCGCGGCTACACCAGCAACTCCCTGCTCGGCGCCGTGAATGAGGACCTCGGCCTCAAGAACGCCTGGAAGATCAAGGGCGACAAGGACTACGGCCTCGCGACCACCGACGTCGAAGGCCTCACCGAGCTCGGTGACGACGTGCGGTTCGTCCACATCGGCAACAAGACCGACGGTACGAGCGACGTGTTCACCGACGAACTCGCCAAGAACGGCGTCTGGAAGTCGCTGCCGTTCGTCAAGTCCGGTGACGTGCACCCGGTGGCCGACGGCATCTGGATGTTCGGCGGGCCCGGGGCGATGGAGGCGTACATCGACGCCCTCGTCGACGCCCTGACGAAGTAACGCCGTGGCCGTCACCGCAACTCCCCCCGCCACGCCCGAGCGCGCGGCTGTGTCCTCCTCGGGTGCGGTCGCGGTGACGGCCGGGCTCGTACTTCTGGTCGCCGTCCTGGCCGTCGTCGACGTCACCCAGGGCACCAGTTCCGTCGGCCCCGGCCAGGTGTGGAAGGCACTCACCGGCCAGGCCGAGCAGGGCGACTCCTCCGTCGTCATCGCCTCACGCGTGCCGCGCATGGTCGCCGGGATACTCATCGGCCTCGCGCTCGGCGCGGCGGGCGTCGCGCTGCAGGCGGTGAGCCGCAATGTGCTCGCCGCGCCGGACACCCTCGCCGTCAACGCGGGTTCGTACCTTGCCCTGACCGCGCTGGTCGCCAGCGGTACGACGGCGCCGCTGCTCGCCTCCTCGGGAGTGGCGTTCGTCGGTGGACTCGCGGCGGCCGCCGTCGTGCTCGTACTCGCGGGGCGGAGCGCCGGAACGGTCCGCCTCGTCCTGGCGGGCAGCGCGCTCGCCCTGGGACTCAACGCCATCACCGAGGCGTTGCTCCTGCTGTTCCCCGAACGGACCGAGGGCCTCTACCAGTGGGGCCAGGGAAGCATCAGCCAGAACGGATTCGACGGCGTGGCCCAGATGGCGCCCGTCATCGTGGCCGCCCTCGCGGGCCTGCTCCTCATCGCCCGCCGCATCGACGCCCTGGCCCTCGGGGACGACGCCGCGCACGGGCTCGGCATCCCGGTCCGCGGCACGCGCGTCACGGCCGTCGTCCTCGCGTCGCTGCTCGCTGCCGGGACAGTGACCCTCGCAGGGCCGATCGCCTTCGTGGGGCTGTGCGCACCGGCCCTCGTACGGCCACTCGCCGGCCGTTTCCGTGCGCTCGTGCGCCATCGGACCCGCATCCCCGTCGCGGGTCTCGTGGGCGCGGCCCTCGTGCTGGGTTCCGACGTACTCCTGCGTGCTGTGACGTCGTCCCAGACCGCGGTCACCGTGCCCACGGGCGTCATCACGAGCGTCGTCGGCGCCGTGTTCCTCGTCGTCATGGCGATGCGCACCCGCGACAGCGGCCATGCCGGCGCGCCGGACCGGCTGCGCATTCCGAGCCGGACGGCGTACGTCATCACCGTGGTGCTTCTCGTGGGCGCGCTGGTCGGCGTCACGACCGCCGCGGTGCTCGTCGGCGACAGCACGTTCCTGCTCGGCGACGTGGTCAACTGGCTGCGGGGACAGTCGGGCCAGGCCATCACCTTCGTCCTCGACACCCGCGTGCCGCGCGTGCTCGCCGCGCTCCTCGCGGGTGCGGCGCTGGCCCTGTCCGGCACGCTCGTGCAGTCCGTGACCCGCAATCCGCTCGCGGAACCGGGCGTCCTCGGCGTTTCCGGCGGAGCGGCGCTCGGCGCGATCATCCTCGTCACCTCGGCACCGGGCTCGGGACCGTGGAGCATCGCGGGCGCGGCGTTCGCCGGCGCCGCGGTCAGCTCCCTGGTCGTCTTCGGGCTCGCGGCGAAGGGCGGCTTCCAGAACAGCAGGCTCGTCCTCGTCGGTATCGGCGTGTCCTCGGGAACGATGGCGCTCATCAGCCTGCTCATCGTGCTCACCGACCGGTTCAGCGCGACCAAGGCGCTGATCTGGCTCTCGGGCTCCACCTACGGACGGACCGGCACCGACGTCCTGCCGGTCGCGGCCGTACTCGTGGCGGCGACGGTCGTGGCCGTCGCCCGCCGCAAGGAACTCGACCTCGTGTCGCTCGACGAGGACACCCCCCGGCTCCTGGGCCTCGACCTGGCTCGTGGACGCCTCGGCTTCCTCGTCGTGAGCGTGCTGCTCAGCGCCACCGCCGTGGCCGCCGCCGGCACGATCGGCTTCGTGGGCCTCGTGGCACCGCACGCGGCTCGCGCGCTGGTGGGGCGACGGCACGTACGGGTCGTGCCGGTCGCGATACTCCTCGGGGCGACCCTCGTCTGCCTCGCGGATCTGCTGGGCCGGACCGTGATCGCCCCGGCCCAGATGGGCGCGGGGCTCATGACGGCGGTCGTCGGGACGCCCTACTTCGTGTACTTGCTGGTGCGCAGCCGCCGGTAGCGGGTGGCGGCTGCGTGCTGCTACGACGCCATGGTTCCGCGCTGCCTGAGCAGCGGCAGCACGTGGTTCCTGACCGCTGGAGCGAGCTGAACGTCCTGCTCGTGACCGGAGACCCACCGCAGGGCGGACAGCTCCGCGGCGGGCTCGGGCACTTGGCCGATGTACGCCTCGAAGACCGTCAGCTTCATGGGTGTCCGCTCAAGGGCCGCCATGGCCTCGACATGGGCCAGGAACTGCGGTTCCAGGGGCTCCACCCCGAGTTCCTCGTCCAGTTCACGGACCAGGGTCTCCAGCTGTGACTCACCCGCATCAGGCTTGCCGCCCGGCAGGTAGAAGACATCGGGGGCCGCCTGTTTGCTGACGACGAGGAGGTGTCCCTCCTGAACGATCGCGGCTGCCACCACGGCCAGCGGGGCTTCCCCGTCGATGTCGTGGGCGGCGTGCGTTCCACTGTCGTGTGTCATACGGGCCATCTTCCCAGGAACCTCAACAGCACCCATGGCGCCCGAACGTGGGCCGGAGCGGGACAGAAGTGGCCCCGCCGCGACGGGGGGACGCGGCGGGGCCAACTAAGCGAGTGCCCGGCGAGGCGCGACTCACTCCTGCTTTCGGCTGTTTGTTTTCAGCGGTGATCCGGCACACCGCACCGCCCGCCACCGGGGCGGGAGGCGGGCGGTGCGGCGGATCATGCGGGGGCGGGCGGCGTCAGCGCCGCATCGGTACCTCCGCGGGCTTCTCGGCGTCGGATTCGCCGTCCTGGAACGTCTTCATCCGTACGGCTTCCGTGCCGCTGTCGTTGTGCCGCAGGGCCCAGTTCTCCAGCGTCGTACGGCACGCGTGGTCCAGATGGCGCACCGCCGTCAGATCCAGCTCGATGGGCCGGTCCTTGGGCAGGGCCTCCAGCGTCTCCAGGATGCGCGGAAGCCGCAGGAACGTGGCGTTGCCGGTGAGGGTGACCACCATCCGGCCGCCGGTCAGTTCCCGCACGTCCAGGTTCACATGGGAGGTGTCCCAGGCGGACTTGACCACCGCGAGCACCAGGCCGAGCACCACGCCCTCGAACATGTTGGTCACCACGATGGCGATCGCGGTGGTGGCGAGGACCAGGGCCTCGCCCCGGTGGGTACGGGCGAGCGGGACGATCGCCTTGACGGGGATCAGCTTGCAGCCCGCGTGGACCAGGACACCGGCGAGCGCCGCCAGCGGAATGACGCCGAGCGCGGCCGGAAACAGCACGGCGAAGAGGAGCAGCCACGCGCCGTGCAGGACCCGCGAGAGCGGGGTGCGGGCGCCGGCTTCGACGTTGGCCGAACTGCGGACGATGACCGCCGTCATGGGCAGAGCACCCAGCACACCGCACACCGTGTTGCCGATGCCCTGGGCGACGAGCTCCTTGTCGTACTGCGTGCGCGGTCCGTCGTGCATGCGGTCCACGGCCGCCGCGCTGAACAGCGATTCAGCTGATGCGATCAGAGTGAATGCCAGGACGGTGCCGAGCACGGCCACACTGCCGAGGGACGCCAGGTCGCCGAACCCCGGCGGCTGGATGGCGTCGATCAGGCCGCGCACCGTCACGTTGGCGACGTTCAGACCGAGCCCGGCGGACACGGCGGTCGCCAGAGCGACGGCGGCCAGCGGGGCGGGCACCACACGTACGGCCGCGGGCAGCTTCGGCCACAGCAGGAGTACGGCGATGGTGCCGAGTCCCACGGCGGCGGCGGTCAGTGAGGTGGTGTCACCCAGCACGTCGACCAGCAGGCCGGGGAGCCCGGCTATCTTGTCGAGGCCGGAGCGCGGCTGCTCGGCCCCGGCCATGGTGTACAGCTGGCCGAGTATCAGTACGAGCCCGATGCCCGCCAGCATGCCCTGGACGACGGACACGGAGATGGCGCGGAACCACCGGCCGCAGCGCAGCAGGCCGAGGATGATCTGCAGGGCGCCGGTGAGCAGCACGATGGCGCCGAGCATGCCGAGCCCGAACTCCTGTACCGCCTCGAAGACGAGCACGGTGAGCCCTGCGGCGGGTCCGCTCACCTGCAGGGCGCTGCCCGGCAGGAAGCCGACGACCAGGCCGCCGACGATGCCGGTGACCAGGCCCAGTTCGGCGGGCACGCCGGAGGCGACGGCCACGCCGACGCACAGCGGCAGGGCTACCAGGAAGACGACGAGCGAGGCGAGGAAGTCCTTGCGCTTGACGCCCGGTTCACGCAGCGGGCTGAAGGGGGAGCGGAGTGAAGCGAGGAAGTTGGACATGAGGGTGGGGGGTCCTGTCGTGGGAGCGGTCCGGTGGGTGTGGCGCGACAGCTCTCACAGCGGACCGAACGCCGGCCGGTCGTCGAACGACGGGCGCTGGCAGGTGACGGTGCCGGTGTGCACCTCGTAGTACCAGGCGTGCAGGGTGAGCGAGCCGTCGGCGACCCGCTCTCTCACGCAGGGGTACGCGCGCAGCCGCTCCAGCTGTGCGAGCACGTGTGTCTGCACGGCCTCCGCCACGTCCGAGGAGGCCGGGGCGAGGGAGCGAAGGGCGGCGTCCGGGGCGACGGAATGGTCGAGCCAGTCGCGCACGGCCGGTACGGCCGACAGGTCTTCGCCCCGCAGCAGGGCGCCCACCGCGCCGCAGTGCGAGTGTCCGCAGACGACGATGTCCCGGACTCCGAGCACGCACACCGCGTACTCGATGGTGGCCGCCTCGCTCATGGGGCGGCCGTCCCGGCTGGCGGCGTCGACGGTGGGGTAAGGCGGTACGACGTTGCCCGCGGTACGGAGTTCGAAGAGTTCGCCGGGGCGTGCGCCGGTGATCAGCGTCGGGACGACGCGTGAGTCGGAGCACGTGACGAACAGGGCTTCGGGTGATTGCCCGGCCTCGAGAGCCTGGAAGGCCTCGGTGTTCTGCGGGTCCGCGACATGTGTCGCGGCGAAGGAACGAGCGTTGTCGATGAGGGTTTTCATGATGTGGCCTGCCTCCTGCGTCTCTGTGGCTGAGCCGGGACGCGGTGTGGTCGGGTCGATGGTGACAGTGAGGCGCTGAGGGCCGCTGAGTGACAGCGGGCACCCCTTCGCCCCGGTGACAGCCTGTACGGCAGCCGTGTCTCTCACTTTGCCATCGCATTAACCTTTGATGACAGAGCAAAATCCTGCCAAAGATTGAGTAATAAACGCCCCTGAGCAGGGATTTGGTCGAACTCTCAACCGTTGGGTAAGGATTCATGTGGAGATCATGTGGAGTACATGCGGCCGTTCCGTTCGCGCCACCTTGCAGTCGCGACGTTCTTCGCACGCTGGGCTGACCGCCACCGCGCCGCTACGGTGCAGGCGTGATCGGTTCTGCGCCGACCCTTCTCCTTCTCGACGTCGATGGCCCCCTCATCGCCTTCGGGGCGACTCGGGGGCGGCATCGCGCTGAGGCTCGGCTTGCCTTTACCTAGGGCCTGCTCCCTGGGGCAGAACGGTCGGCCTGAGTACCTCCTGGCACCACTGGCGGAAGCCGGTGGGCGCGTAGGCGGGAGTGCTCGGTGCGGCGGCGCCGTAGAAGCCCTGGGTGTTCATGGCCTCCGTCATGTCGGCCAAGCCCTGCGCCCAGGCCTCGCTCGCCCCGTAGCGCAGCATCGTCGCCTTGTAGTCCGCGCTACTGGTCTGCCGGACGCGCACCGGACGGCCGAGCACCTCGGAGATGACCCGCGCCATGCCCTCGGGGGACAGGGCATCAGGTCCGACCAGCGGGACGTCCTGCTGCCCTGTCCAGGAGTCGTCCAGGAGCAGCCGGGCCGCCGTGGCGGCGATGTCCTCGGTCGCGCAGGTGCGCAGAACCCGGTCGTCCGCCAGCGCAAGGAAGAACGCGCCCGCGTCACGGATCGACTCTGCCTGGCCCAGCAGGTTCTCCATCAGGAACGGCGGACACAGCGCCCGGTAGTGCACCTTCGTGTCAAGGATCGCCTCGTCCATGGCGAGCGACGCCGAAATCTGCCCGGCGTTCTTCGCCACTGCCCGGCCCAGCGTGGAGACGCCGACGACCCGCTCGATGCCCTGGTCGGCGATCACCTTGCGCAGCGACTCGGTGAAGTCGTGGAAGTGGCCTTCGACGCTGTCGGTCAGAGGCGCCGGTGGCGCAAGCCAGAACACGCGGTCGGCGCCCTCGCACGCCTTCCTCTGTCGCCGAGCCTGCTGCGTCGCGTGTCCGGACTGAAGGATCGATCCGCTCCGGCTTCTTACCCTCAGGGCAATGCTTCTGCCTTCATAGTCTCTGTTGGCTGCTCGCCGTTCGGTACCGGTGAACTGCACCAGTACCTCGACGACATCGGCAGCGAGAGCCGCGACCTGGCCCAACTGCTCACGCTCGTCGGACTCGGGGGCCGGACCCCGCTGCTGCCCGCCTCCATCGCCACCCGCTATCCGCGCCCGGGCGTCGTCTACCGGCCGGTGCCGGACGCACCGCCCGTGGTCCTCGCCATCGCCTGGCCGCAGCAGTCCCGTTCGACGGCCACGGCGGCCCTGGTCCGCGCCGCCGCGTCCGTGGCCGAGGCAGTCAGCCCGCAGAGTCCGCCGCGTCGTCGGCGTCAATGATGTGCACCGCGGCCTCCTCGGCGGAGGCCGCCCCGCCGTCGATGCCCATGTCCTCGCCGATCATGTCCTGTTCGGCGTCGTCCTCCGCGTCCTGGCTGGCCCCGTCGTCCGGGGCGAACAGGCGCCCGGCGCGGGCGTCTCCCACTTGTGCCTCGTCGATCGGCTCGCCGTCCGTGTCGGTCGTGTCCCCGATGCCGTCGTCGTCCTCGGTGGGCCCGGGGACTTCGAGCGCGGGATCGGGCCGCTCCTCGGAGAGGCGTTCCGTCAGGCTCTCGCCGTCCTGCTGCTCCTGAGCGGTGGTGCCGGTGTGGGCCACCCCGAGTGGCCGCTCGGGAGGCGACCAGCCCTCGTCGTAGGGATCCGCCCCGCGGTCGCTGAGCGTGTCCTCCGCGTCGAGGATGCCCTCGTCCTCGCGGACCTCCTCCGCATCGGGCTGGTAGACCTCGTCGCCCATGACCTCGTCGTTTCCCACTGTGCTCGTCCTCCTCCATGCGCGACTGTTGCCGGTTTCCTGCCGTGTATCCACCCTGATCCAGAACACACGTTCCGGCATGCCGGGGCGGGGCGCAGATGCGCCGGGTCGCTGGTCATCGCGTTCCCGGCGGGCGCCACTCCAGGAGCAACAGCGTCGCGTCGTCGCGCAGTTGGTTGTCCTGCCGGTCGAGGATGGAGTGGATGAGCTGGCGCAGTGCCTCCGGCGCGGATTCGCCCGCGGCGGTCGCGCGGATGATGCTGTCCGTGAACCGCTCAAGGCCGAACTCGGCGCCGCCCCCGGTCCGCAGCTCGGTCACCCCGTCGGTGTACATCAGCACCCGGTCACCCGGCTCAAGAGCCTCCTCGTGGACCTGCCACGCCACGTCGGCCAGCAGGGCGGGCGTGCCCATCGGCGGCTGGGCCGGTCGCTCGAGCGCACGGTCGAGCACACGTTGGTCCCGGATCAGCAGGGGTGGCGGATGGCCGCAGTTGCACCAGCGCAGCACCCCCTCGGCCAGGTCGAGCTGGGCGAGGATCCCCGTGCAGAACTGCTCGGGCAGCCATCCGGCCAGCGCGTGCTGGACGGTGTCGACGAGGTCGGGCAGCTCGGCCTCGGCCCTGCGGGCGTTGCGGCAACCGGCCATGGCCATGGCGGTCGTGAGGCCCGACGCGAGATTGTGGCCCATGGCGTCCAGGATCGCCACGTGCAGGGTCGAAGGGGTCAGGGAGTGATCGAAGGCGTCGCCGCCGATCTCGTACGCCGGTTCGAGGACGGCGGTCGAGATCACGTGGGAGTTGCCGATCGTCCTGGGCGGCAGGAAGGCGCGCAGCATCTCGGCGGGAAGCTGCATGGTCTCGGATCGTGTCCGGCGCGCGAAGCTGTCGCTCGACGCCCGCTTCGAGGTGATCGTCATGGCGAGGACGGAGGCCAGCATGCGGCAGCGCCGCAGCAGTGCGACGTCGATGACCGACGCCGTGGCGCCGATGACACCGAGACGCTCGGCGCCGTCGATCAGCGGCAGCCAGACGACGATCCTTCCCTGGGCCAGTTCCTCGACGCGCAGCGCGTGCGCCCGGTAGGCCGAACCGGCGACAGAGGTGTCCACACCGAGCGTGGTCGGCCCCTCGGCCAGCGGCACCAGGTACCGCTGCTGGATGTCCACGAGGTACACGTCGATCCGGTCGAGCCCGACCGCGTCGGCGAACCGCTGCGCCAGGTCGGGAAGCTCCATCGGAGACGCCGCCTGCGCCGATGCGAGCAGCTGCTCAAACAGTTGTTCCCCGGGGCCGGGCTGTCGGGGGCCGCGCCTCCCGGTTCCGGGGCCGGAGCCGGGGCTCTCGGGACCGGTGCTCCCGGGGCCCGGCTCCCTGGGCTGGCTCGACATCTGTGATCACCGCCTCATCAGCAGTCTCACACCGGGTCCCGGATCTCGCCCGGGCTCGGCCGTACGGGGCCGCGGATTTCGCGTACACCCCCGGAATTCCGGCACACACGAGCTCTCCCCGGTGCGTCGGATCGGCCGTCTCAGCGGTTGACCCCGGTCCGCAGAGCCGCGCAAGCGCAGCGTAAGGTCGCGGACCGGCCGCATGCGGCCGAACTGACCAATACCGTCACCCGAACAAGGAGCCGCTGGTCATGCCAGCCAATGACGCCGCTCAGGCGCCGATCTACGACACCCTCGTCCAGGAGCACGGCGACGTCCTCGCGACAGCCCGCCAGGCCGCCGAGGAGACCCAGCAGAGAGCCGAGGCCGTGCTCGACTTCAGGGGGCCGATCTCGGTCGTCCCGGACGCTCCGGCCGCCGAGTCCGCGTAGGCGCCCAGGAGGGCCTCCGGTTCCCTCGCGTGCCCCGCGGCCCTCGATGGGCGACGCTGGAAGCACACGTACGCCGTCGCGGTACCGACGGCCGGAGGTGCCGATGGATCCCGTCCGGGCGCTGGAACGGATCGCCTTTCTGCTGGAGCGCGGCCGCGCACCGACCTACCGTGTGCGCGCCTTTCGCACCGCTGCCGCGGTGATCGGCTCGCTTGCCGACGGCGAGACGGCGCGGCGCGTCACCGACGGCTCCCTGGAGTCGCTGAAAGGGATCGGCCCCAAGACCGCCGCGGTGGTCCGCGAGGCGCTGGCAGGCGACGTTCCGGAGTATCTGGAGCGTCTTGAGGCTGAGGCCGACGCCCCGCTCGTCGAGGGTGGCACCGGGCTGCGGGCGCTGCTGCGCGGCGACTGCCACCTGCACTCCGACTGGTCCGACGGCGGCAGCCCGATCGAGGAGATGGGCCGGGCGGCCCGAGACCTCGGCCATGAGTGGGCCGTGCTCACCGACCACTCGCCACGGCTGACCATCGCCCATGGCCTGTCGCCCGAGCGGCTGCGCGAGCAGCTGGCGGTGGTGGCCGACCTCAACGCACGCTGGGCGCCCTTCCGGCTGCTCACGGGCATCGAGTGCGACATCCTCGACGACGGATCGCTCGACCAGGAGCCCGAGCTGCTCGATCAGCTCGACGTGGTGGTCGTCTCCGTGCACTCCAAGCTGCGCATGGACGCCGCCGCGATGACGCGGCGCATGGTCGCCGCCGTCAGCGACCCTCGGGCCGACATCCTCGGGCACTGCACCGGCCGACTGGTCACCGGGCGCGGCAGGCCGGAGTCGCGGTTCGACGCGGACGCGGTGTTCGCGGCGTGCGCGGACGCGGGCACGGCGGTGGAGATCAACAGCCGGCCCGAGCGGCTCGACCCGCCGCGTCGGCTGCTGCGCCGGGCCGTGGACGCCGGAGTGCTGTTCTCCGTGGACACCGACGCGCACGCGCCGGGGCAGCTCGACTGGCAGGTGTTCGGATGCGCGCGGGCCGAGGAGTGCGGGGTGCCCGCCGAGCGCGTGGTGACGACCTGGACGGCGGAGAAGCTCCTTGCCTGGACGGGGGAGAGCCGGGCCGCAGCCTGAGGGCGTTCGAGGCGCGACTCGGGATCAGAGCGCGCGCGTCAGGACCCGGTCCGGAGTGAGCGGCAGTTCGCGCAGCCGCCGTCCGGTCGCGTGGTGCACCGCGTTGCCGATGGCCGCGGCTGTCCCGACGATGCCGATCTCGCCGATGCCCTTGCTGCCCATGGGATTGAGGTGGGGGTCGTCCTCGTCGATCCAGTGCGCCTCGATCGCGGGTACGTCCGCGTGCGCCGGTACGTGATAGGCGGCGAGATCGGCCTCCGTGAAATCACCGAAGGCCGGGTCCATCGTGCTGCCCTCGGTCAGCGCCATGCCCAGGCCCATCGTCATCGCGCCGATGAACTGCGAGCGTGCCGTGCGGGAGTTGAGGATGCGCCCCGCCGCGTAGACGCCGAGCAGTCGGCGTACCCGGACCTCGCCGGACACCGTGTCGACGCCGACCTCGGCGAAGTGCGCGCCGAAGGAGTGGCGGGAGTAGGCACTGTCAGCGTCGGCCTCGCCCGCCGTGTCCGCCGTGGCACCGACGCCCTCCGGAGGCAGCTGCTGGCCTTGCTGTCCCGCCAGGCGCGCGGCCAGTCGCGTACAGGCCTCGTGGACGGCCCAGCCCCATGAGGCCGTCCCTGAGGAGCCGCCCGCCAGCGGGGCGTTCGGAAGGTCGCTGTTGCCGATGTCGGTGCGCACGGAGTCCAGCGGGACGCCCAGCACGTCGGCTGCGACCTGGGACAGCACGGTGCGGGCGCCCTGGCCGATGTCGGTGGCGTTGACGCGGACCACGAAGCTGCCGTCCGGGTAGGCGTGGGCGGCAGCCCGGCACGGCGCGACGACCACCGGGTACGTCGCGGAGGCGACCCCGCTGCCGATCAGGACGGGCCCCTCGGAGCGCGAGCGCGGGCGTGGGTCGCGCTCGGACCAGCCGAAGCGACGGGCGCCCTCGCGCAGGCACTCGGCGAGGTGGCGGCTGCTGAAGGGCTTGGAGCTGTCGGGCTCGGTGCCGGTGTCGTTGCGCAGCCGCAGCTCCACGGGGTCGATGCCGAGGGTCACGGCGAGTTCGTCCATCGCCGACTCCAGGGCGTACATGCCGGGCGCCTCGCCGGGTGCCCGCATCCAGGAGGGACTCGGCACATCGAGCGGGACCACGCGGTGGGTGGTGCGGGCGTGCGGCGAGGGATACATGATGCGCGTGGCGGCGGCGGCCGTCTCGACGAACTCCTTGACGCGCGAGGTGTGCGCGGCCACCTCATGGATCACGGAGGTCAGCGTGCCGTCCTCCTTTGCCCCGAGGCGCACCCGGTGCAGCGTCGGTGCCCGGTGGCCCACCACGGCCGCCAGCTGGCGGCGCGGCAGGACGAGTTTGACGGGCCTTTCGGTCACGCGGGCGGCCAGTGCGGCGAGCACGACGTGCGGCCGTGGCGTGCCCTTGGAGCCGAAGCCGCCGCCGACGTGCTCCGAGATGACCGTGACCTGTTCCCTGGGCAGCTCGAAGAGGCCGGCCAGGACGTTGCGGACCGTGGTGGCGCCCTGGCTGCTGTCGTGCACGGTCAGGTGCCCGTCCTGCCAGTGGGCGGTGGCCGCGTGCGGCTCCATGGGGTGGTTGTGCAGCGGTGGCACCCGGTAGGCGACATCGACGCAGGCGGGCGCGGAGGCGTACGCGCCCTCCGCGTCACCGCGCACGTGCTCGCCCGATGTCCCGTCCTCGTCCTCAGGTACATAGGCGTCGGGGTGATCGGCCTTCAGGGTGACGTCGTGCGCTTCCTCGGCGTAACCGACCTTCACGGCCGCGGCGCCTTCGCGTGCCGCCTCCAGTGTGTCGGCGACGACGAGCGCGACGTACCAGCCCCGGTGCGGAACACGCGCGTCCTGCAGCACGGCCAGCGTCGCGTCGTCCGGCTCGGCCAGGCGCGGCGCGTTCAGATGGGTGAGGACTTCGACGACGCCCGGCAGCTCCAGGGCCTCGGTGGCGTCGACGGCCGTGACCGTGCCGCGCGCCACCGTGGCGGGGACCGGCCAGGCGTAGGCGCACCCCTCGGGGGTGTGCTCGGCGGAGTAGCGGGCGGTCCCGGTCACCTTCTGCGGGCCCTCCCTGCGCTCGGCGGGAGCTCCGAGGGCGCTGACGGTGTCCGGCATGGGGTTCTCCCTGGAGGGGGCTGAGTTTCAGGAGGCGGGGGACGAGTCGGCGAGGCGCCGCAGTACGTCACACGCGAGATTGCGGGCCAGGCGCACCTTGAACGCGTTGTCCCGCAGCGGCTCGGCCGCGCAGAGCTCGGCGTCCACGGCGCGCAGGAACGCCTCGTCGCTCGGAGGCTCGCCGAGCAGGGCCCGCTCGGCTTCCCGGGCGCGCCAGGGCCGGTGGGCCAGGCCGCCGAACGCGATGCGCACCTGGCGTACGACGGAGTCCTCGACGTCCAGGACCACGGCCACCGAGGCCAGCGCGAAGGCGTACGAGGCGCGGTCGCGGGCCTTGCGGTAGGCGGAGGGCAGCCTCGCGGTCGCGGGCGGGAGCAGCACACCGGTGATGAGCTCCCCGGGTGCGATCTCGGTGTCCAGGTCCGGGCGGTCGCCGGGCAGCCGGTGGAACTCGGCCACGGGCAGGGTGCGGCGGCCCCGCACACCGTGCAGCTCCACCTGGGCGTCGAGCGCGGCGAGCGCGACCGCCATGTCGGAGGGGTGCGTGGCGATGCAGAGCCGTGAGTGGCCCAGGATCGCGTGGTCGCGGTGGACCCCGTCGCGTGCGCCGCACCCGCTGCCGGGCTCACGCTTGTTGCACGGCTTGGCCAGATCCTGGAAGTAGGGGCAGCGGGTGCGCTGGAGCAGGTTGCCGCCGGTCGTGGCCACATTGCGCAGCTGCCCCGACGCCCCCGCGAGCAGGGCCTGGGCGAGAACGGGGTAGCGGTCGCGCACCAGCGGATGGGCGGCGAGGTCGCTGTTGCGTACCGTCGCTCCGGCCCGCACGGACCCGTCGGGCAGTTCCTCCACCGCGTCCAGCGGCAGCCTGCTGACGTCGATCAGTCTCCCGGGGCGTTCCACGCCCAGCTTCATCAGGTCGACGAGATTGGTGCCGCCGCCCAGATAGCGGGAGCTCGGGCGGCCCGCGTGGGCCGCGGTCGCCTCTTCGACGCTGTAGGCGCGCACATACCGGAAGGGCTTCACCGGGTCACGTCCTCGACGGCCTCGACGATGTGGGGGTACGCGCCGCAGCGGCACAGGTTGCCGCTGAGCCGCTCACGGATCTCGTCCCTGGTCAGCTCCACGGGGTCGCCGGTGGCGGCGTCCGGAGCCGTCACATGCGACGCGTTGCCCGCCGCGGCCTCCGCCACGGCGCCGACGGTCGAACAGATCTGGCCCGGGGTGCAGTAGCCGCACTGGAAGGCGTCGCGCTCCAGGAAGGCCCGCTGCACGGGGTGCAGGTCCTCGCCGTCGGCGGCGTGCAGCCCTTCGACGGATGTGATCTCGCACCCCTCGTGGGCGACGGCGAGCAGCAGACAGCTGTTCGCGCGGCGCCCGTCGACCAGAACGGTGCAGGCACCGCACTGGCCGTGATCACAGCCCTTCTTGGCGCCGGTGAGACCCAGCTGTTCGCGCAGGACGTCGAGAAGTGTCGAACGGTGGTCGACGGTGGGGCGGCACGGTGTGCCGTTCACCGTCAGGGCCACTTCCGAGCGGAACACATCGGTTCCCATGGCGCTCTGCTCCCTCGTCGACGCGTGGTCTGCGGTGTCACCGCGTAACCAGCCTGAGCCAGGACACACGTTCCGGCACGCCGGGCGCGTGCGGGCGGTGCATCGGCTCACCCCGGGGCGAGGGCGTCAGGGCTTGCGGGCGAGGCCGCCGTGCTCGCCGATGGGCTCAGGGGCGGGGGAGTCGGTGTCCGGGCGCCAGAAGGGGACCGAGACGACGCCGGGCGCCAGGAGCTCAAGGCCGTCGAAGAACGCGGTGATCTGGTCGACGGGGCGCAGGAAGTACGGCACGGCGCCTGTTGCGTTGTAGGCGTCCTGGGCCTGTTCGTAGGCGGCGTCGGTGCCCCGCGAACCGTCGTTGATGGAGAGGTGGCTGCCGGAGGGCAGGCCTTCCATCAGTCGGGTGACGATGGCGCGCGCCCGGTCGTAATCGGCGACGTGGCCCAGGATGTTGCTCAGGATCAGGGCGGTGGGGCGCGTGAGGTCGAGCGTCTCGGCCGCGGCCGCCAGGATGCGGTCGGGGTCGGACAGATCGGCGTCGACGTACGCGGTCGCTCCCTCGGAGGTGGAGGTGAGCAGGGCGCGGGCGTGCGCGAGGACCATCGGGTCATGGTCGACGTACACGATCCTGGTCCGGGGATCGAGCCGCTGGGCGACCTCGTGGGTGTTGTCCACGGTCGGCAGGCCGGTGCCGATGTCCAGGAACTGCCCGATGCCCGCCTCGGTGACCAGATGGGTGATGTTGCGGCGCAGGAAGGCGCGGCTGCTGCGGGCGACCGTGACGATGCCGGGGAAGACGGCGCTGTAGGCGTCGCCGGCCTGCTCGTCGACGGGGTAGTTGTCCTTCCCGCCCAACCAGTGGTTCCAGATCCGGGCCGAGTGCGGCACCGATGTGTCGATCTCCTGATGCGCCGCGGAACCGGGCGTCGTCATGGGGTCGGTCATGGTTGGGGCCCGTCTTTCCACCGAGGCGTGAACCGTTCAACGCACAACCTACGTCTCAACAGTGCGGACGCGTACACCAGTTCACTGCTCGGCGGGTCGAATCGTCGATGCTCGGCGGCGCCGGGGACGACGGTATGGCGGGACGGCGCGCGCTCCGCGAGGATGCCCCCTTCGCGTGAGGTGTCCGACGGCTCCTGTGGAGCGTGTGCGGCCGGGAGGAAGGGAAACGCGATGGGAACACACGCGGCGGCGAGACGGCGCAGACCGGTCGTGTTCGCGGCGCTCGGCACCACACTGCTCGCCGCCCTGCTGTCCATCCCGAGCGCCGGGGGAGCGCCGCAGTCGGGCGACGCCTGCGGCGGTGTGGGCACTGAGCTGCCGCGCGGCGACTGCGGGCCGTTCTGGCAGGTCGTCGCCGAGGATTTCACCGGCGACGAAGTGCCGCTGGGCGCGTTCAGCGACTGCGACCACCACACCGACACGTCCGCCGCGTACTGCGGGGGACTCAAAGGCTCCTACCGCGACAACTGGTGGGCCTACCCCACCGGTTGGCGCGACACGGCCAACGATCGCGGCCGTGACGTCGTGGGCGTCTACCACCCGGAGGACACGGTGAGCGTCGGCCCTGCGGAGAATGGCGACGGCCGGATGCGTATCCGGATGTGGCGGCCCGACGACGGCGGTCCTGTCCACGCCGCTGCGGTCGTACCGCGTGCCGTCATGCAGATGAAGTACGGCAAGTACAGCGCCCGTATCAAGGTGACCGCGCCGGCCCCCGGATACAAGTCGGCCTGGCTGCACTACGGCGGCGGTTGCGAGATGGACCACCCCGAGGGCAACTGGGCCGGATCCCTCACCGCCTTCCACCATCCGTGCGGCGGCGGTGAACAAGGCACGTTCCGCGGCGCCGACGAGTGGACCGAATGGCACACGGTGTCGACCGAATGGACCCCCGGACGCGTGCGCTTCTTCGTGGACGGACGGGAGACGGGACAGGACACCCGGAGCGTGCCGGACCAGCCGCTGTCCTGGATCCTGCAGAACGAGAGTGCCCTCGAAGGCCCGGGAGCGGCGCCCGGCAGCAGTGCGCAGCTGGAGATCACCTGGGTCGCCGCGTACGCGTACGACTGGAAAGAGAGCCGAAGGGGACCCGAGTAGTCCCGTGAGGCGTGGGCAGCCGCCTCGTGCAGCCGCGTTGGTGATGTTTCAGCCGGAGCAGTTCGGCAAACCGTAAAAATATGGTGCAAATCGGCTACACGATGATGACCGAGCAGGCGGGTCCCCGTGCCCTTGTCGACGATCTGGTCGCGGCGGAGCGGGCCGGGTTCGACTTCTCCGTCACGTCCGACCACTACTTCCCCTGGCTCGAATCGCAGGGGCACGCGCCCTACGCGTGGAGCGTGCTCGGTGCGGCGGCGCAGGCGACCTCGCGGATCCCGCTCATGACGTACGTGACCTGCCCGACGGTGCGTTACCACCCCGCCGTGGTGGCGCAGAAGGCCGCGACGATGCAGTTGCTCTCCGAGGGGCGCTTCAGGCTCGGTCTCGGCTCGGGCGAGAGCCTCAACGAGCACGTGGTCGGCGCGGGATGGCCATCCCCGCAGGTCCGCCTGGAGATGCTCGAGGAAGCGATCGGCGTCATCCGCGCGCTGTTCACCGGCGACAACGTCAACCATCAGGGCACCCACTTCGACGTGGCGAACGCCCGCCTCTGGGACCTGCCCGACGAGCTGCCCCCCATTGGAGTGGCGGTCTCTGGCGGTCGGTCCTGCGAGCTGGCCGGACGTCTTGCCGACCTGGTCATCGCGACCGAACCCAAGGCCGGACTGATCGAATCCTTCGACCGGCACGGCGGCAGCGGCAAGCCGCGCGTCGGCCAGCTGCCCGTCTGCTACGACACCGACAAGGACGCGGCCGTCGCCCGCGCGCACGACCAGTTCCGCTGGTTCGCCGGCGGCTGGCCCGTCAACTCCGAGCTGCCCGGACCTTCCGGTTTCGCGGGCGCCACGCAGTTCGTCACCGAACAGGACGTCGCGGACCAGATCCCGTGCGGTGACGACGTCGGCGCGTTCGTCGAGGCCGTACGCCCCTATGCCGAGGCGGGCTTCACGGAAGTCGCCCTCGTCCAGGTGGGCGGCGACCACCAGCGCCCCTTCATCGACTGGGCCGAGAAGAAACTGCTGCCCGCCCTGCGCGACCTCTGAGCCCGTAGATACCCGCCCGCACATCGGGTACCCGTGATCACACGTCAGGTACCCGCGACCCCACTGGAGAACAGCGTGAACGACACACCCGACCCGGCCGCCCCCATCGCGCAGTCCGACTCGCCCGACCTGGTGCAAGTGGTCCTCGGCGAGTGCTCGGCGGCCGACGCGGACGCCGTATTCGGCGTGCTGCGGACCCACTTCGCCTCCGACCGCGGCGAGGACGCGCCGCACCGCACGGAGCAGCCCCGCCCCGCCGTCTGGACCGGCGGCTTCCTCGCCTCCGGCAGCCCGGGTCCCGTCCGTGGCGTGCTCCTCGCGGGGTCGGTCACCGCCGATCTGCAAGGCAGCCCGGTGGCGGTGGACCGGCTGCGTGCCACGCTCGAATCGGCGTTCGTCGTCTCGGACACCGGCACCGCATCCGGCGACCAGGAGGTGCAGGTGCAGTTGCGCCTGACGGGCGCGGAGCACGGGGAGCCGCCGCTCCCGGGGCACTGACCCCCGGGGCACTGACCGGGCCGCTGAAGGGCCGCCGAGAGGCGGCCCTTCAGCCGTCAGCCCTTGGTGCCCGGTGTCAGCCCTTGGAGTCCGGGTCGGACGGGCCGTACCAGACCGTCGTGGCGTTGCAGAACTCGCGGATGCCGTGTCCGGCCAGCTCCCGCCCGTAGCCCGAGCGCTTGACGCCGCCGAAGGGCAGGCCGGGGTGGGACGCGGTCATGCCGTTGAAGAAGACGCCGCCCGCCTGGAGGTCCCGTACACAGCGTTCGATGTCCGCGTCGTCGCGCGTCCACACGTTCGAGCTGAGTCCGAACGGCGAGTCGTTGGCCAGGGTGACGGCCTCGTCCAGGTCCGCCACGCGATACATCGTGGCCACCGGGCCGAACGCCTCCTCCTTGTGGATGCGCATCTGCGGGGTCACGTCGGCCAGGACGGTGGGGGAGTAGTACCAGCCCCGCTCCTGCTCCTTGGGGCGCTGCCCGCCGCACAGCGCGGTGGCGCCGTGGGCGAGCGCGTCGTCGACGAGTTCCTCCAGATCGCTGCGCCCCTGCTCGGTGGAGAGCGGGCCGACGTCGGTGTCCTCGCTCGCCGGGTCGCCGACGGTCAGCTCCCTCATGCCCGCGACGAACCGGTCACGGAAGGCGTCATAGACGTCGGTGTGCACGATGAAGCGCTTGGCGGCGATGCAGGACTGACCGTTGTTCTGCACCCGGGCGGTCACCGCGGTCGAGGCGGCACGCTCGATGTCGGCACTCGGAAGCACGAGGTAAGGGTCGCTGCCGCCCAGCTCCAGGACGGTCTTCTTGATCTCGTCGCCGGCGGTGGACGCCACCGAGCGGCCCGCGGGTTCGCTGCCGGTGAGGGTCGCCGCGACCACCCGCTCGTCGCGCAGGATGCCCTCGACGGCGCCCGAGCCGATCAGGAGCGTCTGAAAGCAGCCATCGGGGAACCCGGCGCGGCGGAAGAGATCCTCCAGGTAGAGGGCGGTCTGGGGCACGTTCGACGCGTGCTTGAGCAGACCGACGTTGCCCGCCATGAGGGCGGGGGCCGCGAACCGTACGACTTGCCAGAGCGGGAAGTTCCACGGCATCACGGCGAGCACGACGCCCAGCGGGCGGTAGCGGACGATCGCCCGGGTCGCCCCGGAATCCTCCACGTCGGCCTGCGCGGGGTGCTCGTCCGCAAGCAGTTCCTCGGCACGCCCGGCATACCAGCGCATGGCCTTGACGCACTTGGCCGCCTCGGCCTTGGCCGCCTTGATGGGCTTGCCCATCTCCGTGGTCATGGTCCGGGCAATGGCCGCGTTGTCCTCCTCAAGGAGGTCGGCGGCCTGGTTCATGAGCCGGGCCCGCTCGGCGAAAGCGCTGGTGCGGTACTGCCCGAACGTGGTGTGGGCGACCGCCAGGCGGCGCTCGACCTCCTTGTCACCGAGCGACTCGAAGGTCTTGAGCGTCTCGCCGGTGGCGGGATCGACCGTGGCGATGGGCATGCCGTTCCTCCTTGGAACGCCTAGCGCGACTTGGGAGGATCCTCGTGGGGCTCTTCCCAGGAATCCGCGCGGGGCTGGGGCTCCTGTGGCGGGTCGGGGCGGCGGGCGGCCTGTCGCCGCCCGAAGTAGAAGAGGGCGAGCAGTACGGCGACGATCACCACGCCGATGATCAGCATCAGCGACGAGGTACCGCTTGCGGCGAGGAGCATGTATTGCCTCCTGTAGGGCCCGAAGCCTGTGGCTCCGGGCGTTGCTGGCCCCGGGATTCACCCTAGAGCGACATGCTCGGGGAAGCATGTGCGGGGACCTGACGAGTGCCCGGAGATACGGAGCGCACACTTCCGCGACTGGTCGGATCCCCCGGACGGAGTCCTTCAGAGGATCTCCAGAGGCTCCTTGCGGACCGGCGCGGGGAACGCGGCATCCAGCGCCTTGAGGTCATCGGCGGTGAGGTCGACGTCGAGGGCGGCGTGGTTCTGCTCCACGTGCGCCGCCGTGGAGGCCTTGGGAATGGCGATGACGTCGTCATGACGCAGCACCCAGGCGAGCGCCACCTGAAGGGGGGTGCAGCCGTGCGCCGACGCCACGGACTCCAGGGCCTCATGGCCGAGCAGCCGCCCCTGTTCCAGCGGGGAGTAGGCCATCAGGGGCACCGAGCGCTCGCGGCACCAGGGGAACAGGTCGTACTCGGGGCCGCGGCGGGTGAGGTTGTAGAGCACCTGATCCGTCTGCGGGCGGACGCCTTGGGGCAGATCCGCCAGGTCGTCGACATCGAGATTGCTCACGCCCCAGGCGCCGACGCTGCCGCGGCTCACCAGACCTTCCAGCGCCTCGACGGTCTCGGCGAGCGGCACACCGCCCCGCCAGTGCAGCAGATACAGGTCGATCCGGTCGGTGCCCAGACGGCGCAGGCTCGCATGGCAGGCGTCGACGGTGCCGCGGGCGTCGGCGTTCGACGGCAACACCTTGCTCACCAGGAACACGTCGTCGCGGTGCCCGCGGATCGCCTCACCGACCAGCTCCTCCGATGCGCCGCTCCCGTACATCTCCGCCGTGTCGATCAGTGTCATGCCGAGGTCCAGGCCCCTGCGCAGGGAGGCGAGCTCCTCGGCGCGGCGCGAAGGATCGTCGCCCATGCGCCAGGTGCCCTGGCCCAGGGCGGGCACGCTCACTCCGGAGGGGAACGTCACTGTCTTCGCCGCTGCCATCGCGTATCCCTTCTCGTATGCCGTCAGGCTCGTACGCCGTCACGCCAAGGACATCACACGTGATCACCACCAGTACGCGGGATGGTGCGGTGCGCCGGGCTGCGAAGCCCTGACGTGCGGCTGCCCGCGACCAGGTCCGGTGCTCACCGCACTGACCGAGAACGACGAAGTCGAGTCCCCTGCCCTCGACTCGAGCGCGTCCCCAACCTCTCAGGGCAATACACCTAGGCCTGGCAGTCGACGGAACCGTCGGAACCGTCGCAACTGGCGGACCGACCGAATCGACGGAATTCGTCTCACCGCACCAGGCAGGGCCGCTTGTTGTCGAACTGCCAGTCGGGGATGAGGTAGCGCATGCCGGTGGCGTCGTCGCGCGCGCCCAGCGCCTTTCGCTGGTAGAGGTCGTGGGCCGCGAGCAGACGGTCCATGTCGAGCTCGATGCCCAGGCCGGTGGCGTCGGGCACGGCGATCTCCCCGTCGACGATGCGGGGCGGGGCGGTGGTGAGGCGCTCCAGGCCCTCCTGCCAGATCCAGTGGGTGTCCAGGGCGTTGTAGTCGCCCGGGGCCGCGGCCCCGCAGTGGGTGACCATGGCCAAGGAGATGTCGAAGTGGTTGTTGGAGTGGCATCCCCAGGTGAGCCCCATCGCGTTGCACAGCTGAGCCACGCGCACGGAGCCCTGCATGGTCCAGAAGTGCGGATCCGCCAGCGGGATGGAGACCGACTGCAGGGCCAGGGCGTGGGTCAGTTGCCGCCAGTCGGTGGCGACCATGTTGGTGGCGGTCGGCAGTCCCGTGGCCCGGCGGAACTCGGCAAGGACCTCGCGGCCCGAGTAGCCGTCCTCGGCACCGCAGGGGTCCTCGGCGTAGGCGAGCGTGCCGGTCAGGGGCGTGCACAGCTCGATCGCCTCACGCAGGGACCATGCGCCGTTGGGGTCGAGGGTGATCCGGGCCTGGGGGAAGCGGTCCTTCAGCGCGCGTACGGCAGCGACCTCTTCGGCGCCCTCCAGGACCCCGCCCTTGAGCTTGAAGTCCCGGAATCCATAGCGGTCGTAGGCGGCTTCGGCCTGCCGGACGATCGCGTCGGGGGACAAGGCCTGCTCGTGCCGTATGCGGTGCCAGTCGACGGGGGATTCGGGCTCGCGGACGTACTCCAGATCGGTGCGGTCGGGGTCGCCGACGTAGAAGAGGTAGCCGAGGACGCGGACCGAGTCGCGCTGTTGTCCGTCGCCGAGCAGCGCCGCGACGGGGACCTCCAGGTGCCGGCCCAGGAGGTCGAGCAGCGCGGACTCGACGGCGGTGACGGCGTGGACCGCGGTGCGCAGGTCGAAGGTCTGCGCGCCCCGCCCGCCGGCGTCACGGTCGGCGAAACGGCCGCCGATCTCGCGCAGGACGCGCTTGTAGTCACCGACGCGGGCGCCGACGACGAGGGACTCGGCGTCACGCAGGGTCTGGGTGATCTTCTCGCCGCCCGGCACTTCACCCAGGCCCGTGCGGCCTTCGGAGTCCTTCAGGACCACGATGTTGCGGGTGAAGTAGGGGCCGTGTGCGCCGGAGAGGTTCAGCTCCATGCAGTCCCGTCCTGCGACCGGGTAGACGTTGAACGCGGTGACGGTCGGCTGCCTGTTCATGATCAAAGATTCCTCAGATAGGGGGCGCGGGGAGGGCGGGGTGGTGGCCGGGCGGTGGTTCAGAGGCTGAGGACGTCCAGGGCCCACTCCACCGCGAGGACGCCGCCGAGGCCGAGGACCGCGAGCACCGTCGTGTAGGTGGTGCGGACCTTGATCGCTTCGATGACCGAGAGGTTGAAGTACTCCTTGAACAGCCAGAATCCGGGATCGTTGACGTGCGAGAAGGCGATCGAACCGCAGGAGACGGCGAGCACGAGCATCTCGGGGTGGACGCCGCTGCCCGCCAGGAGCGGCAGCACCACGCCGGAGGCGGTGACGACCGCGACCGTGGCGGAGCCGAGGGCTATGCGCAGGATCACCGCGATGAGCCACGCGAGGATGAGCGGTGAGATGGACCAGCCGTGAGTGGTGTCCTTGATGTGGTCGGAGATGCCCCCTTCGACCAGGACGTTCTTGAAGGCGCCACCCGCTCCGATCACGAGCAGGATCATGGCCATTGCCCCCGCCGCCGACGAACAGGAAGCACTGACGTCGGCCAGGCTGCGGCCGATGCGCGGCCCGAACGCCCAGATGGCAAGGAGGAGAGTGAGGAGCAGCGCGATCGGTGCCGAGCCGATGAAGGTGATGAAGTGGAGGAACGGGCTCTCGCCGGAGGCGGCCATCTCGGTCACCGAGGCACCGGCGATCAGTACGACGGGGAAGAGTGCCACGGTCAGGGCCCAGCCCAGGTCGGGCATCTCCTCGTCGGTGAACTCGCGCTCGCTGACCAGGCCCTTGGGAATGGAGGGGTTCATCGCCTTGATGAACGGCAGCCGCGGCCACACCAGGGCGATCAGCGCACCGGCGGGTATCGCGATGAACAGGCCGTAGACCAGCGTCAGGCCCACGGACGCGTGGAACGTCGCGGCCACGGCGGTGGGGCCGGGATGCGGCGGCAGGAAGCTGTGCATCGTGGAGAGCGTGATGGACATCGGAAGCCCGATCCACAGCAGCTTCGCCCCCGTGACGCGTACGAGGGTGAACGCGATGGGCACGATGATGATGAAGGCGACCTCGTAGAACATGGTCACGCCGATGAGCATGGACGTGACCACCATGGCCACTTGGACCCACCGCGGTCCGAACGCGTCGAGCATCTTGTTGGCGATGCGTTGTGCGGCACCGGAGTCCCCCATGACGCGGCCGACCATCGCGCCGAGCCCGATGACCAGCATCGTGTCGCCGATCTGGCCGCCGATGCCCTCCGAGAGGACGTCCGGGATCGTGGCCACCGGGATCCCCTGCACCAGCGCGACGCCGACCGCCACGACCAGGAGGGCGGCGAAGCCGTTCAGTTTCAACCGGGTCATGAGGAACAGCAGGATCAAGACGCTGACCCCGACTACGACGAGCGGCATTTCAGTTCCCCTTTGAACTGTGGATCAAGTCGCCTGCAGACGGCGGTGTCGGGCCGTACGAACGTGGCGGGCAGGACGGGCGGTGAGGCGGATCAGGCCCTGTGCCGTGCCGCCGAGACCAGATCAAGACCCGCGTCGAGGACCTTCTCCAGGTCGGCGAGGTCGTCCGGACTCGGGTCGGTGAGGGGCGCGCGCACCGGGCCGACGGGGAGACCGCGCAGCCGTGCGGCGGCCTTGACCAGCGAGACGGCGTACCCCGGTGCCCGGTCGCGCAGCTCGACGAGCGGGACGTAGAACTCCCGCAGCAGCCGGTCCATCGCCGTGTCGTCCCGCTCCCGCATCGCGGTGAAGAAGGCATCGGCGATCTCGGGGGCGAAGGCGTGGACGGCTGATGAGTAGGCCGGGACGCCGACGGTGGCGTAGGCGCGGGCCTGGATCTCCGCCGTGGCGGCGCCGTTGAAGAAGAGGAAGTCGTCGGGGGCGGCGAGGGTGAGGCGCTGCAACCGATCGAGGTCGCTGTGCCCGTCCTTGAGGCCGATGACGCCGGGTATCTGTGCGATCCTGCGCACGGCCCCGGCGTTGAAGGTGACCTGCCCGCGCTGGTAGGCGATGAGGGGCAGCCGGGTGCCTGTGGAGATGCGGCGCAGCTGTTCCACCAGGCCGTCCTGCGACGCCTCGACCAGGTAGTGGGGCATGACCAACAGGGCGTCCGCGCCCTCCTCCTCGGCGATCCGGGCGAACCGCAGCGACTGGGCCCAGCCGTATCCGGTGCCCGCGACCACCGGTAGACGGCCGTCGGCGACCTCGACCGTGACCCGGATGACCGCGCGGTACTCCTCTTCGTCGAGCGAGAAGAACTCGCCGGTTCCGCATGCGGGGAACACGGCGCCGGGCCGGGTGGCCAACTGGGCGGTCAGATAGGAGCGGTAGGACTCCAGGTCCAGGCTGCCGTCGCTCCCCATGCTCGTGAGCGGGAAGGAGAGAACGCCGTGCGCCATGCCTTCCCGCAGTCGCTGGGCGACAACATCCTGGGGCTGCGTACTGGGCCTCGTGCTGGCCTTCGTACCGGTCTTCGTACCGGTCTTCGTACTGGCCTTCGCGCTGGGCTTGTTCGTGCTGTGCTGGTTCACGAAACTCATCTCTATATGCAGATGGCGTCCACGTATGAGAATGGAGGCTAGAGTCATGAACGATCGGGGTCAATGGCCAGGCGCCGCGGATCTACGATGGGCGGATGGCGGACAGCAGAACGGACCGCGGGTCCGGCCCAGGCGTTCGCGGGGTGAAGTCGGCGCTGCGCACCGTCGCGCTCCTTGAACTGCTCGCCGAACGTGCCGAACGGCCGGCCCGCCTGGACGAGCTCGCCGAGGAGTTGGACGTACCGCGCAGCAGCATGTACCAGCTGCTGCGGACCCTGATCGACTGCGGCTGGGTGCGCACCGACACCACCGGATCGCTCTACGGCATCGGTATCCGCACGCTGCTCACCGGCACGAGTTATCTCGACAGCGATGAGCGGGTGCGCGTCATCCGTCCGTACCTGGACGAGGCCTCGGGCGCCTTGGGGGAGACGATCCACCTGGCGCGGCTCGACGGCCCGCACGTCGTGTATCTCGCGACCCGCGAGTCCCACGAGTATCTGCGCACCATCAGCCGGGTCGGCCGCCGCGTCCCCGCACACGCCGGAGCCCTGGGGAAGGCGCTGCTCGCCGAGCGTCCGGATGGCGAACTCCAGCTCCCTGAAGGTCCATTGACTGCCTTCACGCAGAGCACGCACACCGGCAGGGCCGCCCTGCTGGCCGACCTCGGGCGGGTGCGTGAGCGCGGCTACGCCATCGACTGCGAGGAGACGGTGAGCGGCATCGCCGGCTTCGGGTTCGCCCTGCGGTACGACGCGCCGGCCGTCGACGCCATCAGCTGCTCGGTACCCGTGGCCCGGCTCACCGACGTACATCAGGGGCGCATCGTGTCCGTCATGCGGGAGATCCAGGGAAAGATCGAGAGTCTCCTTTCGCCCGTCGCGGGCGCTCCCGACTGGCGCTGACGGCGCGGCGCGGCGCGGCGCGGTGCGGTGCGGTGCGGCACTGCGCACGACATGCCGCTCCCACTTGATAGGCAAGTCGCGACTTGCCTATGGTGAGGGTCATGGCGGAGGATGTTTTCAAGGCGCTCGCCGATCCCACCCGTCGGCACATCCTCGATGAGCTGGTGGAACGGGACGGTCAGACCCTGTTCGAGATATGCGCCCGGCTGACGAACAAGCACGGCCTGGGGCTGTCCCGTCAGGCGATCAGCCAGCACTTGGCCGTACTGGAATCCGCGGGCCTGGTCCATTCGCGTCGCCAAGGCCGCTACAAGTTCCACGACCTGAACACCGAACCTCTTGAGGTCATTGTGACCCGATGGCTCAAGCCCGATGCACCGGAGAACACCCCATGAGGATCCATCTGACCAGCGTCTTCGTCGATGACCAGGAAAAGGCCGCGCGCTTCTACACCGATGTCCTCGGCTTCGTGAAGAAGCACGACGTCGTGGTCAGCGAGGAAGGGGACCGGTGGCTGACCGTTGTCTCGCCGGAAGACCCCGACGGGACCGAACTGCTCCTCGAGCCCTCCGGCCACCCCGCTGTGCGGCCGTACAAGACGGCGCTGGTCGAGGACGGCATCCCGGCCACCGCCTTCGCCGTGGAGGACGTCGTGGCGGAGTTCGAGCGGCTGCGTGAGCTCGGGGTGTTCTTCACCCAGGAGCCGCTGGAGATGGGCCCGGTCACCACCGCCGTCCTCGACGACACCTGCGGCAACCTGATCCAGATCGAGCAGCACGGCAAGTAAGCGCCCCGCGCGGCGGCCGACCGCGAAAGTCAGTAGCGCCCCCGCTCCTCGCGGGCGACCATGGCGCGCATGAGCGACGAACCTGAACGGTGGAGCCGGGCAACCACCTACCCCGACATGTGGGCCGACCCGGACGACGACCCCCGCAACAGCGACGGAGTCAGTCCGGACGGGGAGCTGGCCACGCTGGAAGACTTCCTGACGAACTACCGCATGACTCTGCGGATGAAGTGCGACGGCCTGGACGCCGAGCAGCTGGCCCGGCGTTCGGTTCCGCCGTCGACGATGTCGCTGCTCGGCCTGCTCCGACACCTGGCCGAGGTGGAACGGGACTGGCGCAACTGGATCAGCGACGGAGACCCGCTGCCGAAGCTGTACGGCAAGCGCGACGCGGACTTCGACGGAGCTGTCGCAGAGCAGGCCCAGGTCGATGCCGCATACGCCGATCTGGCGCGCGAACAGGCCGCGACGGACGCCGCGCTGGCCCGGCATCCGGATCTGGGCGAGCGCCTGGGGAAGGACGGGTTCGCCGTCCGGGAGCTGATGGTGCACAGGATCGAGGAGTACGCCCGTCACTGCGGGCAGGCCGACCTGTTGCGCGAGTGCATCGACGGCAGGGTGGGCCAGTGATGGACAGGTGGGCCAGTGACGGACGGGCGGATGGGCCGGTGACGGCGGGTCAGTGACGACGGCCGGTGTATCGCCCCGCCGGACACGCCCTCCCCGTGATCCTCGCGGTCGCGGCACATGCCTGCGAGGGAGACCCCGCACCACGTCCGCCGTTCGGTGACTCCCGGCTTGCGGGTTCGCTACCGACCGGTGTGTGCATTGTGCGAAGATCCGGTGACCGCGATGGTTGACGTCGGCAACGGCCGCACAGCCAGGCGGACTTACCGGGTGGGGAAGACGGGAGCTGGCGGTGGCGTCACAGCCGTGGACTTCAGGCATGCGTTCAGCCGCCGAGAGCGACACCGTAGCGGACCGGCAGGTGCCGCAGCCGTCGGTGCTTCTGGTCGAGGACGATCCCGGCGATGCCCTCCTGGTCGAGGAGCTCGTCGCGGACAGTGCTTTGAAGATGCGACTGCAGTGGGTGCGTTCCATGGCCCAGGCGCGTGAGGCGCTGGCCTTCGAGATGCCGGACTGCGTGCTGCTCGACCTGCATCTGCCGGATGCCCGGGGGCTGGAAGCCGTCTCCGTGATCCAGTCCCATGCCGAACAGGTCGCCGTCGTCGTGCTCACGGGCCTCGCGGAGGAGGAGACCGGCCTCGCCGCCGTGGCCGCTGGGGCCCAGGACTACCTCGTCAAGGGCCGTGTCGAACCGGAGCTGTTCGGCCGGGCCGTGCGCTACGCGATCCAGCGCAAACAGGCCGAGCAGGCGGCCGTCGCCCTGCAGGCCAGCCAGATGCAGGCACAGGAGAACGCCAGGCTGGAGCGGGGACTGCTGCCCAGGCCACTGCTGAGGAGCGCGGGCGTCGACGTCGTGGCCCGCTACCGGCCCGGCCGCGCCCGAGCCCTCCTTGGCGGCGACTTCTACGACATCGTGCAGAGCGCGGACGGCACCGTGCACGCGCTCATAGGGGACGTCTCCGGCCACGGGCCCGACGAGGCGGCCCTCGGCGTGGCACTGCGCATCGCCTGGCGCACGCTGGTGCTCAGCGGCATCACCGGCCCCGAACAAGTGGTTCGGCTCGAGGAGATCATGCTGGCGGAGCGGGTGAAGCCGTACGTCTTCGCCACGCTGACGAGTCTCTCCGTCCCGGCGGGGGCACAGCACGTGCGGGTGACGCGCGCCGGCCACCCCGGGATGCTGCTGCGCACCGTCGAGGGCGGCGTCGAGTGGGTGGAGGTGGCCGGCGGTCCTGCCCTGGGCGTCGCGCCGGGCGTTCTGCTCTGGCCGGTCGAGGAATTTCCTCTTCCGGCCGGCTCGGCCCTGGTGCTGTTCACCGATGGTCTCTTCGAAGGGCATGTCGGCCATGGCCGCGAGCGGTTGGGTGAAGCGGGACTACTCGGCCTGGCAAGGGAGTTGACCGCGCTGGCACCCGAGGCTTTTGTCGACACGCTGATCCAGCGGGCCGAGGACCTCGCCGAAGCACAGGGCGGTCTGGCCGACGACGTGGCCGTGGTTCACCTGCGCTGGCGTGGCGCCGAAGACGGGAACAACGGGAACGGCGGGAACGGCGGGAACGACGGGAACGACGGGAACAACGGGAACAACGGGAACGACGGGAACGACGGGGACAGAGACGCAGACGGGCGGACGGAAACTGTGGCCGGGGGCCGCCACAAGAACGGCATCGGGGAGCAACGCCGTGGCTGAGACGACGAGCAGGGCATGGATCGGCCGTCGTCTGACGGTGCGGGGCTGGTTCCAGCTGGTGCTGGCACTGATGGTGCTCCTGGTGGTGGCCGGCACCGTGGTCGGCGCCCGCCTACTGGGGCAGACCGCGGACGTGACCGACCAGTTGGTCGATCGCCTCCAGCCGGCCCGAACGCAGGCGTACCGACTGCAGACCGCTCTGGTGAACCAGGAGACCGGCGTCCGGGGCTACGCCATCACCGCCGACCGCCAGTTCCTGGATCCCTACACCCAGGGCAAACGGGACGAGGCCCGCGCTGCCGCTCGGCTGCGCGACCTCATCGAAGACAGGCCCCGGCTGATGGCGGACCTCGACGCGGTCCAGCGGGAGGCGGCGGACTGGCGGCGCGCGTACGCCGAACCGCTGGTGTCCGAGGTCACGCCCGGTGCACCAAGCTCGGTCGCCGAGGAGAACGCAGGGCGCGGCAAGGAGGTCTTCGACCGGATCCGCACGGTGTGGTCCGCGCAGAACGCCGACCTGGCCCGGGCCGTCGAGGTCGGCAAGGACGAGTTGGACAGCACCCGCTCGGTGCGGACCGCGATCCTCGGTGCCATGGTGGCGGTCTTCGTCCTTGCCGGGGCCGCCCTGGCGTTCCTGGTGCACACACTGGTGGCCCGTCCCCTGGAGGCTCTGCGCGTCTCATCGCGGCAGGTGGCGCGCGGCGATTTCGACCACGTCATCACGGTCGACGGTCCCGCGGACCTCAGGGCGGTGGCAGCGGACGTGGAGGATATGCGGCAGCAGATCGTGGAGGAACTGGAAGCCTCACGCCGCCAGCGGGACGCGCTGACCCAGCAGGCGGCCGAACTGGACTCCCAGGCCGTGGAACTCCGCCGCTCCAACGCCGAACTGGAGCAGTTCGCCTACGTCGCCTCCCACGATCTGCAGGAGCCGCTGCGCAAGGTCGCCTCTTTCTGCCAGCTCCTCGAGAAGCGGTACGCGGACGCGCTCGACGACCGGGCCAAGCAGTACATCGACTTCGCGGTCGACGGCGCCAAGCGCATGCAGGTCCTCATCAACGACCTGCTCACCTTCTCCCGTGTCGGGCGCCTCAACGACGCCCGGGTGCCCGTCGACCTCGACCAGTCCCTCAGCAGAGCGCTGGCCAACCTGGACGCCTCCGTCCAGGACACCGGCGCGCTCGTCGAACGCCCCGGGAAGCTGCCCGAGGTCATCGGCGACCCGACGCTCCTGACGATGCTCTGGCAGAACCTCGTCGGCAACGCCGTCAAGTTCCACCACCCCGAGCGCACCCCGCGGATCCGGATCACCTGCGAGGCGGACGAGAGCTCCGGTGCCTGGAATCTCCGCGTCACCGACAACGGCATCGGTATCCCCGAGGAGTTCGCGGAGAAGGTCTTCGTGATCTTCCAGCGGCTGCACGGCCGCGACGCCTACGGGGGCACCGGCATCGGCCTTGCACTGTGCAAGAAGATCGTCGAACATCACGGCGGCCACATCTGGGTGGACAGCGGCTATGCCGGAGGAACGCGTATCTGCTTCACCCTGCCGTACGGCACCGACACCGGCACCGACGCCAACACCGCCGCCGACACCGGCACCGACGCCAACACCGCCGCCGACACCGCGGAGGACACCGCACCCCGCACCGAGGAGAAGGCCCTGACATGACCACCCCTTCTGCCACGCCGATCGATGTGCTTCTCGTGGAGGACGACCCGGGCGACGAGCTGATGACGCGCGAGGCTTTCGAGGACAACAAGATCCGCAACAAGCTGCACGTGGCCCGGGACGGCGAGGAAGCGCTCGACTTCGTCTATCAGCGCGGTGAGTACGTCGGAGTACCGCGTCCCGACCTCATCCTGCTCGACCTCAACCTCCCCAAGTACGACGGGCGCCAGGTCCTGGAGAAGATCAAGTCGGACCCGGACCTGAAGGACATCCCGGTGGTGGTACTCACCACGTCGGCGGCGGAGGAGGACATCCTGCGCAGCTACAAACTGCACGCGAACGCCTACGTCACCAAGCCGGTCGACCTCGACCAGTTCATCGCCGCGGTACGCCAGATCGACGACTTCTTCGTCCAGGTGGTACGCCTGCCACGCCGCAGAGGCTGAGGGGCCACGCCACGTCCTCGGAATCCACGTAGCCACGGCGGTGAGTGCGGGACTAGATTTCTCGCTCGTGACTGAGACTCCCTCCTACCTGAGCACGACGGCGGATGCCTACGATGCCGTCGCCGTCCTCTATGACGAATTGTTCCGTGACGCTCTCGACGCCCGTCCGCTGGATCGTGCGCTGCTCGCCGCGTTCGCCGAGCTCGTGCTGACCAACGGCGCCGGACCCGTGGCCGAGTTGGGATGCGGCCCTGGGCAGGTGACGGCGCACCTGCGGGATCTGGGCCTGGACGTCTCCGGTGTCGACCTGTCGCCGGTGATGATCGATCTCGCCCGTGGGAACTTCCCGGACCTGAGGTTCGATGTCGGTTCCATGGACGCCCTGGACCTGGTCGACGGTGGGGTGAACGGCATCGTGTCGTGGTACTCGATCATCCACACGCCACCCCGGGACCTGCCTGCGTACTTCACCGAGTTCCGCCGGGTACTCGCACCCGGCGGTCACCTCCTGTTCGCCTTCTTCGAGTCGGAGGAGGAGCCGGTCACGCCGTTCGACCACAAGGTGGCGACCGCGTACCGGTGGCCGATCGACGCCCTCGCGGGAATGGCCCGCGACGCCGGGTTCGCCGAGGTCAGCCGGATGCTGTGCGAGCCGGAAGAGGGCGAGCGGCAGTTCCGTCAGGGACGTCTGCTGATGCGCGCGGGGGAGTGACCCGGGCGGACGCGTGGCGATCGCGCGGCGATAATGAACTCGCCCGCGCCGGGCGCTGAACCTATTCTCACCGGAGCGGGATCGCGCGGTCCCGCAGGTTGCGGCGCCGTGGCAGAGCGGTCCATTGCGATCGGCGTGGGGGAAGCCCCTCTCACGCCGACTGACGGGAGCCGGGCGGGCCTTGTCCTTCCCTGTCCGCGGGTTCGAATCCCGTCGGCGCCGCAGCCGACCCAGAGTCTGAGCCCGTCGCCCGCCTCCGCTGACTGGAGCCCGCATGAGCACCCCCGCCCCCGCCGCTCCGGTGTTCGTCGGGCCCGAACAGACCACGGCCGTCGGGCGGGGGCAGATCAGCGTCCTGTGGTCGCTCGGCGGCCGTACGCGGGATCTCGACGCCGACGCCGTCCGGCTGGCTCCGGGTGCGAGCACCGGCGAGCACGCGGAGGACGACTTCGGCGTCCTGCTCACCGTGCTGACCGGCACCGGTGAACTCCGCACCCAGGACGCGAACTGGCAGCTCACGCCCGGTTCCCTCGCCTGGCTTCCCGCGGGGGCCACCCGCCGCGTGGACGCTGGGGAGGAGGGGCTCGTCTACACGACGGCCCACCGCCGCCGCCCGGCCCGTGGTACCGGTACGGATACCGCCGGTGGCTTCGACGCGGGAGAGCCGGTGTGTCTGCTCGGCCGGGTCTGTCCCGAGTGCGGCCGTCTCGCCGCCGAACGCGATGCCCTCTACTGCGCCCGCTGCGGAACACCGTTGGCCGACTGAAGGGCCCACGCGGAAGGCGGCAAGCCGACCGGTGGCACGCGGCTCCCCGCCCGTCCATCCACGGTCCTCCTCCAACGGTTCTCGGCAACGTAAGACAGGAGCCCCTCACGATGTCCGAAACGAACGCGGGTCGTCCCGGTGCGCAGGACGTCCTGTCCGGTGACCACCGCTCCGCGCACCTCCTCGCCGAGAACGTGCACTGCGTGCTCGGGGACCGGACGGTGCTGCGCGATGTCTCGCTGAAGGTGTCCCGGGGCGAGCGGGTCGGCCTGATCGGCGAGAACGGCCGGGGCAAGTCGACGTTGCTGCGCGCCATCGCCGGTGAACTGCCGCTGCAGCGGGGTCAGGTCGTGCGGGCGGTCGCGGGCCAGGTGGGGTTCCTGCCGCAGGAGCCCGGCTTCCCGGCCGGTCTCACCATCGAGGACGTGCTCGCGCGGGCGACCGCCGAGTTCCGCGACATGACCGAACGCATGCGCGCAGCCGAACAGTTGATGTCATCGGGAAAGGACGATCTGAGCGAGGTGCTCAGTGAGTACGGGCGGCTCCAGGACGAGTTCGCCCGACGGGGCGGCTGGGAACTCGACGCCCGCGTCGGCGAGGTGTTGGACGTGTTCGGTCTCGGCGCCCTGGACCGGCAACGGCCCACCGAGACGCTGTCGGGCGGTGAGCGATCCCGCCTGGCGCTCGTCGAACTGGTCCTCGCCGAACCGGCCGGGCTGCTCCTCGACGAGCCGACGAACCACCTCGACGACCGCGCGGTGGACTGGCTCGTCCCGTGGCTGGCCCAGTACCAGGGGCCTTGCCTCATCGCGTCCCACGACCGCGTACTGCTTGACACCGCCGTCACCGCCATCGTCGACCTGGACGGCCCTCGCGGCACCACCGTGCGCTACGGCGGCGGCTACCGCGACTACCTCGACGAACGCGCCGCCGCGCAAGCACGCTGGTGGCAGGAGTACCGCGACTGGCGCCAGGAGCTGGCGGAGACCCGGCGACGGCTCGACAAGGCCGACAGGACCGGCCGCACCTTCGGCGGGATGCGGGACAGCGACAAGCTGTCCTACAACCTCGCCGGAGGCGCTGCCCAGGCTGCCGCGGCCCGCGCGACCCGCGCGGCTCGGCAGCGACTGGGGCGGCTCCTCGACGAGGAAGTGCGGCGCCCGCCCCAGCCGCTGGCCTTCAAGGCGCCGGAGAGCGAGAGTGCCGAGCTGCCCGACGGAGCGCTGCTCCGGGCCGAAGGCCTGGTCGTCGGCGATGTCGTGCGTGGTGTGGACCTGGAGCTCGCTCCTGGTTCGCTGCACGTGATCACCGGACCGAACGGCGCGGGCAAGTCCACGCTCCTGTCCGTCCTGGCAGGCCTTCGGGCCCCCGACGCGGGGACGGTCGTACGTGAACCGGGGCTGAGCATCGGGTACTTGCCACAGGAGAGTGACTTCTTCCAGGAGCGGCGCGGCGTACTGGACACCTTCGCCGCACACCGCGCCGCCTATGTCGACGACGCCGCGAGGGAGCTGACCCGGTTCGGTCTGTTCGGGATCGCGGACTTCGACGTCCCGGTGAACCGGCTTTCCGTCGGCCAGCTGCGCAGGCTCGAACTCGCGCTGCTGTTCTCACGGCGCCCCAGCCTCCTGCTGCTCGACGAGCCCAGCAACCACCTCAGCCTGGCTCTCGTCGAGCAACTACAGGAAGCCGTACGGCAGTTCACTGGGCCGGTGGTGATGGTCACCCACGACCGGGCCCTGCGCGAACGCCATCGCGAGAGCCTGCTGGAGCTGGTCGAAGGACGGCTGATCCGGCCTGGTCCGAACGAGAGGCCCTAGTTGTCCACGTCTCCGTACGCCGTGCCGACCTTGAGTCCGTCGACCCAGTTGATGACGCGCTTGTCCTTGACCTCGGAGCCGTAGGAGCCGAACCGGGTGTCGTTGCCCAGGTCGTCCCAGGTGCGACCGGAGAACTCGGCGACCTTGGTGCCGTTGTAGAAGGCCGTCACCCAGCCGTCGGAGGCGTCGGACGAGGTGTGGATGCCGAGCACGATGCGCTTGTACGTACTGGTCGTGACGGGTGTCGACCACTTCAGCGTCCACTTCTCGCCGACCTCGATGTGGAACAGCTTGAGCACGCCGCCCTCGACCTTCATCAACACCGGGTAGTTCTGCTGGTGTTGATCGTTGGTGCCGTACGACTTCCACTGGAAGATCGTGCCCGCGTCCGGGGTGTTGGTGGAGGTGTCCCAGCCGATCCAGTACGTCGAGTTGTTCTTGAACGTGTACCGCGAACCGCCGACGCTGATCCCGTGGGCCTCGCAGCGCTGGAGGCCGAGCGGCTTGTTGAACTTGAAGACCTGGCCGCGGCCGTCGCCGTTGTCCTGCGTGGAGACGCTGCCGGGGGCGTCGCAGAGGGTCGATGAGAACACGCCGGTCCCTCCGGAGGCGTCCCCGTCCCAGATGACGGAGGCGTCGGCGGGGGCGGCGGTGAGCAGGACCAGAGAAGAGGCGGCGGCCGTGAGCGCGCCGTTTCGCTTGCGCATGTGGGGGCTCCTTGCGAGTGGGGGGAGGGGGCTCGCGGGGCTGTGTGCCATCCGTGCGACGGGTGGAGAGTAAACGGTTTCTAGCATGGCTATGACTGAACACTCAATAGAGAAGCGCCAGTTGAGCGTCGCCACATAGAAACCGGTATCTGTCGCAAGCCGGTCCGTCGGGGGTGGTGACGTCGCGTCATCGTGCCTCTAACATCCGATGTACCCGCCCCCATGTCTCCCTCGTGACGCACAGGACACTCAGAAGGGCCCTTAACATCCGATGAATCAATCCGGGACCTGGGGCAGTCGTAGAGGAGATTCGTGATGCGCAAGGTGATCGGCGTCATGCTTGCCCTCCTGCTCGCCGCCGGAGCAGCAGTGGCAAGCCCTCACCCGGCGGTCGCCGCAGCGGTCGCCACGCAGCCGGACCGGGCCGACGGCCCACGTACGCAAGGCATTCCCGGCGAGATCGAGCCCAGCGACGACAAGGACCTCGCGGCCTGGCAGCAGCTCCAGTTCGGCATGTTCATCCACTGGGGCCTGTTCTCCGAGCTGGGAGGCGTGTGGAAGGGCAAGCCGGTCACCAAGGGCTACAGCGAACAGATCCAGATGTGGGCCGACATCTCCGAGGATGAGTACCTGGAAGTGGCCGAGCGGTTCCGGCCCGACCGGTTCGACCCCGCGGAGATCTGCTCCCTCGCGAAGCGGGCGGGGATGCGCTACGTGGTCATCACCAGCAAGCACCACGACGGATTCTCCATGTTCGACACCGACACCACCGGCTACGACGTCGTCGACGCGACCCCCTACGGCAAGGACCCGCTGAAGGCGCTCGCGAACGAATGCCGCAGCCAGGGGCTGAAGTTCGGCTTCTACTTCTCGCTCGTCGACTGGCACCAAGGCCACGACTTCGACGGCGACAACAACAATCCGATCCCCGCATCGATGGAGCCGGTCATCGAGGGGCAGCTCCGTGAGCTGATGACCAAGTACGGGGACATCGCCGAGGTGTGGTTCGACATGTCCTCGCCCACCGCCGCTCAGAGCCGGAAATTCGCCGGGATCGTCCGTGAACTCCAGCCGAAGGCGGCGATCAACAGCCGGGTGTGGAACAACAAGGGCGACTTCCGGACCCTCGGCGACAACGAGATCCCCGCGGTGGCGCTCGACGGCGCCTGGCAGACACCCGCGTCGATCTACCACGACACCTGGGGCTACCGCAGCTGGCAGAAGCGGGACGACCTGCCCGGCAAGATCAGGGACCTCGTCGGCGGACTGACCGGCGTGCGCGCCCGCGGTGGCAACTACCTGCTCAACATCGGCCCGCGCGGCGACGGTTCCGTCGTGGAGTTCGAGGCGGACGTCCTGCGCGGCATGGGCGACTGGCTGGATCGCCACCCCGACGCCGTACTCGGCGCATCGGCCACCCGCTTCGGGGGCCGGCCCTGGGGCGAGGTCACCGTCAACGACCGCGACCTGTTCCTGCACGTGTCCAAGTGGCCCAAGTCCGGTGAGCTTCGGCTGCCGGGCCTGGCCACCTCCGTACGCAAGGTCCACGAGGACGGCTCGAAGGACCGGCTCGACTGGCGTCGGGACGGGGACGACCTCGTCGTGACGCTGCCCGAGAGCCCGCGCGACCAGGTGCTGCCCGTGGTGAAGGTCGAACTCGGCGGCAAGCTTCGGATCATTCCGGAGCACACGGTCGCCCTCGGCCCGGACAAGGCCGCCGTCCTGGACACCGCCGACATCGAGCACGGCTACAGCTACGCCGACGACGGCAGCTACTCGAGCACCCACCGCACCACAGTGCGGCACACCGGCCATATCAGCGCCACCCGAGCCGAGCGGCTGTCGGTGGAGGTCCGAGGCGAGGCGAGGCCGGAGGCGGTCTACCGGGTTCAGGTCGGCAAGCACTCCCGGGTGGTGAAGGGCGCGGACCTGACCCGGCGCGCCGTCGGCCCCTTCGCCGTACGCGGAGGGAAGGTGACCCCCGTGACCATCACCCTGGCAGGGCCGGAGCACGCAGGGGAGGAACTCGGCCTGCGCCTGGACTCGTTGCTGGTCACAGCTGAGTGACGGTCATCCGAGTACGAGCGGGAGCTTCGCGGCCAGACCTTCAAGGCCGCCCAGTTCGGTCTGTTCCGCGTCGGTGGGGGTACGCCGTCCGGTGCCGATGAGCAGCGCGTCCGTGTCGGAGAACGACGCGGGGAACACGGCGCCGGCGATCTCCTCCAGCATCTCGCGGCTCCGGGCGAGGCACTCCGGGGGCGGTCCGGCCACGTGCGGGAGGTGCGCGATCAGGTCGAGGTGGTGCAGGGTCCATTCCATGACGTACGTCATGAGGTAGTCGCCCGCGGTGAGGACCTCGTCGCGGGTGCTCACCCGGGCGCCGGGATCGGCGAGTTCGGCGGCGCGGCCCGCGGCGGAGCCGACGTCGTCGAGGTGGAACTTGAGCAGCCAGGGCTCCTCGTACGCGGCGGCGAGGCGGACGGTCAGCGCGTCGAGCGGGTCCTCGCCGGTCGGCGGCGTCGTGGTGACGTCCCAGTAGGTCGACGCGGTGCGGGTCGGCTCCCTGTCGGCGGGGGTCACGAGGGTGATCAGGACGTCCTGGGCGTCGATGACGAGATGGCACGCCAGGTCCCGCACGAGCCACCCGGTGCAGCCGGAGGGCCGCGCGAAGTCCTCGTCCGGGAGTTCGGCGACGGCCGTGCGCAGCGCCGTCCATGAGCGTGAGAAGAGATCCACGCCGCAAAGGTAGTGCGATGCCACAGAGCCGGACAACCGCATTCGAGCGCCTCACGTGGCCGGGCCCGGCCATTCGGTGCCGGACCCGGCCACCTGGCCGGTGGCCGAGCGCGGTCGGACAGTAGAGTTCGAGTGCGCCAGCCCCCGAAGACCGAGGTACCGTCCGTGACCCCCGCCCCCACCGCACACCCCGTCCCGCCCGCAGTGAGCGTGGTGGGCATCGGAGCCGACGGGTGGGCGGGACTGCCCGACGCGGCGCGCACGGAACTCACCGAGGCTCAGGTCCTGATCGGCGGTCGGCGCCAACTGGACCTACTCCCTTCGCAGTGCACGGGGCGGCGCGTGCCGTGGCCCTCGCCGCTGAGGCCCGCCGTTGCGGACCTGCTCGCCGCGCACGCGGGCAGCAAGATCGCCGTCCTGGCCAGTGGCGACCCGATGTACTACGGAATCGGCCGAGCTCTCACAGAGGTCCTCGGCCCCGACCGGCTGCGCGTCCTGCCCCACCCGTCGTCCGTGTCCTACGCCTGCGCCCGCGTCGGCTGGCCGCTGGAGGACACCGAGGTCATCACCCTGGTCGGGCGGCCCGCCGCCCGCCTCGCCGCGGCCCTGCACGACGGCCGGCGGCTCCTTGTGCTCAGCGCCGACGCCTCCACACCGGCCGCGGTCACCGCGCTGCTGCGCGAACACGGCTTCGGGCCGAGCCCGGTCCGCGTCCTCGAACAGCTCGGCGGCGAGGGCGAGGCGCATGTCGAAGGAATCGCGGACACCTGGGCGCATCCGCCCGGGGACCCGCTGAACGTCATCGCGATCGAATGCCGACGCGCCCCCGACGCCCTGCGCGTCGGCGCCGTCCCCGGACTGCCGGACGACGCGTACGAGAACGACGGGCAGCTCACCAAGCGCCACGTCCGGGCCGCCACCCTCGGCGTCCTCGCACCGGCCCCCGGCGAGCTGCTGTGGGACATCGGCGGCGGATCGGGGTCCGTGGCGATCGAGTGGATGCGGACCCACCCCTCCTGCCGGGCGATCACCGTGGAGCGCGACCCGGCACGGGCGCAGCGCATCGAGCGCAACGCCGCGCACCTCGGGGTGCCCGCCCTGCGCGTGATCACCGGCCGGGCACCTGCCAGCCTGGCCGAACTGCCCACGCCCGACGCCGTGTTCATCGGGGGCGGCCTTACCGCGCCCGGCCTTCTCGACGCCTGCTGGGAGGCGCTGCCCACCGGTGGCCGCCTGGTCGCCAACACCGTCACGCTGGAGTCCGAGGCACTGCTCGCCGAGCGATACCGCCGACACGGCGGTGACCTGGTCCGCCTCGCCGTCGCGCACGCCGTGCCCGTCGGCGGCTTCACCGGCTGGCGCCAGGCGATGCCGGTCACCCAGTGGTCCGTACGCAAACCGTCGACGACCCCGAGCCCGCCCCCCACCGCGGATCGCTCAGCAGAAGCCCCCGCAGAACCCTCAGGAGACAACAGATGACCGTGTACTTCATCGGCGCGGGGCCCGGTGCGGCCGACCTGATCACGGTGCGCGGCGCCCGCACGCTCGCCGCCTGCGGGGTGTGCCTGTACGCGGGCAGTCTGGTGCCCCGCGAACTGCTCGCCGAGTGTCCGAAGGACGCCCGCCTGATCGACACCGCGCAGCTGGACATCGACCAGATCACCGCCGAGCTCGTCACCGCGCACCAGCGGGGCCACGACGTGGCCCGTCTGCACTCGGGCGACCCTTCCGTCTTCAGCGCCGTCAACGAGCAGATGCGGCGCCTCGACGAGGCGGGAGTGCCCTATGAAGTGGTGCCGGGCGTGCCCGCGTTCGCGGCCGCCGCGGCGGCGCTCAAGCGGGAGCTGACGGTGCCGACCGTCGGCCAGACCGTCATCCTCACCCGGATCGCCAACCGGGCCACCGCGATGCCCGAGGGCGAGGACCTGGCCACGCTGGGACGCAGCGGGGCCCTGATCGTGCTCCACCTGGCCGCCAAGTACGTGGACCGCGTGGTCGAGGAACTCCTGCCGCACTACGGGGCCGACTGCCCGACGGCCGTCGTGGCGCTTGCCTCCCGACCGGACGAGCTCATCCTGCGGGGGCCCCTCGACGAGATCGCGGAGCAGGTGAAGGCGGCGGGCGTGATCCGTACCGCCGTCATCATGGTGGGCCGCACGCTGGGCGCCGAACAGTTTCGGGACAGCCATCTCTACTCGCCTGGGCGCGAGCGCCACGCCTGCCAGTGACCTTTCGTTTCTGGCCGAATCGGTGCCATCGGAGACCGGTGACGTGAAGCGCCTCCGGCGCGAGCGGCATCGGGCCTACCGTGGGCGGACATGTGCAGGGCGAGCGGGTTGGCGAGCGGGTTCACGGGCGGGGTGGGCGTGGAGTGGCCCCAGTCGTCCCGGTCCGTGCGGGTCGGCGTCGCCAGGGTGGACGGCCAGAGCACGATCCGCGTGGCCGGCGAGCTGGACGTCGCCTCCGTGCCGGTCCTGGCCCGCGAGCTGGACCGCGCCGTGGAGGAATCCGCCGGCCGCGTGCTGCTGGACCTGAGCCGGGTGACGTTCTGCGGGACGGACGGAGTGGCCCTGCTCCTCGACAGCCGCCTGCGGGCAGCCGCCGCGGGCGGCAGACTGGTGGTGGAGCGGGCCCACAGTTCGGTGCTGCGCCCGCTTCTGCTGAGCGGGGACGAAGAGGGCCGCCGGATCGCCCGGGAACTGGCGACAACGCCGCTGTCGGAGAACGACCGGCGCCTGCGGCTGTCCGTGGTGTCGGCGGCGCTCTCGGCCGCGTTCGAGATCACCGGGGCGCCGATGGGCAACGCCCAGCTCTACGAGCCTGGGGGCGGCGTGCTGCGGATCGTGGCCCAACACGGCTTCCACCACCCGTTCCTGACCTACTTCGAGACGGTGGCCGACCGGGAGACCGCCTGCGGGGTGGCCGCACAGGACGGCAAACCGGTCCTCGTCGAGGAGGTGGCCGCCTCCCCGGTCTTCCTCGGCAACCCGGCGCTTGACGTGCTGGAGGAGGCCGGCGTCGGCTCGTGCGTCTCGGTCCCGGTCGCCTCCGGAACCGGCGCGCTGATCGGTGTGGTGTCCGTACACCACGCGCAGGCAAGGCGGTGGACGGACGAGCAGCGCCGCGCCCTGGAAGGACTCGCCCGCGCCGCCCTCTTCCTCTGCTGACGGCGGCCACCGGCAACCGGACTCCCTCAGCGCACGCTGCTGCGCCCGACGACCGTACCCGCCCGGTCGATACAGATGACGTCCACCGCGACCGGCGCGCCCCGCAGCACCGCCAGCGCCTCGTCACGCGCCGCCACCGCCACCAGATCCCCGAGCGGGACACCCCGCGCCTGGCACAACTGGAGTGCGGCGAGACCCGTGTTGGCGACCTCCACTTCGGCCGCCAGGGCCTCGTCCGCGCCGCCGCGCCGGGCGAGGGCGGCCAGGAACGGCTTGTCGACCTGGGAGCGGGCCGAGTGCAGGTCGAGGTGTCCGGCGGCGAGCTTCGACAGTTTCGCGAACCCGCCGCACACCGTGAGGCGGTCCACCGGGTGCCGCCGCACGTACTTGAGCACCGCGCCCGCGAAGTCCCCCATGTCAAGGAGGGCGATCTCCGGAAGGCCGTACTCGGCCACCACCGTCTTCTCCGAGGTCGAGCCCGTGCAGCCCGCCACGTGCGTATGCCCGGCGGCGCGTGCCACGTCCACGCCGCGGCGGATCGAGTCGATCCACGCCGAGCAGGAGTACGGCACCACGATGCCGGTGGTGCCCAGGATCGACAGGCCGCCCAGGATGCCGAGGCGAGGGTTCCAGGTGGAGCGGGCGATCTCCTCGCCGTGGTCCACGGAGATCGTGATCTCGACGTCTCCCGAACCCCGGTGCTCCGCGGCGACCCGAGCGATGTGGTCGCGGATCATCTGGCGCGGCACGGGATTGACGGCCGGTTCGCCGACGTCGAGCGGCAGCCCGGGCAGGGTGACCGTGCCCACGCCGGGCCCCGCCTTGAAGACCACACCCGAACCCGGCGGCAGCCGCCGCGCGGTGACCCGCACAAGGGCGCCGTGCGTCACGTCGGGGTCGTCGCCCGCGTCCTTGACCACTCCCGCCGTCGCCCGCCCCTCGGCCAGCTCCTCCACCGCGAGGGCGAAGGCCGGTGTCTGGCCCTTGGGCAGGGTGATGGTGACCGGGTCGGGGAAGTCGCCGCTGAGCAGGGCCGTATAGGCGGCCGTGGCCGCAGCGGTGGCACAGGCACCGGTCGTCCAGCCGGGCCGCAGACCGGTGTGCTTGAGTTGGGCGCTGCGCCCGCCCTTCGCCTCACTCATGGATGGATCCGATGCACGTACTGGTACTCGGCGGGACGACGGAGGCCCGCCGCCTCGCCGAGGAACTCGTGGAGGCGCTTCCCGCCCCGGCGAGGGTGACCAGCTCACTGGCCGGACGGGTGGCGAGCCCGAAGCTGCCCCCGGGCGAGGTCCGCGTGGGCGGCTTCGGCGGAGCCGACGGCCTGGCCGCCTGGCTGCGTACGCACCAGGTGAGCGCGCTCATCGACGCCACCCATCCTTTCGCCGAGACGATCAGTTTCAACGCGGCCACTGCTGCCGCTGCCGCCCATGTTCCCCTGCTCGCGCTGCGTCGGCCCGGCTGGGTGCCGGGCGAAGGCGACGCCTGGCACACGGTCGGCTCCCTGGCAGAGGCGGCCGACGCACTGCCCGCGCTGGGGCAGCGTGTCTTCCTCACCACGGGGCGCATGGGTCTTTCCGCCTTCGCCGCTCTGGACCAGCTGTGGTTCCTGATGCGTTCGGTGGACGCCCCGGACGCACCGCACCCCGCGCGGATGGAGGTCCTGCTCGACCGCGGCCCGTTCACCTTGGAGGGTGAGCGTGAGCTGATCCGCCGCCATCGCATCGACGTGGTCGTCACGAAGGACAGCGGCGGGGCCGCCACCGCCCCCAAGCTGGCCGCGGCCCGCGAGGCACGGATCCCGGTGGTCGTGGTGAGCCGACCGCCGGTGCCCGAAGGCGTGACAGTGGCCGGTACTCCGGAGCAGGCCCTGGCCTGGCTGCGCACACATGGCGGCAGCCAGGCCTAGCAGCACCGGAGGCTCAGTCCTCGGGATAGCGGCGGGGCGTCCACACGATCTGCTGTCCGTCGCCCCGCTGCTCCCAGCGGGTCTGCGAGGACCCGACGAGCAGGATCGTGCGCATGTCGACATCGGCCGGATCGAGATCGGCGAGCCGCACGGTGCGTACGCTCTCGGTCGGGCCGCCGACATCGCGGCCGAGCACCACGGGCGTGTCCGGCGAGCGGTGTTCGAGAAGCAGATCGCGGGCCTTGCCGACCTGCCAGGTCCGGCTGCGGGAGCCCGGGTTGTACAGCGCGAGCACCAGATCGGCCGATGCCGCCGCCCGCAGCCGCTGCGCGATCACCTCCCACGGCTTGAGCCGGTCCGAGAGCGAGATCGTGGCGTAGTCGTGGCCCAGCGGAGCACCCGCGCGGGCGGCGGCCGCGTTGGCGGCCGTCACCCCCGGCAGCACCCGCACCGGCAGATCCGCGTACTGCTTCTGCGAGGCCACCTCCAGGACGGCCGTCGCCATGGCGAAGATGCCCGGGTCGCCGCCGGAGACCACGGCCACGCGCCGCCCGCGCCGGGCGAGATCCAGGGCGAACTCGGCGCGTTCCGACTCGACCTTGTTGTCCGAGCCGTGCCGCACCTGCCCCGGGCGGACCGGCACCCGGTCCAGGTAGGTGGTGTAGCCGACCAGGTCGTCGGCGGCGGCCAGCACGCCACGGGTCTCGGGCGTGAGCCACAGCGGCCCGGCGGGACCCGTACCGACGACGGCCACCTCGCCGGTTTCCGGGGCGCGCTCGGGCCGGGGTGCGTCGATCCTGCTGGGCAGGACCGCGACCGCGAAGTACGGCACCGTGTCGGCGTCGACCGCGGCCAGCTCGTCGGTGCGCTCGCCTGCCATCGTGGCGCGCTCGACGTAGTGGGCCTCGGGCAGCCGCCCGGAGGCCTCGAAGGCGCGGCGTACCGCGGGGAACGTACGGCCAAGCTTCATCACCACCGCCGCGTCGGTGGCGGCGAGACGGGCGGTCAGCTCCTCCTCCGGCAGGGTGCCGGGCAGGATGGTGAGCACCTCCTCGCCCTCGGCGAGCGGAGTGCCGAGCCGGGCGGCGGCGGCGCTGACGGAGGTGACTCCGGGGATCACCTCGGTGGGATAGCGGTCGGCGAGCCGCTTGTGCATGTGCATGTACGAGCCGTAGAAGAGCGGGTCGCCCTCCGCGAGGACGGCGACCGTGCGTCCCGCGTCGAGATGCACCGCGAGGCGGGCCGCCGCCTCGGTGTAGAAGTCCTCCATCGCACCCCGGTAGCCACCGGGGTGGTCGGTCGTCTCCGTCGTGACGGGGTAGACCAGTGCTTCCTCGATGTGGTCGGCGCGCAGATGCTTGGCCGCGATGGACCGCGCGATCGACCGTCCGTGCCGGGCGCTGTGATAGGCGACGACATCGGCCTCGGCGATGACTTCCACCGCGCGCAGGGTCATGAGGGCCGGATCGCCGGGGCCGAGCCCGACACCGTACAGGCGGCCTGTCTTGTGCTCGCTCACGCTCATTCTTCCTCGCTGGCGATCGCGTTGAGTGCGGCGGCCGCGATGGCGCTGCCGCCCCTGCGGCCCCGCACGATCATGTGTTCAAGGCCTGACGGGTGCGCGGCCAGGGCGTCCTTGGACTCCATGGCGCCGACGAAGCCGACGGGCACACCGATGACGGCGGCGGGACGCGGTGCGCCCTCCTCGATCATTTCGAGCAGGCGGAACAGGGCGGTGGGCGCGTTGCCGACGGCTATGACCGCGCCCTCCATCCGATCGCGCCACAGTTCGAGGGCGGCGGCGCTGCGGGTGGTGCCGAGCTCGGCGGCCAGTGCGGGCACCGCCGGGTCGGACAGGGTGCACACCACGTCGTTGTCCGCGGGCAGCCGCTTGCGGGTGACGCCGCTCGCGACCATGGCCACGTCACACAGGATGGGGGCGCCGGCCCGCAGGGCCTCGCGGGCGCGGGCCACCACGTCCGGGGTGAAAGCGAGGTCGCGTACGAGGTCGACCATGCCGCAGGCGTGGATCATGCGGACCGCGACCTGGCTCACGTCGGCGGGCAGGCCCGCCAGATCCGCTTCCGCGCGGATCGTGGCGAAGGACTGGCGGTAGATCGCCGGTCCGTCCTTCTCGTACTGATGCACAGTGCGTTCGCTCTCTTGATAGGGCATGGAACAGTCAGGTGTCGCTGGGTCGTTCATGTCGTGTCAGCCGCGGGCCGCGGCCACGGCGGCGGCGAGCCCGCCGGAGCTGCCGGGGACGGTCACCGGAGCATCGCGATCCGCGCCGTGTACGCGGGAGATCTCATGGCCGTCAGGAGTGGCGACGACATCGACCCACTCCCCGTGGGGATGACCGCACCGGCGTGCGCAGCCGGACCAGTACACGGGCAGCGCCCCCACAGGCCCCAGGGCCGCCGTCGCCGCCGCGCGTACGTCGTCCAGGGACTTGGCGCAGCCGGGCCGACCGATACAGGCCCCCACCCCGGTCCAGGGCGAGTCGGATCCGACGATGAGGCCGGCGGCCCGCAGATCCTCCAGGAGTCGCACGGCCGCTCGCCGCTCGACTCCCGGCAGGACGACCCCGCGCCAGGGGGTCAGCCGCAGCTCGCCGCTGCCGCGGTGGCGGGCGGTGTCCGTCAGTGTCTGCCACTGGAGTGCGCTGACGCGCCCCAGGGGGAGGCCGAGGGACAGCGCCGCCGTGTCGTGCTTGTCGCGTTCGCTGCGGGGGCCGGGCACGACACCGAGGGCGGGGCCGCCCGGACCCTGGGGGAGCGGGGCGGTGGTGAGGGCGGGGCTGAACCCGGCCTGCCGCGACCGGCGTACGACCGCGTCGAGGAGGGGGCCGGTGCCGCCGGGCAGATCCGTCACCCGCCAGGCGCCCGCGTCGGGTGCCTGCTCCAGGAAGGTCTCGGCCGCCATGAGGGCGGCCCGCGGTGCCCGCGCGGCAGGTATCAGGACGGCGTCCCGCGCCGGGCCGATCCGCAGCAGTGCGTCTTCGTCGCCGCGCGCCGTCAGGGTCACGTCACCGCCCAGCGCACCCACGTCGCCCCGGCCGTCGTCGAGCGCGAACAAGAACCGGCCGGACAGGGCGGCGGCCTTGTCGCTGGTGCACAGCAGTTCGTCCAGAGCGGACAGCCACGGGCGGATGTCCCGCTCTCCCCGGCCGTCTAGCCCCGAAAGCGGTGAAGCCACCACGTTGCGCGCCCGCTCATGGCGTTCGGAGGGCAAAAGGCCCGATTCGCCCAGGAGATGGGCCAGTTCGCTCCCGCGGTCCGCGCGCAGACCGCGCAGCTGCACATTGCCGCGCGATGTGAGATGCAACTCGCCGTCTCCAAGGCGCTCGGCCAGATCCCGCAGCACGTCCGCCTGCCCCACGCTCAGCAGCCCGCCCGGAACGCGGACACGGGCCAGCGCCCCGTCGTCCGCCCGGTGCAGCCGAAGCGTCCCGGGGCAGGAGTCACCGCGGCTGCGGGCAGACTCGTCTCCCGGGAGCACTGGCGAGGGGACCGATGGGGGCATGGCGGCGAGCATACCGACCTATCGCAGCAGGTCCGCCTGCCCCCCGGTAGTTGCCAGGCCCTTAGTATTCCTAGCGACGGGCCAACCGGCCCGTCGTCGCCACAGACGGCGACAAGGGGAGGAAGCCCGGTGTGAATCCGGCGCGGTCCCGCCACTGTGAGCCCGGTCCTGGTGCCGGGTGAGTCAGGAACTCCCTTCCCCGAGCTCTCGTCCGCTCGAGCAGGGGAGACGCCATCGACACCACCCGGGGCGTGGACACCCCGAGGAAGGCCCGACGCCGCATGATCCTGCTCCTGTCGACGTCCGACACCGACCTGCTCAGCGCCCGCGCCGCAGGCGGACCGATCGCCTACCGCTACGCGAACCCCTCCCGGCTCCCGCTCGAGGACCTTCCGCAGCTCCTGGACGGCGCCGACCTGGTCGTCGTACGCCTGCTCGGCGGAGTGCGCGCCTGGCAGGAGGGCCTCGACCAAGTCATCGCCACCGGACGCCCCGTGGTCGTCCTCACCGGCGAACAGGCCCCCGACGCCCAGCTGATGGCCGCATCGACCGTCCCCATCGGCCTTGCCGCCGAGGCCCACGCCTACCTGGCCCACGGCGGCCCCGGCAACCTGGAGCAGCTGGCCCGGTTCCTCTCCGACACCGTCCTGCTGACGGGCCACGGCTTCGAACCGCCCGCCCCCGCACCCTCGTGGGGCCCGCTGGAGCGCACCGCCCGTCAGGTCGAGGGACCGACCGTCGCGGTGCTCTACTACCGCGCCCACCACATGAGCGGCAACACCGCCTTCATCGAGGCCCTGTGCCGCGCCGTCGAGGACGCCGGAGCCCGCCCGCTGCCGCTGTACGTCGCCTCGCTGCGTACCCCCGAACCCGAACTCATCGATGAACTGCGCGCCGCCGACGCGATCGTGACCACGGTCCTCGCGGCAGGTGGCACACGGCCCGCCGAGGCCTCGGCGGGCGGCGACGACGAGTCCTGGGACGCGGGCGCCCTCAGCGGCCTCGACGTCCCCATCCTCCAGGCGCTCTGCCTCACCAGCTCACGCAGCGACTGGGAGGACAACGACGAGGGCGTCTCCCCGCTGGACGCCGCGAGCCAGATCGCGGTCCCCGAGTTCGACGGCCGACTGATCACGGTGCCGTTCTCGTTCAAGGAGATCGACGAGGACGGACTTCCCGCGTACGTCGCCGACGCCGAGCGCGCGGCCCGCGTGGCCGGCGTCGCCGTACGGCACGCGCGCCTTCGCCACATCCCGGCCGCCGACAAGCGCATCGCGCTCGTCCTGTCCGCGTACCCGACCAAGCACTCCCGGATCGGCAACGCGGTCGGCCTCGACACCCCCGCGAGCGCCGTCTCGCTGCTGCGCCGACTCCAGGCCGAGGGATACGACTTCGGTACGGACGAGGTGCCGGGGCTTGTCTCCGGCGATGGTGACGAGCTGATCTACGCGCTGATCGAGGCAGGCGGCCACGACCAGGAGTGGCTCACCGATGAGCAGCTGGCCCGCAACCCCGTCCGCATCCCGGCGGCCGACTACCGCCGCTGGTTCGCCACCCTCCCCGCCGAGCTCCGCGAGTCCGTGGAGCAGCACTGGGGCCCCGCCCCCGGCGAGATGTTCGTGGACCGGTCCCAGAACCCGGAGGGCGACATCGTCCTCGCCGCTCTGCGCCGCGGCAACCTGCTCATCCTCATCCAGCCGCCGCGCGGCTTCGGCGAGAACCCGATCGCGATCTACCACGACCCCGATCTGCCGCCCTCGCACCACTACTTGGCCGCCTACCGCTGGATCGCCGCCTCCGCCGACGACAACGGCTTCGGCGCCGACGCGATGATCCACCTCGGCAAGCACGGCAACCTCGAATGGCTGCCCGGCAAGAACGCGGGCCTGTCCGCCGCCTGCGGCCCCGACGCGGCACTCGGCGATCTGCCCCTGATCTATCCGTTCCTGGTCAACGACCCGGGAGAGGGCACGCAGGCCAAGCGGCGGGTCCACGCCACCCTCGTGGACCACCTCGTACCGCCGATGGCCCGCGCCGACAGCTACGGCGACATCGCCCGTCTCGAACAACTCCTGGACGAGCACGCCCAGATCGCCGCGATGGACCCGGCGAAGCTGCCCGCGATCCGCGCCCAGATCTGGACCCTGATCCAGGCCGCCAAGCTCGACCACGACCTGGGGCTGAAGGACCGCCCTGAGGACGAGGGCTTCGACGAGTTCATCATGCATCTCGACGGCTGGCTCTGCGAGATCAAGGACGCCCAGATCCGCGACGGCCTCCATGTCCTGGGCGGCGCCCCGGCCGGTGCCGACCGCGTCAACCTGGTCCTCGCGATCCTGCGCGCCCGCCAGATCTGGGGCGGTACGGCGTCCTTGCCCGGCCTGCGCGAGGCGTTGGGCCTCGACGAGTCGGCGGCCACCCGCACCAGCGCCGACGAGGTCGAGGAGCAGGCACGTGCGCTGGTCCAGGCGATGGAGGATGCGGACTGGGCCCCGGACGCCGTGGCCTCGGTCGCGGCGGGCCACCCGCGGTCCGTCGCCGACATCCTCGACTTCGCCGCGAGCGAGGTCGTACCGCGCCTGGCTGCCACGACCGACGAACTGGACCACGCCGTCCACGCGTTGGAGGGCGGCTTCGTCCCGGCGGGGCCCTCGGGCTCCCCGCTGCGCGGCCTGGTCAACGTCCTGCCGACCGGCCGCAACTTCTACTCCGTCGACCCCAAGGCGGTGCCGTCGCGCCTGGCCTGGGAGACCGGCCAGGCCCTGGCCGACTCGCTCCTGGAGCGCTACCGCACCGACAACGGCGACTGGCCGACCTCGGTCGGCCTGTCCCTGTGGGGTACGAGTGCCATGCGCACCGCCGGTGACGACATCGCCGAAGCGCTCGCCCTCCTGGGCATCCGCCCGGTCTGGGACGACGCGTCGCGCCGTGTCACGGGCCTTGAGGCGATCCCCGCGGACGAGCTCGGCCGCCCGCGCATCGACGTCACCCTGCGCATCAGCGGCTTCTTCCGCGACGCCTTCCCGCACACCATCGGCCTCCTGGACGACGCGGTCCGCCTTGCCGCCTCGCTGGAGGAGCCCGACGAGGCGAACTTCGTCCGCGCCCACGCGCAGGCCGACCTGGCGGCCCACGGCGACGAGCGCCGCGCCACCACCCGCATCTTCGGCTCCCGCCCCGGCACCTACGGCGCGGGCCTGCTCCAGCTCATCGACTCCCGCGACTGGCGCACCGACGCCGACCTCGCCGAGGTCTACACGGTGTGGGGCGGCTATGCCTACGGCCGTGAGCTCGACGGGCGTCCGGCGCGGGAGGAGATGGAGACGGCGTACAAGCGCATCGAGGTCGCGGCGAAGAACACCGACACCCGCGAACACGACATCGCCGACTCGGACGACTACTTCCAGTACCACGGCGGCATGGTGGCCACGGTCCGCGCGCTGAAGGGCAGCGCCCCGGAGGCGTACATCGGCGACTCGACCCGGCCCGAGACGGTCCGCACCCGCACCCTGGTCGAGGAGACCTCCCGCGTCTTCCGGGCCCGCGTGGTCAACCCCAAGTGGATCGAGGCGATGCGCCGCCACGGCTACAAGGGTGCCTTCGAGCTGGCCGCGACGGTCGACTACCTCTTCGGGTACGACGCGACGACGGGCGTGGTCGCCGACTGGATGTACGACAAGCTCACCGAGACGTACGTCCTGGACCCGACCAACCGTGAATTCCTCCAACAGGCCAACCCCTGGGCCCTGCACGGCATCGCCGAGCGCCTCCTGGAGGCGGAGTCGCGCGGCATGTGGGCCAAGCCCGACCCGGCCGTGATCGAGGCCCTGCGCCAGGCGTACCTGGAGACGGAAGGCGATCTGGAGGGCGAGGACTGAGCACCGGCCTCCGGCCCGTGAACGAGGGGAGGGGCCCCCCCCCGCCCCCGGACGGGGCCACCCCCTCCCCCCCCCCTCCCTTTTCTCCCCGACCGCCCTCTTTTTCCGGTCTCCACGGCCCCCCCCCTTGCTTGCCCTTCC
>NZ_JBVIHP010000034.1:90185-104538 GCF_055570235.1 Streptomyces sp. NPDC031274 | reverse complement strand
CTCCTTGCTTGTGTTTTCTGGGGGGGACCTCCCCCCCCCCCCCAACCCCCCCCCCCCCCCCCCCGCGTGGCCGCCCCCCCCCCCCCCCCCCCCCCCCCCCCACCGGCGTATCCGGGGCTTTTGTGGACCCGAGGTCGTGGGTAAGGTTAGGTTAGCCTCACCGTTCATCGGGACGGCGCCGCCGATAAATCCTGCCCGGGAGGTGAACCGCGTGTACGTCTGCAACTGCTTCGGGGTCACCGAGGCGCAGGTGAGGCAGCACGCGGCGGACGGTGCCTGCACACCCCGCCAGATAGCGTCCGCCAGCAAGGCGGGCACCGACTGCGGTTCGTGTGTACGGAGCATTCAGGCGCTCCTGGGCCGGGGCACGTGCCCCCGCAGGGAGCTGGCCAACCAGGGCGAGCCCGTCCTCACCAGCCTGGACACCGGCCTTGACGAGGCCGCCTAGGGCCTCTCGCCCTAGCCCTAGCTCACTGTCAGCTCTCCGGCTGCTCGATGAGCTGCGAGATGTAGAGCGGCTCGCCCAGCTTCTCGACCAGTTCGAGCTGAGTGTCGAGATAGTCGATGTGGTGCTCCTCGTCCGCGAGGATCGACTCGAAGATATTCGCGGAAGTGACGTCTCCCTTGCCGCGCATCACCTCGATCCCGCGCCGGAGGCGGTCGATCGCCTCCGCCTCGATCTGCCGGTCGGCCTGGAACATCTCCGTCACCGTCTGACCCACGCGCACATGGAAGAGCCGCTGGTAATTGGGCAGGCCGTCGAGGAAGAGGATCCGGTCGGTCAGGATCTCCGCGTGCTTCATCTCGTCGATCGACTCGGACCGGGTGTACTTCGCGAGCTTCGGCCAGCCGAAGTTCTCCTGCATCTTGGCGTGGAGAAAGTACTGGTTGATCGCCGTCAGCTCGGCGGTCAGCTGCTCGTTGAGAAATTCGATGACCTCGGGGTCGCCCTGCATCGCAGAGGCTCCTTCCACGTGGTAACTGGGCAGGTTCCGCGCATCCTTGCACCGGTGCGAGAGACCGTCCAGTAAGTGCACGCTTAGTAGGAGTTGCCCCAATCAACGTCTGACCTGCGTCCGACTGGGGCCTCATGGTCATGCCCACCGTCCCAGGTCTGTCAGGATGGAGACATGGGTCAGCCGGCGGATCGCGCATCTCGGGAAGCAGTGGAGCCGGAGCTCCCGCCGGGGCAGCGACTGCAGCGGGGCTGGCCGGTCACGCACTACGGCCCGGTGCCGAAGTTCCGCCCGGAGCGCTGGGAGTTCAGGGTCTTCGGGGCCACCGCCGACGGGGACAAGCACTGCTGGACGCACGAGGAGTTCTCCGCCCTTCCGTACACCAGCGTGATCGGTGATCTGCACTGCGTCACCAAGTTCAGCATGCTGCGCGCCGAGTGGGGCGGTGTCCTGGCGCAGACGCTCCTGGAGATCGCGCCGCCCGCGCCCGACGCCACGCACGTGATGATCTGGGCCGAGTACGGCTTCAGCTCGAATCTGCGGATGGCCGACTTCAGGGACGAGCGCACGATTTTCGCCACCCACAAAGGCGGAGAGCTGCTGACCGCGGAGCACGGCTTTCCGCTGCGCCTCGTGGTGCCCCACCTCTATGCCTGGAAGGGCCCCAAGTGGGTCCGTGGTGTCGAGTACATGACCGCCGACCGCCGTGGCTTCTGGGAGGAACGCGGCTATCACAACGTCGGCGACCCCTGGGCCGAGCAGCGCTACTCGTACCAGGAAGAGCCCGGGGACGGCCCCGAGCTCTAGGGCCCCAGTCCGTTCCGCCTACGGCCGGGGCTTCTAGCTGCCCCTGAGCTCCTTCAAGCGCGCCACGTCCGCCGCGTGCCCCTCCTTGCCGCCGGGTGTCTCGATGATCAGCGGTACGTTCTCGGTCGCGGGGTGGGCCATCAGCTCGCGGAAGGGCTCCTCGCCGATGTGGCCGGTGCCGATGTTCTCGTGACGGTCCTTGTGGGCGCCGACCACGTCCTTCGAGTCGTTGGCGTGCACCAGCTTCAGGCGCCCTTCGCCGACGGTGTCGACCAGCAGGTCGAGGGTCTGCTTCATGCCGCTCGGCCCGGTCAGATCGTGGCCCGCCGCGAAGATGTGGCAGGTGTCCAGGCAGACGCCCAGCTTCGGGTGGGCGTCGAGCGCGTCGAAGTACGGGCCGAAGTCCCAGGTGCGCGAGCAGAGCGAGAAGCCCTGGCCCGCGGTCGACTCCAGGAGGAGGAAGGGGTCGTCGTCGTGCGTCAGCTCGTCGAGGAGCGGCAGCATCCGCTCACGTACCTGTGCGAGCGCGACGGCGCGATCCCGGCCGCCGGTCGCCGAACCGGTGTGCACGACGACGCCGAGCGCGCCGATCTCGCGGCCCCGGCGCAGCGAGTGGCGCAGGGACTCCACGGACTTCTCGACGGTCGCCTCGGTGTGCGAGCCGAAGTTGATGAGGTAGGGCGCGTGGACGTACGCGGGAATCCGCTCGGCGGCGCAGGCGGCGCGGAACTCCTCGTCCTCCTTCGGGTTGCCGGGCCCGGTGGCCCAGCCGCGAGGGTTGGCCACGAAGACCTGGACGGCCTCGGCACCCAGCTCACGGGCGTACGGAAGCCCTACGGAGGCAAGGCCGCCGGCCACGGGGACATGGCCGCCGACGGGATTGCGGGACGGGGTGCTGGGGGAGTTCTCGCTGCTCACCCGCTCCAGGGTGGCACGGGTGCGCGCGGGACCTGCCCCCGGCCAGGGCTAACGGACCTTGATGGTGATCGTCGAGCCCTTGGGGGCGTCGTCGCCGCCCTCCACCGACTGCCCCTTGACCGTGTCCCCGAAGAGGTTCAGGAAGCCGCGGTCCTCGTCGACCTCGAAGCCCGCGTCCTCGAGCTTCTGCGTGGCGTCGTCGACGCTCATGCCCTCGACGTCCGGCACCTCGATCATCTCGGGGCCCTTGGAGAGCGTCAGCGTGACCGTGTCACCCTCGGCGAGCTGCTTCTCGCCCTCCCTTGGCGACTGGTCGACGACGGTGCCCTTGTCCTCTTCGGAGTGCACCCGCTTCGTCGCGATCTTGACCTTGAGGCCCGCGTCCTCAAGATCGAGGGTCGCGTCCGACTGGGAGTCGCCCGTCACGTCGGGGACATCGATCGCCTCCCCCTTGCTGACGACCATCGCGATGGCGGAGCCCGCCTTGCGCTTGCTGCCCGAATCCGGGTCCGTGCTGATCACGGAGCCCTTGCGGACGTCGTCGCTGAAGGCCTTGGTCGTCATTCCGGGAGCCAGTCCGGCGTCCTTGAGCTTGCTCTTCGCCTCGTCCAGGGGGGTGCCCTTGAGGCCGGGGACCTTCACGATCTCGGGACCCATCGAGACGGTCAGCGTCACCCGGCCGTTGTCACGGATGCGCTCGCCCGCCTTGGGGTCGGTGGCCATGACCGTGCCCCGCTTGTCTGTGTCGCTGTAGGCGCGCTTGACGTCCTTCACGTCGAGCCCGGCCTCGTCGAGGCGCTTCTTGGCCGCCGGTTCGGTCTTTGCCAGGAGCGGCGGGACCTTCGTGAACTGGCCGGAATTGATGTACCAGACGCCGGCGCCGAGACCCAGGACGAGAAGGACGGCGGCGACGATCGCGAGGACCCCGCGGCGCGGTTTGCCGCGCCGCCTGCGATCGGGGGCCGCCGGTGGAGCGGGGGGCGGCGTCGCCAGGATGCTCGTGCGGTTGAGCTGGTCCTGTTGGTCCCGCTGGTCCCGCTGGTCCTGAACGCCGTCCGTGGGGAGCGGAAGCTGCACGGGCCGCACCGAGCGCGGGAGAACGTCGGTGCGGTCGTCGCTGTTGTCGCGCGGTTCGTGCTCCGCCGTGCGCGCCTGCGGCGGCACCGCGTCGAGCTGATCCAGGGAGAGCGCGGCCCGTGCCTGCCTGGCCTGCCCGAGGAGCGCCACCGCGTCGTGCGGGCGGACCTCGGGGTTGCGGGCGGTGGCGGAGGCCACCAGTTCGTCGAGCTCGACGGCCAGGCCCGGGACGACCGCCGACGGGGGCGGCACGTCCTCGTGGAGGTGTTGGTAGAGCACCTGGGCGGGCGACTCACCGGAGTGCGGCTTGGCGCCGGTCAGCATTTCGTAGAGGACGACCCCGCACGCGTACACGTCCACACGCGTGTCGGCCGTGCCGTGCTCTATCTGCTCGGGGGCGAGATAGGAGACCGTCCCGAGGATCGTGCCTGTCGTGTTCGTGACGGTGTCCACCGCGCGCACGAGTCCGAAGTCGGCGACCTTGACCCGGCCGTCATCCCCTATGAGGACGTTCTCCGGCTTCATGTCGCGGTGCACGAACCCGGCGCGGTGGGCCGCGCCGAGCGCGGCGAGGACCGGCTCCAGGATGTCGAGGGCCGCGCGCGGCTGCAGGGCGCCGCGCTCACGGAGCACGTCACGCAGGGTGCATCCCGCGATGTACTCCATCGCCAGATAGACGTACGCGCCGTCGGCGCCCTGGTCGTACACCCCCACCACGTTCGGGTGCGAGAGCCGGGCGATCGACTTGGCCTCGCGGATGAAGCGGTCGACGAACGAGACGTCGGCGGCCAGCGTCGGGTGCATCACCTTGAGCGCGAGCACGCGGTCGAGGCGGGTGTCCACGGCCCGGTAGACCGTGGCCATCCCGCCGACCGCGATCCGCCCGTCCACGCGATAGCGGCCGTCGAGCAGCTGCCCGACCATGGGGTCTCCCCGGCCGAAGGCTGGGGAAGGGTCCTGAAGGGTCGTGTCCACGAAGGGAGTCTACGAGCCACCGCTGACACCGTTGCCCGCCCGGGCACGCTCGGGCCTCGACTGCAGCCGACCTGTAACAGGCGGGCGGTCCCTCAGAACGCGGCCTTCAGAACGCGGGCCGCTCCGGATCGAGCCGGGCCATCCCCTGTGCGGGCGACGACGCCTCGGCGAAGTGCCGACGTGGAATCCGCCCGGCCCGGTACGCGAGCCGCCCCGCCTCGACCCCGTGCCGCATGCCCTCGGCCATGAGGACCGGCTCCTGAGCGCGTGTAACGGCGGAGGCGAGCATCACACCCGCGCACCCCAGCTCCATCGCGAGCGCCGCGTCGGACGCCGTTCCCGCCCCCGCGTCCAGAATCACCGGTACGCCCGCGCGCTCGACGATGAGCTGGAAGTTGTGCGGGTTGCGGATGCCGAGCCCGGAGCCGATGGGCGAGCCGAGAGGCATGATCGCCGCGCAGCCCACGTCCTCCAGCTTCCGGGCGAGGACCGGGTCGTCGTTCGTGTACGGAAGGACCGTGAAGCCGTCGTCGACCAGGGTCTCGGCGGCGTCGATGAGCTCGATCGGGTCGGGGAGCAGCGTGCGCTCGTCCGCGATGACCTCCAGCTTGACCAGGTCGGTGCCGAGCGCCTCCCGCGCGAGCCGGGCGGTCAGGACGGCCTCGCCCGCGGTGTAGCAGCCCGCCGTGTTCGGCAGGACACGGATGCCGAGCCGGTCGAGGACGGAGAGCACCGAGCCCTGCACACCGGGATCGAGGCGGCGCATCGCGACCGTCGTCAGCTCCGTTCCGGAGGCGACGAGAGAGCGTTCGAGGATGTCCAGGCTCGGCGCCCCGCCCGTACCCATGATCAGGCGTGAGGAAAGGGTGAGCCCGCCGATGACGAAGGGGTCGTCTGCCATGTCGGTTCAGCCTCCTTGGACGGCGGTGAGGACCTCGACACGGTCCCCGTCGGTGAGCGGGGTTGTGGACCACCGCGCGCGCGGGACGACGGTTTCGTTGAGCGCGGCGGCGATCCCGGACGGAGCTTCGGTGAGCGTGGCGACGAGGGCTTCGAGCGTGGTGCCCGCGGCCACGTCGCGTGCTTCTCCGTTGACAAGGACGGCTGTTACGGCTGAGAGGGTCATGCGGGCTGCTCCATGAAGCGCTGTGTGAGGGGGGCGCCGACAAAGCGCAGAGGGGTGAATCCCCGCGCCTCGTCGGGCAGTTCACCGGTGGTCAGGGCGTGCGCGAGGACCTCGCCGGTGACGGGTGTCAGAAGCACGCCGTTGCGGTAGTGCCCGGTGGCCAGCTGGAGGCCGGGGAGCGCGGTCGGGCCGAGCAGTGGCGCGTTGTCGGGTGAGCCGGGGCGCAGGCCCGCGCGGGTCTCGGTCAGCGGCAGTTCGGTGATGCCCGGTACGAGCTCGTGGGCGTCCCGGAGCAGCTCGTACACGCCGCCCGCGGTGACCGTCGTGTCCCAGCCGAGCTCCTCGCTGGTCGCACCGACGACGAGCTCGCCGTTCTCGCGCGGCACCAGGTAGACGTGGCTGCCGCGCACGACGGCGCGCACGGTGCGGCTCAGGAACGGCGCGTACCGCTGCGGCACCGTGAGCCGCAGGACCTGCCCCTTCACGGGACGCACGGGCGGCAGCACGCCCTCCGGGACACCTGCGAGGCGCCCGCTGAGGCTGCCCGCGGCGAGCACGGTCTGCCCGGCCTCCAGGGCGGTGCCGTCGGCGAGGACGACACCGGTGGCCCGGTCACCTGCGACTGTGAGGCGCTGCGCCCACGCGCGGTGGAAGATCACGCCCGCCCGCTCGCAGGCCACGAGCAGTGCCGCGGCGAGCCTGCGCGGGTCGATCTGATGGTCGCCGTCGACGCGAAGACCGCCACGGACCCCCGGTGCGAGCATCGGTTCGAGGCGGCGGCACTCGCGCCCGCTCAGCCACTCCGACGTGAGCCCCGACCGCTCCTGGAGGGCGTGCAGCTCACGCAGGTGGGCGCGGTCGTCGGAGTCGAGGGCGACGGCGAGCGTGCCGCACGCGCGGTAGCCGAGATCGCGGCCGCTCGCCTCCGCCAACTCGGCCGCGAACTCCGGATAGCGCCGCGCGGAGGCCAGATTCAGCCCGAGCAGCGTCTGCTCGCCGTAGTGCAGCTCGGTGACCGCGGCCAGCATGCCCGCGGCGACCTGCGCCGCGCCGCCACCCGGTTCGGGGTCCACGACCGCGGTGGACAGGCCGCGCTGCGCCGCCCGCCAGGCCGTGACCAGGCCGATGATGCCGCCCCCGATGACGACGACATCGGTCGCCTCGTGGGGTGATGTAGGTGGATGCATGGGCGTCCAGCCCCTCCCTTCGCCGGCATGACCCGGATCAGGTTCGTACGGTCGGAGGCCGTCCCAGCCTCCCTCTCAGCCCGGTACGTCCGGGCTCCCGCGAGTGCTCTGCATCCGCCACCCTAGTCCCTGGTCTCCGAGGGCAGTAGGGGAGCTGTCCGGGTATGCGCCGTGACGGTGTGTCATAGATCTCCTCGTAGCGCTCTGCGGGGCGCGTCACCCGCCGCCCTAGAGTGATCGGGTGAGCGAGCGCCAGAGGCAGGACAAGCGGCACGTCGTCATCGTGGGCGCGGGGATGGCCGGGGTGCAGACCGCCGTCGCCCTGCGCGAGCAGGGGTTCGCCGGTGCGGTCACCCTGATCGGCGCGGAACCCCACCGGCCGTACGACAGGCCGCCGCTGTCCAAGGCCGTGCTGCTCGGCAAGGCGGAGGGCTCCGCCTTCGACATCGACTTCGAGGCGCTCGGCATCGAGCTGAGCCTGGGCCACGAGGTCACGGGTGTGCGCCCGGCGGACCACGAACTGGACACCGCGTCGGGCCCGGTGCCCTACGACACCCTGGTCGTCGCCACGGGCGCCGAGCCGATCCTGCTGCCCGGCACTTCCCAAGTCCCCGGAGTCCACCTGCTGCGCACCCTCGACGACGCCGAGCGGCTGCGGCCCGTGCTCGCCGAGCAGCACCGTGTCGTGGTCATCGGCGCGGGCTGGATCGGCGCCGAGTTCACGACAGCGGCGCGCGACGCGGGCTGCTCCGTCACGGTCGTCGAAGCCGCCGAGCGGCCGCTCGCCGGGGCCCTGCCCGCTGAGGTCGCGGCGCCGATGACGTCCTGGTACGCCGACTCCGGGGCCGAACTGCGCACCCACGCGCGCGTGGACCGCGTCGAGCCCGGCAGCGTTCTCCTTGCCGACGGCACCCGGCTCCCCGCGGACGCGGTCGTCGTCGGCATCGGCGCCCGCCCCGCCACCGGCTGGCTCGCGGACTCCGGCATCACCCTGGGCGCCCACCGGGAGATCCTCGCCGACGATCACCTTCGGACGTCGGAACCCGATGTGTACGCGGTCGGCGACTGCTCCTCCTTCCCTTCGGGAAGGTATGGCGAGCGGCTCCTCGTCCACCACTGGAACAACGCCCTCCAGGGCCCGCGCACGGTGGCCGCGAACATCATCGGCGAGACCCCTTCGGCGTACGACCCCGTCCCGTACTTCTGGTCGGAGCAGTTCGGCCGCTTCGTCCAGTTCGCGGGGCACCACGCGTCGGCCGACGAGCTGGTGTGGCGCGGTGACCCGTCGGGTGCGGCCTGGACCGTGTGCTGGCTCCGTGGGGGCGCCCTGGTGGCCGTCCTGGCGGTGGGCCGCCCGAGGGACCTCGCGCAGGGTCGCAAGCTGATCGAGGCGGCTGCCCGGCTCTCCCCGGAGCTGGCGTCGGACCCCGCGGTACCGCTGAAGAAGGCCGTGCTGCCGTAGCCGGGGGCCCGCCGCCCGGCCGCTGTCAGTGGCCGGAGATACCCTTGTCCCCGTGACCGAGATTGACGCAAAGACTGATGCTCTCGTCCCCGAGTGGCTGCACCTCCCCGACATCGCAGAAATGCTCGATGTCGAGGTGACGCGTGTGCGCCAGCTGGTCAAGGAGGGCCAGCTGATCGCCGTGCGCCGTGGTGAGAACCGCGCGCTCGCGGTGCCTGCCGCCTTCATCGACGGCGACAAGATCGTCAAGGGCCTCACCGGCACCCTGACGCTCCTGCGGGACGACGGCTTCTCCGACGAAGAGATGCTGGAGTGGCTCTTCACTCCCGACGAGACCCTGCCCGGCACCCCCGCGCAGGCCCTGAGCGAGAATCGCGGCACGGAGGTGAAGCGTCGCGCCCAGGCGCTCGCCGTCTGACCGACCGACACGGAAAACCGTTGCGTACGGGCCGCGTGTCCCCGGAGACCCGGGGGCACACGGCCTGTGGGCCACCGACGACCGGGGGGACCTCTTCATGGCCACCAAGCCTGCCCGCGAGCAGCTCGCCGACGCCCGTCTCTACCTGTGCGTGGACGCCCGCAAGCGCCAGGGAGACCTCCCGGAGTTCCTCGACGCCGTCCTCGGCGGCGGTGTCGACATCGTGCAGCTGCGGGACAAGGGCATGGAGGCGGCCGAGGAGCTCGAACACCTCCAGGTCTTCGCCGACGCCGCCCGCCGGCACGGCAAGCTCCTCGCGGTGAACGACCGCGCGGACGTCGCGCACGCCATCGGCGCCGACGTCCTGCACCTCGGCCAGGGCGACCTGCCCGTGCCCGCGGCCCGCCGCATTCTGGGCGATGACGTTCTCATCGGCCGTTCCACGCACGCCGACGCCGAGGCCGCCGCGGCGGCGACCCAGGACGGCGTGGACTACTTCTGCACGGGACCCTGCTGGCCGACCCCGACCAAGCCCGGCCGGCACGCCCCCGGCCTCGACCTGGTCCGGTACACGGCCTCACTCGGCACCGACCGCCCGTGGTTCGCCATCGGCGGTATCGACGCGGGCAACCTGGACGAGGTGCTCGAAGCGGGCGCCCGCCGTGTCGTCGTCGTGCGGGCCATCACCGAGGCGGACGATCCGGCGGCCGCCGCGGCCGACTTCGCCAAGCGGTTGCGTTCGGCCTGATCGTCGATCTTCAGCCATCCTTCGGGGCGGCTGTCCGCAGGTTGGACGGAGATTGGCCGGTAGCGGCACCCCGTCGCTAACCTGCCCGTATGGCCCTAGGCACTGCTTCCACCAGATCTGATCGCGCACGCACCGTGCGTGACATGCTCGCGACCGGCGAGACGACGTACTCGTTCGAGTTCTCGGCGCCGAAGACCGAGAAGGGCGAGCGGAACCTGTGGAACGCGCTGCGCCGGGTCGAGGCGGTGGCTCCCAGCTTCGTCTCCGTGACGTACGGAGCGGGCGGCTCGACGCGTGCGGGCACGGTCAAGGAGACGCAGCAGATCGTCGCCGACTCGACGCTCACGCCGGTCGCGCACCTGACCGCCGTCGACCACTCCGTGGCCGAGCTGCGCAACATCATCGGGCAGTACGCGGACGCCGGCATCAGGAACATGCTCGCGGTCCGCGGCGACCCGCCCGGCGACCCGCTCGCCGACTGGGTCAAGCACCCCGAGGGCCTCACGTACACCGCCGAACTGGTGCGGCTGATCAAGGAGTCGGGCGACTTCTGCGTGGGCGTCGCGGCCTTCCCCGCGATGCATCCGCGCTCGGCCGACTGGGACACCGACGTCCGGCACTTCGTCGACAAGTGCCGTGCGGGCGCCGACTACGCGATCACACAGATGTTCTTCTACCCGGAGGAGTATCTGCGCCTGCGCGACCGGGTCGAGGCCGCGGGCTGCTCGACGCCGATCATCCCGGAGATCATGCCGGTGACGAACGTGCGCATGCTGGAGCGGCTGCCTCAGCTCAGCAACGCTTCCTTCCCGCCGGAGCTCAAAGAGCGCATCCTCACAGCCAAAGATGATCCGGCGGCTGTACGCTCCATTGGCATCGAGTTCGCGACGGAGTTCTGCGCGCGGTTGCTGGCCGAGGGTGTCCCGGGACTGCACTTCATCACGCTCAACAACTCCACGGCGACTCTGGAAATCTACGAGAATCTGGGCCTGCATCACCCGCAGGCCTGACCGGCCGTACCCCTAGGGGGCGGCGGCCGCGGGGAGAGGGGCGTACATGGGCTGGACGGTCCTCTACATCGCGTTCGGAGGCGTCGCGCTGTGGCTGCTCGGCGAGGTGCTGCTGCAGTACAAGGCGCGGCTGCGCTGGCGGCTGCTCGCCTTCGGCGGCTTCCTCGGCGTGGTCATCGGCGTGCTGCTGCCGTCGGTGGTGGTCATCGGGATCGGCGCGATCGCCTTCGCCACGGGACAGACGTACGTGACGTTGTCCTTCCGCCGCGGCTTCTCGACCGGCTGGGCGCTCGGCGGCCAGCCCGGTCTGAGCAAGCGCCGCAAGAGGCCGCGAGGCGGGGCCGGCGAGGCTTCCCAGGAGCCGACGCTCCAGGTCTCCGACCTCGAGTACGAGGACGCGGGCCCGGCCGGGCCGCCGCCCGAGGCCGCTCCCGGCACCGGGGTCTACGCCCCGGAGCCGCTGCCCGACGACACCGGGCAGTACGGCGTCTACACCGACGACGCGTACGCACAGCAGCAACAGCAGCACCAGCAGTCCGCTCCGGCGGACAGCGGCTACGGCTACGACACGTACGCCACCGCGGGCTATGACCCCCAGCAGCCGTACGCGTACGGCGAGACGGGGCAGCAGCAGTACGCCGCGTACTCCGACCCGTACATCGGGACGCAGACGTACGGCGGCGGGCAGGGCTACGACGCGTACGGCGACCAGCAGCAGTACGCGCCCTATCCGGCCGCCGATCCGTACGGCGCCGAGGCGGGGACCTACCAGGAGACTCCGCCCGGCGGGGTCTGGGTGCCCCAGCAGCGCAGCGTCGAGGACCCCTACGGCCAGTACGGCGAGTACGGCGGCGAACTCCCGCCGGAGCAGCCGTACCCGTACCAGGGCGAACAGCCCCAACAGCCCCAGGGGAACGGGTACGACGCGGGGTACAACGAGCAGTACCGCTACTGAGACGAGCAGGCCCGCGGGCCTGCTCGGGCGGGACTGACGGGACTGACGGGACTGACGGGCCTGACGGGCCTGACGGCACTGACGGGCCTGCTCACTGCGAGCCCCGGAAGTCCGGTCCCTCCACGATCAGCCCGGCGACCAGCGTGCCCGACATGCCCGCGTGCGGGAGCCCGCCGCCCGGGTGCGCCCAGCCGCCCACCGCGAAGAGCCCCGGCAGACGCGTGCTGTTGGCCGGGTGGAGCAGCCGTCCCTCACCCGCCGCGAGGGACGGTGGCGGGACCGCGCCGCCGTCGGCGCCGGTGGCCCGCGCGATGTCGGCGGGGGTGCGGACCTCGTGCCACAGCAGCCGCTCACGCAGGCCGGGGACGACGGACCCGGCACGCGTCAGGAGCCGCTCCACGTCCGCGTCGGTGACCTCCGTGTGCGCGGGCACCGTGACCGCCAGCGTGAGCGCCTCGTGCCCGGCGTCGGGCGTGAGCGCGGGGTCGTCCGGGCGCAGCACCGTGAGAGTGGGGGCCAGGGGCAGCCCGGGGCGGTCGCCGAAGACCCGGTAGAGCTCGTCCTGGCGATCGGACGTGTGCAGCACCGTGCGGTGGGGTGTGCCCTCGGGCCGCGCGCCGCGCAGCGCGAGGAAGACCATGAGGCGGCTGGGCAGTCCGGAACGGGGCTGCACCTCACCCTCCGCCCGTATGTTCACACCGGACGCGCCGGACATGCCGGATGTACCGGACAGCAAGCCGTCGAGTGCGCCGGGCGCGACACCGGCGACCACGAAGTCCGCCTCCCGCACCGTCCCGTCCGCGAGCTCCACGCCCGCCGCGCGGCCGTCCTTCTCGATGATCCGGGCGACGGGGGAGTCGAACGCGAACTCGACCCGCCGTGCGAGACACCGCTCGTACACGGCACGGGCGAGCGCGCGCATCCCGCCGCGCACGGACCACGCGCCGAAGGTGTGCTCCTGGTAGGGCAGGACGGCCGCGCTCGCCGGGGTCGCCCGGGGGTCCAGGCCGCTCGCGAGGGCGTACTGCTCAAGGAGCGCCAGGAGCCGTGCGTCGCCGCCCAGTTCGAGCTCGCCGACCTCGGTGAGGGTCCTCGCGCGCCGCTCGCGCCGCAGGAGGCGCTTGTGCGGCACCGACGGATAGGGCTCGCGCTCGGCGAGGACCTGCCAGTTCGGCCAGAGCGGCTCTTCCAGGAGGGGGCGCCGGGTGCGGTCCCACGCCTCACGGGCGCGGTTCATGTACGCCGACCAGTGGGCGCCCGCGCCGCTGCCGAGCGCCGCGTCGAGGGCGTCGCCGACGCCCGCGCGCGAGGCGTTCGGCAGATCGGCCGCCGTGCCGTCCGCGAAGACGTGCCGCACGGCGGGCTCCACCTGGGAGAGCTCGACGCACCGCTCCAGCGGCTCCTTGCCCGTCTTGACGAACAAGTCGCGGTAGACGGCGGGGAGCTGCAGGAGGCCGGGGCCCGTGTCGAAGACGAAGCCGTCACGCTCGACGCTGCCGAGCGCGCCCCCGTACGTACCCGACCGCTCGTGCACCACCACGCGGTGGCCCGCGACGGCGAGCCGGGCGGCGGCCGCCATCGCGCCCATCCCGGCGCCGATCACCACAATCCGTGCCATGCCAGGGACTTTATCGGCCACCACTGACAGTCACGCCGGGAGCCCTCAGTCCGGCGGCCGTCCCCCGTGCGCCGCGAGCTGCTTCTCCTCGCGCCGCTGCGCCCTGCGCCGCAGGAACCGCCGGATCCGCGAGACGAGGAAGAGCAGTATGAGCAGGCCGAGCAGCAGAAGCACGGCCGCGATGATCGCCGCCGCCTCGGGGTAGAACATCGCGAAGCTGACGATCCCGCCGACCCCGAGATCCTCCGCCGTGCTCACCGCGATGTTGCTGAACGGCTCGGGCGAGGTGTTGATCGCCATCCGCGTCCCGGCCTTGACGAAGTGGCTGGCCAGCGCCGTCGAGCCGCCCACCGCCCCGGCCGCCAGGTCGGAGAGCGAACCGCTCTGGCCCGCGAGCAGCGCGCCCACCACGGCGCCGGACACCGGCCGGATCACGGTGTGCACCGTGTCCCAGACCGAGTCGACGTAAGGGATCTTGTCGGCGACGGCCTCGCAGACGAAGAGGACGCCTGCGGCGATCAGCACATCAGGACGTTGCAGCGCCTCGGGAACCTCGTCGCTGATCCCGGTCGCGCCGAAGACGCCGAGCAGCAGGACCACGGCGTACGCGTTGATCCCGCTTGCCCAGCCGCTGGTGAAGACCAGGGGGAGTACGGACACGGACGCGATCGTAACCAGTCGAGAAGATCTCGGCCTGGGGATGAGCACCCAGGCCTGAGTATCCGTACCTAGAGGTGGAGATGAGTATCCGCGCGGATGGGTCCCGACCTGCGAAGACGGAAGAGTGAGGGACACGGAGAAGGGCGCGGCGCCCGTACCGCCGACACGGGGCGGCGGAACGGCGCAGCGCCCTTGGCCGCTCCTCCCACCTCTTCGAACCTCTTCGAAGGTGGGAGCGAGACACGGGGGAGACGGACGGCGACTCGGGGATGACCACCCGAGGGGCCGAACGGGGGAACGGGGGAACGGGGGAAACGGGGGAACGAGAGAAGCGGGGGGGGGGGGGGGGGGGGGGGGGGGGGGGGGGGGGGGGGGGGGGGGGGGGTGGTGGGGGGTGGGGGGGAGGGGGGGGGGGGGAGGGGGGGGGGGGGGGAGG
>NZ_JBVIHP010000034.1:0-90175 GCF_055570235.1 Streptomyces sp. NPDC031274 | reverse complement strand
ACCCACCCAAAACAAGAGAGGGAAAAGGGGAAGAGCGAAGACACCACACCCCCACCCCCCCCCCCCCCCCCCCCCCCCCCCCCCCCCCCCCCCCCCCCCCCCCCCGCTTCTCTCGTGCGCGGCTCGCGCGGCTCGCGTGGTGCGCGCGGTTTCGTGGCGGCGGATCAGCCCCCGCCGCTCACCCGGCCCTGCAGCAGTCGCGAGAGCGCCGAGTGCACGTCGTCGAGGGAGCGCTCGGGCTGGAAGGCCTGCCAGTCGAGCGCCGCCACCAGGACCATCCCGACGAGCGCGGCGGCCGTCAGGGGGACGTCGATCTCCTCGCTGAGCTCGCCGTTCTCGACGCCCGCGCGCAGGACGTCCTCCACGACGGCCACGGCCTGCTGCCTCACCACCATCAGGGTGGACTGCCAGGCGCGGTTGGTGCGCCACAGCTCGGCGACGTACAGCTGGGTGAAGGCCGGATAGCGGTCGATGAAGACCAGGCCCGCCCGGATCATCGCGTCAAGCGCGTCGACCTGCCGGCCGCCGCTCCCCGCCGTCTTCTCGGCCGCCTCCTTCAAAGAGGCGGTGAGCAGCCCGACGCCGTGCCGCAGCAGCTCCTCGAAGAGAACCGACTTGCTCGCGAAGTTGTAGTAGACCGTGCCCTTCGCGACCCCGGCCCGCTCGGCGATCTCGTCGACCGTCGTGGCCGAGAAGCCCTGCTCCGCGATGAGGGTGACGGCCGCCTCGTAGAGCTTCTGCCGGGTGGCCTCACGCCGGGTGCTGGTTGCGCTGCTGTCCATGGGCCTGATTCTCACAGGTCTTGACGCCCGCACAGGCGCGGTCGCGGGTCTCACAGGGTCAGCTCCGGGTGCAGACGGTCCAGGGTCCACACCTGCTTGCGGCGTGCGGAGAGCGCGGTGAGCGCGAGGGCGCCCGCGGTGAAGGCCGTCAGGACCACGCACGCCTCCCATACGGGGCCGAGTCCGCCGCCCGTGATGAGCCTGCGGAGGGCGTCGACGACGTAACTCATCGGCAGGAAGGGGTGGATCGCGCCGAAGAAGGACGGACTCGTCTGGACGGGGTACGTGCCGCCGGCCGAGGTCAGCTGGAGCATCAGGGCCGCGAGGACGAGGATCCGCCCCGCCGCCCCGAAGCGTGCGTTCAGCCACTGCACGATCGCCGCGAAGCAGCACGTCACCAGGCAGAGGAAGCCCACCGTCCCGGCCGCCCGCGCCATCTGAAGGCCGAGCCCCCAGTGCAGCACCGACATCAGGGCCGCCGTCTGGAGCACGCCGAGTGCGGCGACCGGCAGCCAGCCCGCGAACGCGATACGCCAGGCGGAGGCGCCCGCGGCGAGCGCGCGCCGGTTGAGCGGCTGGATCAGCATGTACGCCACCATCGCGCCGACCCACAGGGACAGCGGGATGAAGTACGGGGCGAAGCCCGTGCCGTAGTTGGGTGCCTTGTGCATCGACTGGGAGGCGAGCTGCACCGGGTCGGCCATGACGTCGGTGCGCTGGTCGCGGTCCTTCTTGCCGTAGTCGGGGATCTTCTTGACGCCGTCGTGCAGCCCGCCGGACAGCTTCTCGGAGCCGTCGGCCAGCTTGAACATGCCGCCCTTGAGGTCGCTCGCACCCGTCTGGAGCTTGCCGATGCCCGTGTCGAGGTCCGTGGCGCCGGTCTTGGCGGTGCCGAGGCCGGTGTGCAGCTTCTTGGCGCCCTTGGTGACCTTCCCCGCGCCCGTGTTGAGCTCGTTGATCTGGGCGACGGCCGTGTTCAGGTCCTCGTCGAGGTGCGGTGCGCGGTCGGCCAGGTCCTGCGACTTCTTCTGCAGCGTGGTCAGGTTCCTCTTGAGCTTCTTGACGTCGCTGTTCTGGTCCTTGACCACGGTGTTCATGTCGTCCGCGATGGTCGACACGTTCTCCGCGGCCGTCTTGGCCTCCTTGAGCTTCGGGCAGGCCGGGTCGGGCACCGGGAGGTCCACGCAGCGCTCCGTGTAGAGGCCGCCGATGGTCTCGGACCCCTTCTTGGCGCCGTCGGCCGCCACGGGGGCGAGCTTGACCCAGGTGTTCAGGTGGTTCTTCAGGGCCTTGGAGGAGTCGGCGACGAGCTGGGCCGTGTCCCCCACGGTCTTGCCGTTGTCCTTCAGGAAGGGCCGCACCTGGTCCGCGGTGCCGTTGACCTTGTCGGCCAGCTTCTGGGTGCCGTCCGAGACCTTCTTCGAACCGTCCTGGAGGTCACGGGCGCCCTTGTCGAGCTTCTTGACGCCCCCGGCCAGGTCGCTGCTGCCGTCCTTGGCGTCGTCCAGGCCGGTCGCCAGCTTCTTGGAGCCCTTCTTGGCCTCGCCGATGCCGCTGTCGAGCTTGTCGGCGCCCTTGGCGGCCTTCTCGGTCGCCCCGTGGATGTCGGAGAACGAGATGAAGATCTTGTCGAGGAAGGAGCGCGACGCCTTGGTGGAGGCCGCCGTGCGCACCTCGGAGAAGACCGTCCGGGAGATCTGCCCGACGATGTAGTTGTTGGCGTCGTTCGTACGGACGCGCAGAGCGCCCGTCTCCGGAGAGTCCCCGGAACTCGACGCGACGCGCTTGCTGAAGTCGGACGGCATCGTCAGGGACAGGTAGTACGTCCCGTCCTCGACGCCCTTGCGGGCCTCGGCGGAGCTCACCTCGCGCCAGTCGAAGGTCTTGCTGTCCTCGAGGCCGTCGACGATGCCGTCGCCCACCGCGAGCTTCTTGCCCCCGGCCGTCGCTCCCTTGTCGTCGTTGACGAGAGCCACCGGTATGCGGTCGAGATTGCCGTACGGGTCCCAGAACGAGCACAGGTACAGCGCGCCGTACAGCAGGGGCAGCAGCAGGAGTGCGACCAGCGCCATGCGCGGCAGCTTCCCCCTGCCGAAGCGCCTGAGCTCAAGCGCGGCCAGCTTCGGCGAGCGCATCGGCCGTCTCCTTGTCGTCGTCGTTCCGGTCTTCCGACCCGGACTCGGTGGTCTTTCGGTCCGTGGACACGGCGACCGCGTCCTCGGGTGCCTCGTTGCACACGGCGACGACGGTGATGCCGCTCTGTGCGAGGGACCTCAGCAGGGCCCATGCCTCGTCCCGTTCGGCGTCCGACAGCTTGAGGTCGACGTCGTCGACGGCAAGGAGCCCGGGCCGCCCGATCAGGGCCAGGGCCACCGAGAGCCGCAGCGCCTCGAGGCGCTCCAGATCGCGCACGGAGGTCCGCCGTCCCTTGGGCAGCGACTCCATGTCGAGCCCGGCGGCGGTCAGCGCCGTGTCGATCCGCAGCCGTGCCGCGGCGGCCCGCTCGGCACGCGGCCTCAGCAGACCGCGCAGCGAACCGCCGAACCGCCGCTCCAGGAGGGCTCGTTCGCGCAGATGCTCGGCGACGGTCAGCGCCGGATCGAGATCCGTCACGCCGGGCACGGGCCCGAGGGCGCTGATCCGGCGCACCGCCGCGAGCTGCTTGGGCAGCCGGAAGCCCCCGACGGAGGCCTCGCCCTCGGTGGGGCGCATCCGTCCGGTGAGTGCGAGCAGCAGACAGGTCCGGCCCGACCCCGAAGGCCCCTCGACCGCGATCAGCGACCCGGGCTCCGCCTCGACATCGACCTCACGGAACGCCCAGCCCCGTGGCCCCTTGAGCCCGAACCCCCGCGCTGTGACGGCGGCTCCCCGCGCCCCGTCGTTCGGCCCGTCCACACTTCCCCCTCGCGTCTTCTCTTGACTGGAGTCTTTTGAACTGACTGGTCAGTGCAAAAACTAACGCGAACCCGCGATCGGGGCAAAGCCGCAGGTCAGAGCCGATTGTCAGTGGCGTACTACACGATGTGCACATACGGCCACATAGCCGTTACACGACGACAGGAGGTTCGTCATGGCCAGTACTTCCGCAGCAGCCGCACGTCGGCACAGCCCCGTCGGCCCTGCCCCTTCGAGTTCCGGCCCCGCGACCGACGTCCACCCCGTCCTGCGCCGGGCCACCGCCCCGCCCGCCGCACTCGAACTGCTCGCCCAGGCCCGCGCCGGCATCGACGAGGCCGAGCACCTGGAGACCTCGAACGAGCGCTATGCCACGGCCCACCTCGCGGCCCTGCGCACCGCGGCGGCCGTCCTCGCCGCCCGCGGCCGACCCGAGTTGACCCCGCGACGCAGGCAGCGGATCCGGAGCGCCTGGGAAGTACTCCCCGAGATAGCCCCCGAACTGACCGAGTGGAGCGCCCTGTTCGCCTCCGGCGCGGCGCGCAGGGCCCGCGCCGAGGCGGGCATACAGGGCGCGGCCACCATCCGTGACGCGGACGACCTGCTGCGTGACGTGGCGATGTTCTTGCGCCTCGTCGAGCGGATGCTCGTGCTGCAGCCCGTACTGCCCCAGCCCAGGCAGGAGCTGTCGCAGGAGCCGCAGGACGCGAGCCGGGAGGCGTGAAGACGGGTGACGGGACAGTCGCCCGAAGGCAATAGGGTGGGAGCGCCCGCACCCTCCTGTCTGCCGCGAGCGCAGACGGAGGGAACCCCCTAGCTCCGCCGCGGACGTGCGGTGGACGCGCCGAGGAGTCAACTGCCGTGTCGGACCCGATGCGCCCCCGCGCTTCTCTCCGTACCGCCGTGGTCTGGGAGGTCCTCAAGGACGCTCTCGACCGCCGGGTCAAGGCCACGAGCCAGGAGTTGCCCTCCCTCGACGTGCTGGACACCGGAGGCGGCAGCGGCAACTTCGCCGTGCCCGTCGCCCGCCTCGGCCACCGCGTCACCGTCGTCGACCCCAGCCCGAACGCCCTCTTCGCGCTGGAGCGCCGGGCCGCCGAGGCGGGCGTCGCCGACCGGGTGCGCGGCGTCCAGGGCGACGTGCACGGCCTCTTCGACGTCGTGGAGCGCGCCGGGTTCGACGCCGTCCTGTGTCACGGCGTCCTGGAGTACCTGGACGACCCCGCCGAGGGCGTGCGCAACGCGGTCGGCGCGCTGCGCCCCTCCGGCACCCTCAGTCTGCTCGCCGCCGGTCTCGGCGGAGCCGTGCTCGCCAGGGCGCTCGCCGGGCACTTCACCGAGGCCAGGCACGCGCTCGGCGACCCGGCGGGACGCTGGGGCGACGCCGACCCCGTGCCCAGGCGCTTCACCGCGGACCAGCTGACCGATCTTGTCGAGGGCGCGGGCGTCAGGGTCGACGCGGTGCACGGGGTGCGGGTCTTCGCCGACCTGGTCCCGGGCGTCCTCGTGGACACCGAACCCGGCGCCCTGGAGGCCCTCCTCAAGCTGGAGGCGGCCGCCGCCGAGCTCTCCGCGTTCCACTCCGTGGCCACCCAGTTGCACGTGCTCGGCGAGACCCGGGATGCCTCCGAGGGCTGACCTCCGCCCCGGCTGCCCCGCTGATCAGCAACGCAGCCGCACATGGAGTAGGGCACATACCCCCCGAACGGGCTATGGGCGCCGTATGATCGAGGCAGACCGTCCGGCATGCCGGGCCGGCCGCTGGGGAATGTTTGTTTCAGTGAGCCGGAGCGGCAGGGTGGTCCGGTTTGGCGAAGTTGGCGCAGAGGGGCGGGTTTCACGGGGGCGATTCCCTGCCTATCCTGAAGGGGACCCCCGGTCGCCCCCGGCGACTGCACAATGAGGAGGACTCCGTGCCGCTCTCGGAGCACGAGCAGCGCATGCTCGAGCAGATGGAGCGAGCGCTGTACGCCGAAGATCCCAAGTTCGCGACAGCGCTCGAGGGAAGCGGGCTGCGTACGTACACCCGGCGACGGGTCTACCAAGCGGTCGCGGGCTTCCTTGTGGGAATCGCCCTTCTCATGGCCGGAATGGTCGCCCAGCAGATTTGGGTGAGCGTGGTGGGATTCCTCGTCATGCTGGGATGTGCGGTGCTCGCCGTCACCGGATGGCGCAAAGCGCCCAAGCCGGGTGAACAGCCGGCGGCCGGTACGCCCACGGCACCGGGCAGCGCCCCGGCCCGTCGGCAGACCCGGCAACGGAAGTCGATGATGGACCGGATCGAGCAGCGTTGGCAGCGCCGCCGCGACGAACAGGGCCAGTGAGCTTCTAGATCCAGTGAGCTTCTAGATTTTGAGCTTTCAGCTTTCGAGCTTTTAGCTTTCACGTAAGGGGTGACCGCCCAGGCGGTCACCCCTTACGTATGTCCTCAAGTGCTTATGCCCTCAAGCCCCCCACCGGGGGCCCGGGCTCAGCCCTCCTGCTGCGACGGCGACGGCGACGGCGACGACGGCTGCGCCGGCCGCGAAGTCCTCCGCAGCGCCGTCCACCGCTTGGTGATCCGCTCGGACCACCTCGCCTTGAGCGCCGCCCAGCGGTCCGAGAGCGCCCACATCACCCGTGCGGCCGAACGCGGGGCGAGCGTCACCCGCAGCCGGGTCGCACGGCCCACGGTCGCCCCGAGGCCGTCGGACACCCGGCGCACGTCGTCGGCCAGACCGGCCGTCGGCTGTGGCCGTGGCGCGTAGAGGACCTGCTCGACCGCCGCGGCCAGGCGATGGACGGACTCCGCGGGTGCCGCGGCGAGCTGCCCGACCCGGACGATCCGGGCCGCCGCCTTGCGCGGGGTCTGCGACTCGTCCGGCGTAATGCCGTGGTCCCAGGCCGTGTCGGTCACTTCGAGCCAGGCGGCAAGGGTCCGCGTGGCCGCGTCCGCCTCCGTACGGCCGGTGGAGCCCAGGCGTACCGCACGGATCCGCTTGCGCCACAGCATCGGCAGCAAGGGCAGGCCGAGGACCACGAGTGCTCCGAGGACCACGGCGAGGATCATGCCGATCGGTGGTCCATCGCCGCCCGAGCCGCCCGCCGGCGCCGGGGCCGTGCTCGCGCAGCCGCCCTGCTTCTGCTGGTCGACAGGGCAGCTCGTGGAGGCCGAAGGCGCGTCGGACGGAGCCGTCGTCGACGACGGCTCGGGCGCCGCCGGATCACTCGCGCCGTCGGACGGGGTGTCCGGGCGCGTGTAGTCCGGCACCGAGCCGCGGTTCGGGGTCGGCTCGAAGCGGGTCCAGCCCACGCCCTCGAAGTACAGCTCCGGCCAGGCGTGCGCGTCCCGCAGGCCGACCGACATCGAACCGTCTCCCTGCGCGGCACCGGGCGTGAAGCCCACCGCGACGCGCGCCGGGATGTTCAGCGTCCGCGCCATCGAGGCCATGGCGAACGAGAAGTGGACGCAGAAGCCTTCCTTCTGCTGCAAGAAGCGCGCTATCGCAGCGGGTCCGCTGCCCGCCCGGACCTGCGTGTTGTACGTGAAGCCGCCCTCCGACGCGAACCAGTCCTGGAGCTTGACGGCCTTCTCGTAGTCGTTCGACGTGCCCTTGGTGATGCGGCGGGCCTCGGACGCCACCACGGACGGCAAGGTGTCGGGCACCTTGGTGAACTCATCGGCGATCTGCTTGGGCGGCTTGGAGGCGCCCGCGAGCTGCTCGGCCGTCGGCTCCACGATGAGGCTCTTGACCTCGTACTGCGCGCCGCGCGTCGTCTGGCCGCGGTCGCCGACCAGGGCGCGGCCCACCGGCTCGTACCGCCAGCGGCCGTCGATCTTCACCTGGCTCGCGGGGTAGGGCATCGGCAGCCAGTTCTGCGCGTAGCTGTCGGAGGCCGAGATGTTGGTCTGGATCTCGGTCCTGCGGACGTCGGGGTAGAGCCCGGGCGGGTCATCGAGGCGCGAGGGCACGTCGTCGATGGACCGGACGGTGGTCTTCCACGTCGTGCCGTCGAACTGGTCGAGGGAGACGATCCGCAGATAGAGGTTGTCGGTCGCCTTGGCGTTCGTCTTGTACGAGATGACCTCGCGGTCGTCCGGTTCGTTCAGGCTGTCCTGGAGCGCGACCAGCGGATTCACCGCGGAGATCGTGCCGCCACCGCCGGAGCCCGAGCCTCCGGCACCGCCGGAACCGTCGAGGAGCCCGCCGTCGAGGGCGGGCAGCGCGAGGGGCACCACCAGCGCGATGCCAAGGGCGACCGCACCGATGCGCCGCCCCGTGCGGACCGGCGCGATCGCACCGTTGTCGGTCTCCAGGCCCCCCGAGATCCGGCCGGGCGCACGCGCCGCGCCCCCGAAGACGCGCCCCCACTGGGAGAGCCGGTCCCGGCCCTCCGCGAGGAGCAGCAGCAGATACCCGGCGGCCGCGAGCAGGAACCACAGCCACCCCGCCCCGTCCCCGGAGAGCCCCGCGGCGACCGAGTACAGCGCGAGCAGCGGAAGACCCGCGGGCGCCGCCGTACGGAACGTCACCGCGAGGGCGTCCACCGCGAGGCCGATCACCAGGACGCCGCCGACCAGCATCAGCCGGATGCCGTCACTGAGCGGCGCCGGAATCGCGTACTGCCCGACGTCGTTGCCGCCCGACTGCAGCAGCTGCCCGAACTCCCGGAACACGTCGGGGCCCGGCACCACCCCGCCGATCGCCTGCTCACGGGCGAACACCAGGGTGAGCAGAAGGAGCGTCACCAGGGCCTGCACGCCGACCGTGACCGGCCGGGCGAGCGGGACACGGCGGGTGAGCGCGCCCACGCCGCTCTGCACCGCGAGCAGGATCGCCGCCTGGACGAACCACGTCGCCGGATCGACGAGCGGCAGCAGCGCCCCCGACGCCATCAGCGTGGCCGCCGTGGCACAGAGCGCGAGTCGCGCGCGCCCACTCATGAACATCCCCCTGTTGTCGTGCCTGTGGTCCTGCGGGGCGGACCGTCTGTGGTCCTGCCGGACGGGCCGCCGCTCATCCCCAGCCCCCGGTCGTCGTCCCCGTGGTCGGGGCCGGGCCCGTGCTCGCCCGCAGGTGGTCCGCCTGGCGCCAGAGGTCCACCAGGGCGATCCCGGGAGGCACCGCCACGGCCGTCCAGCCCGCCTCGCGCAGCATCTGGACCCGCTCCTCGCCGGGGCCCGAGGGAGCGCCGCCAGGGCCGTGGGCCCAGGCCGTGCTGTCCAGGACGAAGGCGACCGCGGCGCCGCTGCGCTGCCGCATCTTGGCGGCCACCGTCGCCTGCTCCTCGTCGAGGTCGCCGAGGAAGGCGATGAGGAGGCCTTCGTTGCCTCCGCGCAGCACGTCGTACGCGGGTGAGAGACCCGCGCCGTCCGAGTGGTCGATCACCGCGAGGGTGTCCATCATCAGTCCCGCCGCGTCCGCCGACTCCTGGCTCGCGCCCGCGAAGCCGCCCGAGCCCTCGCCGGGCACGGAGTTGCCGGTGTCGGTCAGGAGCCGCACCGAGAAGCCCCGTTCCAGCATGTGCACCAGGGCGGACGCCGTGCCCGACACCGCCCACTCGAACGCCGAGTCGGGGCCCGCGCCCCGGAAGGCGTGCGCCCGGGTGTCCAGGAGCACCGTGCAGCGGGCCCGCTGCGGCTGCTCCTCGCGGCGCACCATGAGCTCTCCGTAGCGAGCCGTGGAGCGCCAGTGGACGCGGCGCAGGTCGTCGCCGTGGCGGTAGCCCCGCGGGATCACGTCGTCCTCGCCCGCGAGGGCGAGCGAGCGGTGCCGCCCGTCGCCGTACCCCTTGGCCTCGCCGGTCAGACGCACCGGAGGCAGTGCCTCCACGCGCGGGATGACCGTCAAGGTGTCGTACGTCGAGAAGGAGCGGGTCAGCTCGCACATCCCGAAGGGGTCGGTCAGGCGGAGCTGGAGCGGGCCGAGCGGGTAGCGCCCCCGCAGGTCCGAGCGGACGCGGTAGGACACCTCACGGCGGCCCCCGGCCTCCACCCGGTCGAGCACGAAACGAGGCCGCGGCCCCAGGACGTAGGGCACCCGGTCCTGGAGCATCAGGAGGCCCGTGGGCAGTCGCGAGACGTTGTCCATCCGCAGATGGACACGGGCCTCCGAACTGGCGGGCACGCGCGCGGGGGAGAGCCTGCGGCTGCCCGCGACGCGGTAGCGGGTGCGGTAGAGCACGGTCGCGCAGACCAGCGGAAGGACGGCGAGCAGCAGCCCGACCCGGAGCAGATCGCTCTGCCCCAGGACGTACGCGCAGACGGCGGCGGCGACCCCGGCCGCCAGGAACGAACGCCCGCGTGTGGTCAGACCCGCGAGCGCGGTCCGCAGTCCGCCCTTGCCCTCTTCGGCCTGCGTCGGCTGCGGCCCCCCGGCCTCCATCACAGCCTCCGCGCGCCGGGCGGCTGCTGGTTGAAGTAGCCGGTGTTCGGCTGGGGCTGGGCGGCGGCCGGTACGGGCGTGCGCTGGAGGATCTCCTGGATGACCGATTCGGCCGTACGACGGTTCAGCTGGGCCTGTGCCGTGGGCAGCAGCCGGTGCGCCAGCACCGCGACGGCGAGGGCCTGCACGTCGTCCGGCAGGGCGAACTCCCGACCGCTGAGCGCGGCGGAGGCCTTGGCCGCCCGCAGCAGGTGGAGCGTCGCGCGCGGGGAGGCCCCGAGTCTCAGGTCCGGGTGGTTGCGGGTCGCCCCGACCAGCTCCACGGCGTACCGCCGGACGGCGTCGGCCACGTGGACCGTACGCACCGCGTCGACGAGCTTCACGATGTCGTGCGCGTGCGCCACCGGCTGGAGGTCGTCGAGCGGCGAGACGCCGCCGTGGACGTCCAGCATCTCCAGCTCGGCCTCCGGGCTGGGATAGCCGATCGAGACGCGCGCCATGAAGCGGTCGCGCTGCGCCTCGGGCAGGGGATAGGTGCCCTCCATCTCGACGGGGTTCTGCGTCGCCACCACCATGAAGGGGCTCGGCAGCTCATAGGTCTGCCCGTCGATGGTGACCTGGCGCTCCTCCATGGACTCAAGGAGCGCGGACTGCGTCTTCGGCGACGCGCGGTTGATCTCGTCGCCGATCACGATCTGCGCGAAGATCGCGCCGGGCTTGAACTCGAAGTCCCGGCGCTGCTGGTCGAAGATGGACACACCAGTGATGTCCGACGGCAGCAGGTCGGGCGTGAACTGGATACGCCGCACCGAGCAGTCGATGGACCGCGCGAGTGCCTTGGCGAGCATGGTCTTTCCCACGCCCGGTACATCTTCGATCAGCAAGTGCCCCTCGGCGAGGAGCACGGTCAGCGAAAGCCGTACGACCTCTGGCTTACCTTCGATCACACCCTCGACCGACCTGCGGACACGCTCCGCTGTGGCGGTCAGATCTGTGAGGCTCGCTCGATCGTCATAGGTCGTCACCCGGCCCTCCTCGGACACGTTCTCCGGGCCGACGCAAGTGTGTGCGGCCCGGCCCACCCCGAAACACGGACACCGCGCGTGAATGGTTCAGCGCGATGCCACACACGCATTCTTGTTGGGCATACCGGGTTGTGTCACTCGCCCGCGGATAACTGGCGGCGGTATGTCAGGTCTTACGCCCTTTTGACGGCCGAGCCGATCCGGAAAGGCCCGCTCCGGACCCGGTCACGCAGGGTCGATCTCCCGCAGCAGACCCGTGGTCACATCGAAGACGAATCCCCGCACATCGTCGGTGTGCAGAAGGAACGGCGAGGTCCGCACGCGCTGCATCGACTGCCGTACGTCCTGGTCGACGTCGCGGAAGGCCTCCACCGCCCAGGCGGGCCGCTGGCCGACCTCCAGTTCGAGCTCGTGCCGGAACTCCTCGGTGAGGCTCTCCAGACCGCAGCTGGTGTGGTGGATCAGTACGACGCTCTTCGTGCCGAGCGCGCGCTGGCTGATCGTCAGGGAGCGCATGACGTCGTCGGTGACCACGCCGCCCGCGTTGCGGATGGTGTGGCAGTCACCCAGTTCGAGACCGAGCGCGTCGTGCAGGTCGATGCGGGCGTCCATGCAGGACACGACGGCCACGCCCAGGACGGGGCGTGCGTCCATGCCCGGGTCGGTGAAGCCCGAGGCGTACCGGTGGTTGGCCTCGACGAGGCGGTCCGTGACGGTGCCGTCGGCGGGTATGCCGCCGATCGGCTCTGCGGGGGAGCTGTCCGTGGGGGACGCGGAAGTCGACATGGCTATGACGGTAGTCGGCACTGATCGCCGGGGCCCGCTGTGAGAAGGGACAAAGAACGTCAATGAGTCTTGTTGTGAGCTAACCCACAGGAGTGCGCCGGCTACACCCGAACGGGTGACGGAGCGGGATGCGCGGTTCCTTCGACGACCCGTCCGCGACGCGCAGGCCAGTTGATTGACCGGGCGACAGGGTGGACTAAAGTGACGCGAAGTGGGAGGGCCGTGACCTGCTCCCCGCTGGACTGTTCACCCGGGGATTTCCTGAATCCCCCCGCGTACGCGGCGCGTACGTACGGCTCGGCCTCCTCCCGCTCCCGGTCGGCTGACGCCACTTCCCCGGCGCCAGCAGGCCCTTCACCTTCCGGGCGGGCGGGGACCCGGCCGTGCGCACGTCTCGCCGCGCCGGACCTGAGAGGGCCCTTTGAGCCACACCCGACATGTCCCGGTGATGCTCCAGCGATGCCTGGACCTGTTGGCCCCCGCGCTCGCCCAGCCGGGTGCGGTCGTCGTCGACTGCACCCTCGGACTCGGCGGCCACAGCGAGGCGCTGCTGTCCACGTTCCCGTCGGCCCGCCTGATCGGCCTCGACCGCGACAAGGAAGCGCTGCGGCTCTCCGGGGAGCGGCTCGCCCCCTTCGGCGACCGGGCCGAACTGGTGCACGCGGTCTACGACGAGCTCCCCGAGGTACTCGACCGGCTCGGCGTCGCGAAGGTCCAGGGCATCCTCTTCGACCTCGGTGTCTCCTCCATGCAACTCGACGAGGCGGACCGGGGCTTCGCCTACGCGCAGGACGCGCCCCTCGACATGCGCATGGACCAGACGACCGGAGTCAGCGCCGCCGAGGTCCTCAACACGTACGCACCGGGCGAACTGGTGCGGATCCTGCGCCAGTACGGCGAGGAGAAGCAGGCCAAGCGGATCGTGGGCGCCGTCGTGCGCGAGCGCGACAAGGAGCCGTTCAGCAACAGCGCGCGGCTCGTCGAGCTGATCCGCGACTCCCTGCCGCAGGCCGCCAAGCGCACCGGCGGAAACCCCGCCAAGCGCACCTTCCAGGCCCTGCGCATCGAGGTCAACGGCGAACTGAGCGTCCTGGAGGCGGCCATCCCGGCGGCCGTGAAGACGCTCGCCGTCGACGGCCGCATCGCCGTCCTCTCGTACCACTCGCTCGAGGACCGTCTGGTCAAGCAGGTGTTCGCGGCAGGCGCCGCGACGACCGCGCCGCCCGGCCTGCCCGTCGTCCCCGAGCGCTACCAGCCCCGGCTCAAGCTGCTCACGCGCGGCGCCGAACTGCCCACCGAGGAAGAGATCGCCGAGAACCGCAGGGCGGCCCCGGCGCGGCTGCGGGGTGCGATGCGCATCCGCGAGGAGGCTCTGTGACACGAGCCCGCCAGGAGCACCCGTGAACGGCGTCCCCCAGGAGGCCCCATGAGCAAGAAGCCTCAGTTGCGCGGAAGGGCCGCCCGGCTCGCACGGCTCCTTCCGTCGGGGCCGAGCCAGGCCGCGCGCACGCCTTTCGTGCTGCTCGTCGTGCTGCTGCTCGGCGGCGGTCTGATCGGCCTCCTCATCCTGAACTCCTCGCTCAACGAAGGCTCGTTCCAGCTGAGCGAGCTCAAGAAGGAGACGACGGAGCTCACCGACCAGGAGCAGGAGCTCCAGCGGGACGTGGACGCCTACGCCGCCCCTGACGCCCTCCAGCGCCGCGCCCGTGAGCTCGGCATGGTGCCGGGCGGCGACCCGGCCTTCCTGAACCCGGACGGCACCGTGCGCGGCGTCCCCGGCGCCGCCGAGCAGACCTCCGCGCTGCGGCCGGAGCCGCGTCCGCAGGAGGTGGCGTCCCCGGCGCCCTCGGTCTCGCTCCCGGCGCCGCCCACCCCCTCGCCGCCCCCGGCATCCCCGGCCCCCTCCGCCGCCCCCTCGGAAGCCCCGCCCGTGCCCACCCCCTCCGCGAAGCCCGGCCCCACGACCTCCGGCAGGTGACGTAAGTGACGGACCGCCAACCCCCGCGACGCAGGGTCCCGGGTCCCGCGCGGCCTTCGCGCCCCGCCCGCCCCGGCGAACAGCGCCGCCCGGGATCAGAGGCCCGCCCCGCCGCCCGCCGCCCGCGCCCCGCCGCCAAGGCCCGCACCATCCGGCTCGGCAGCCCGCGACCCCGCCTGCGCATGGTGAGCCTCGGCCTGACCCTGGTGATGCTGGCCTTCGTCGTACGCCTCCTCCAGGTACAGGCGGTCGACGCGAGCGTCTACACCGCCAAGGCCGAGAAGAACCGCTACTTCAGCCACGTCCTGACCGCCGAGCGCGGCGGCATCACCGACCGCAGCGGCGTCGAGCTCGCCGCCAGCGTGGACGCGTACGACATCACGGCCGACCCCACGATGTTCACGGCGAAGGAGATGGGCATCAAGGACGGGCCCGAACAGGCCGCAGCCCTCCTCGCCCCGATCCTCGACAAGGACGTCGAGCGGCTCACCGAGCAGCTCAAGACCCCCAAGACGCGCTACGTCCTGCTCGCCCGCCGGCAGACCCCGCAGGTCTGGAAGCAGATCAAGGACCTGCGCGGCGCGCTCGACGACAAGGCGAGCACCGACAAGAAGAGCGCCAACGTCCTCGCGGGCGTCTTCCAGGACCCCAGCAGCAAGCGCGTGTACCCGAACGACAGCCTGGGCGCCGGGATACTGGGCTGGGTCAACGCCGAGGGCAAGGGCGCGGGCGGCGTGGAGCAGCAGCTCAACAAGGAGCTCTCGGGCAAGGACGGCAAGATCAGGTACGCCCAGTCCGGCGGCCACCAGGTGCCGACCGCGGGCAGCACGGAGACGCCCGCCGTGCCCGGCTCGGACGTCGAGCTCACCATCGACCGCGACATCCAGTGGGCCGCGCAGAACGCCATCACCGAGCAGGTCAAGAAGTCCGAGGCGGACCGCGGCTACGTGATAGTGCAGGACAACAAGACCGGCGAGATCCTCGCGATGGCCAACTCCCCGGGCTTCGATCCGAACGACCTCTCGCAGGCCGACGGCACGGCGCTCGGCAACGCCTCGCTCCAGGACGCCTTCGAGCCGGGCTCGACCGCCAAGATCATGTCGATGGCCGCCGTCCTTGAGGAGAACGCGGCCACGCCCGGCACGCACGTCACGGTCCCCAACCGGCTGCACCGCGGTGACCGGCTCTTCCAGGACGACATCGACCACCCGACCTGGCACCTCACGCTCAACGGCGTGCTCGCCAAGTCCAGCAACATCGGCACGATCCTGGCCACCGGCGAGCTGGGCAAGACCCAGCGCGACGCCAACAAGTCGCTCTACTCGTATCTGCGGAAGTTCGGCATCGGCAGGGAGACCGGGCTCGGCTTCCCCGGCGAGACGTCCGGCATCCTCGCGGCGCCCGACAAGTGGTCCACCTCGCAGCAGTACACGATCCCGTTCGGCCAGGGCTTCTCGATCAACGCGATGCAGGCGGCCTCCGTCTACTCGACCATCGCCAACGGCGGCGTACGCGTCGAGCCCACGCTGGTGCGCGGCATAAAGGGCCCCGACGGCCGCTTCACGCCCGCGCAGAAGCCCAAGAAGACCCGCGTGGTGAGCGAGAAGACCGCCAAGACGGTGTCGCACATGCTCGAGTCCGTCGTCGACGACGAAGAGGGCACGGGCACCAAGGCCCGCATCCCCGGCTACCGGGTCGCGGGCAAGACGGGTACGGCCAACCGGGTCGACCCCGAGACCGGCAAGTACAAGGGCTACACCTCGTCGTTCGCCGGGTTCGCGCCCGCCGACAAGCCGCGCGTCACCGTCTACTGCGCGATTCAGAACGCCACCAAGGGAAGCTACTTCGGCGGCCAGATCTGCGGTCCCATCTACAAGGAAGTCATGCAGTTCGCCCTCAAGACGCTCCAGGTCCCGCCCACAGGCAAAAGCGCGGCCCGGCTCCCCGTCACCTTCGAACCCTGAGCCCCACCAGGACAAACCCGTGACAACGATCACTCCGGCGCCGGGGAACCAGCCCCCGCCACACCGCCCGCTTCGCCCTGAGCCCGGTGAGCCCGGTACGCTCACCGCCGTGCCACACGCTGATCAGTCCCAAACCACCCAGAAGGGCGTTCCTGTGACATATCCGGGACCGCCGCGGCCGGTCCAGGTCTCCGCGACGCCGCTCGCCAGGATCGCCGATCAGCTGGGCGTCGCCGCCCCGGGCACGGGGGAGGTCAGCGGCATCACGCACGACTCCCGCGCGGTGCGCCCCGGCGACATCTACGCCGCGCTGCCCGGCGCCCGGCTGCACGGCGCCGACTTCGTCGCCCAGGCCGCCGACCTCGGCGCCACCGCGATCCTCACCGATCCGACGGGCGCCGAGCGCGCGGCCGTCACGGACCTGCCGGTCCTGGTCGTCCCCGACCCGCGCGGCTCCATGGGGGAGCTCGCGGCCACGGTGTACGGCCATCCGGGGCGCGATCTGCTCCAGATCGGCATCACCGGTACGTCCGGCAAGACCACCACGGCCTATCTCGTCGAGGGCGGCTTCAAGGGCGTCCGGTCGACCGGTCTCATCGGCACGGTCGAGATGCGCATCGGCGACGAGCGGATCAAGTCCGAACGCACGACCCCTGAAGCGACCGACCTCCAGGCGCTGTTCGCGGTGATGCGCGAGCGCGGCGTCGAGGCCGTCGTCATGGAGGTCTCCAGTCACGCCCTCGTGCTCGGCCGGGTGGACGGCTGCGTCTTCGACGTCGCCGTCTTCAACAACCTCAGCCCGGAGCACATGGAGTTCCACTCCGACATGGAGGACTACTTCCAGGCCAAGGCGCAGCTGTTCAGCAAGCAGCGCTCCCGGCTCGGAGTGGTCAACTTCGACGACGAGTACGGGCGCAGGCTCATCACCGAGTCCGAGGTCCCCGTCACCACCTTCTCGGCGGAGGGCCACCCCGACGCCGACTGGCGGGCGGAGGACGTCGAGGTCATGCCGTTCGACTCCACGTTCGTCGCGGTCGGGCCGAAGGGGGAGCGGATCACCGCACGGTCCCCGCTCGCCGGTCCTTTCAACGTCGCCAACACGCTCGCCGCGATCGTCTCGCTCGCCGTCGCCGGGATCGACCCGCAGCAGGCGGCTGACGGCGTCGCGGCGGTGCCGGGCGTACCGGGCCGCCTGGAGCGCATCGACGCGGGCCAGCCTTACCTCGCGGTCGTCGACTACGCCCACAAGACGGACGCCGTCGAATCGGTCCTGCGCGCCCTGCGCAAGGTCACCGAGAACAAACTGCACATCGTCCTCGGCTGCGGCGGCGACCGGGACAAGACCAAGCGGATGCCGATGGGCGCCGCGGCGGCCCGGCTCGCCGACACCGCCGTACTGACGGCCGACAACCCCCGCGGTGAGGACCCCCTCGCGATCCTCGCCACGATGCTCGCGGGCGCCGCCGACGTGCCGGCCCACGAGCGCGGCGACGTCGCCGTCTTCGAGGACCGCGCCACCGCCATCCGTGCGGCCGTCGCCCGGGCCGAGCCCGGCGACACGGTGCTCGTCGCGGGCAAGGGCCACGAGCAGGGACAGGACATCGCCGGGGTGGTACGTCCCTTCGACGACCGCCAGGTACTTCGCGAAGCTATCCAGCAAACCCAGGGATGAATCTGTGATCGCCCTCTCCCTCGCCGAGATCGCCACTGTCGTCGGCGGGCAGACCTACGACATACCGGATCCGTCCGTCCAGGTCACCGGACCGGTCGTCAGGGACTCCCGTGAAGTGGAGCCCGGCAGCCTCTTCGTCGCCTTCGTCGGCGAGCGCGTCGACGGCCACGACTACGCGTCCGCGGTGGTCGAAGCGGGCGCCGCCGCCGTCCTGGCCGCGCGCCCCGTCGGCGTACCCGCCATCGTCGTCGACGACGTACAGGCCGCGCTCGGTGCCCTGGCGCGGCACGTCGTGGAGCGCCTCGGCGCCACGCTCGTGGCGCTCACCGGCTCCGTCGGCAAGACGAGCTCCAAGGACCTGCTCGCCCAGGTCCTGCGGAGCAAGGCGCCCACGGTCTTCACGCCCGGCTCGCTCAACAACGAGATCGGCCTGCCGCTCACCGCCCTCAGCGCCACCGACGAGACGCGGTTCCTCGTCCTGGAGATGGGCGCGCGCCGCATCGGCCACATCCGCTACCTCACCGGCCTCACCCCGCCGAAGATCGGCCTCGTGCTCAACGTCGGCACCGCCCACATCGGCGAGTTCGGCGGACGCGAGCAGATCGCAGAGGCGAAGGGTGAACTCGTCGAGAGCCTGCCCGCCGACGGCACCGCCGTCCTCAACGCCGACGATCCCCTCGTCCGCGCCATGGCTTCGCGTACGAAGGCGCGCGTCCTGCTCTTCGGAGAGTCCGCCGACGCCGACGTACGTGCCGAGAATGTCCGGCTCACGGAGAACGGACAGCCTGCCTTTAGGTTGCACACACCCTCCGGGTGCAGCGACGTGACCTTGCGGCTGTACGGTGAGCACCACGTGTCGAACGCGCTTGCCGCGGCCGCCGTCGCCCATGAGCTGGGCATGTCCGCAGACGAGATCGCCCGCGCGCTCTCCGAGGCGGGCACGCTGTCCCGCTGGCGGATGGAGGTCACCGAGCGCCCGGACGGCGTGACGGTCGTCAACGACGCCTACAACGCGAACCCCGAGTCCATGCGAGCCGCCCTGCGCGCGCTCGCGGCCATGGCCAAGGGGCGTCGTACGTGGGCGGTGCTCGGTCATATGGCCGAGCTCGGTGACGAGGGGCTCGCCGAACACGACGCGGTCGGACGGCTCGCTGTCCGGCTGAACGTGAGCAAGCTCGTGGCAGTCGGGGGCAGGGAAGCTTCCTGGCTCCAACTGGGCGCATACAACGAGGGTTCGTGGGGTGAGGAGTCGGTGCACGTGTCCGACGCACAGGCGGCGATCGACCTGCTGCGCAGCGAGCTGCGCCCGGGAGACGTCGTGCTGGTGAAGGCTTCCAGATCGGTCGGTCTCGAGCGGGTCGCCACGGCGCTGCTCGATGACGCCGCGTCGTCCGAGGGGCAGGTCGCCGGCCGATGAGGCAAATCCTCTTCGCGGGTGTGATCGGGCTCTTCCTGACCCTGGTCGGAACCCCGCTCCTCATCAAGTTCCTGGCCCGCAAGGGCTATGGACAGTTCATCCGGGACGACGGCCCGCGCGAGCACCACAGCAAGCGCGGTACGCCGACCATGGGTGGTATCGCCTTCATCCTGGCCACGCTCATCGCGTACTTCCTCACGAAGATCATCACGGGTACGGAGACCACGCTCTCCGGCCTTCTGGTGCTCTTCCTGATGGGAGGCATGGGCCTCGTCGGCTTCCTCGACGACTACATCAAGATCGTCAAGCAGCGCTCGCTCGGCCTGCGCGCCAAGGCGAAGATGGCGGGTCAGCTGATCGTCGGCATCGGCTTCGCCGTGCTCGCGCTGAACTGGCCCGACAACCGCAACCAGACCCCGGCCTCCACCAAGCTGTCGTTCGTCACGGACTTCGGCTGGTCGATCGGCCCGGTGCTCTTCGTGGTCTGGGCGCTGTTCATGATCCTCGCGATGTCGAACGGCGTGAACCTCACGGACGGCCTCGACGGCCTCGCCACGGGCGCCTCGGTGATGGTCTTCGGCGCCTACACCTTCATCGGTGTCTGGCAGTACCAGGAGTCCTGCGCCAACGCGGTCACGCTGACCAACCCCCAGGCGTGTTTCGAGGTCAGAGACCCACTCGACCTGGCCGTGGTGGCCTCCGCGCTGATGGGTGCCTGCTTCGGCTTCCTGTGGTGGAACACCTCGCCCGCCAAGATCTTCATGGGTGACACCGGCTCGCTCGCCCTCGGCGGCGCGCTCGCCGGACTCGCGATCTGCTCGCGCACGGAGATGCTCCTCGCCCTGCTCGGCGGCCTCTTCGTCCTGATCACGATGTCGGTCGTCATCCAGGTCGGCTCCTTCCGCATGACCGGGAAGCGCGTCTTCCGCATGGCGCCACTGCAGCACCACTTCGAACTCAAGGGGTGGTCCGAAGTCCTTGTGGTGGTCCGCTTCTGGATCATCCAGGGCATGTGCGTGATCGTCGGACTCGGCCTCTTCTACGCAGGATGGGCAGCCAAGAAGTAATGACTTGGGCAGGCAAGAACGTCACTGTCGCGGGGCTCGGTGTCTCGGGCATCCCGGCGGCCCGCGTGCTGCACGGCCTGGGCGCCGTCGTCACCGTCGTGAACGAGGGCGACGACGAGCGCTCGCGCACGCAGGCCGCCGAACTCGAGGCCCTGGGTGTCACCGTCCGCCTCGGTGACGGTGACACCCTGCCCGAAGGCACCGAACTCGTCGTCACGACGCCCGGCTGGAAGCCCGGCAAGCCGCTCTTCGCGGCCGCCGCGGAGGCGGGCGTCGAGGTGTGGGGCGACGTCGAGCTGGCCTGGCGCCTGCGCGGCCCCGACGCGGCGCCGTGGCTCGCGGTCACCGGCACGAACGGCAAGACCACGACCGTACGGATGCTGGCCTCGATCCTGGAGGCGGCGGGCCTGCGCACCGCGGCCGTCGGCAACATCGGGGTCTCGCTCCTCGACGTCGTCACCGGCGACGAGACGTACGACGTACTGGCCGTCGAGCTCTCCAGCTACCAGCTGCACTGGGCGCCCTCGCTGCGCGCCCACTCCGCGGCCGTCCTGAACCTCGCGCCCGACCACCTGGACTGGCACGGCTCCATGGAGGCGTACGCCGCCGACAAGGGCCGCGTCTACGAGGGCAATCAGATCGCCTGCGTCTACAACCTCGCCGACAAGGCGACGGAGGACCTCGTCCGCGAGGCCGACGTCGAAGAGGGCTGTCGCGCCATCGGTTTCACGCTGAACGCGCCCGCGCCCTCGCAACTGGGCGTCGTGGACGGCATTCTGGTCGACCGTGCCTTCGTGCCGGACCGTCAGAAGCAGGCCCAGGAGCTCGCCGAGATCTCCGATGTGCAGCCGCCCGCGCCGCACAACATCGCCAACGCCCTGGCCGCGGCCGCTCTCGCGCGCGCCTACGGCGTACCGGCGACGGCCGTCCGCGACGGTCTGCGTGCCTTCCGTCCCGACGCCCACCGCATCGAACACGTCGCCGACGTGGCCGATGTGGCGTACGTCGACGACTCCAAAGCCACCAACACCCACGCGGCGGAAGCCTCGTTGGCGGCGTACGAATCGATCGTCTGGATCGCGGGCGGACTCGCCAAGGGCGCCACCTTCGACGAGCTCGTCGCCAAGTCGGCGAAGCGGCTTCGGGGCGTCGTCCTGATCGGCGCCGACCGCGCGCTGATCCGCGAAGCCCTCGCGCGACACGCGCCCGAGGTCCCGGTCGTCGACCTCGACCGGACCGACACTGGGGCGATGTCCGAGGCGGTACGACAGGCGGCACGGCTCGCCGAGCCGGGGGACACCGTACTGATGGCTCCGGCCTGTGCGTCGATGGACATGTTCACCAACTACAACAAGCGTGGTGACGCGTTCGCGGACGCGGTCCGCGAACTCGGCGCGAGCGCCTGACGCGGGCCCCTGTGGTCCGGGGGCGCCCGGCACCCTTAGGAGGGCACGTGGCAGCGTCGTGGTGTCTTGGCGGGGGCTTTGATGGCAGGCAGTAGCGGACGCGCGCCCACGCGCCTCGCCAGGCGGCCCGCTCCGGTCCGTTCCGTGGGAGCGCCCCGGCCGCCCAGGGAGAGCGCGGTGCGGCGGTTCTACACCCGGCTCAAGCGCGCCTGGGACCGGCCGCTGACCGCGTACTACCTCATCTTCGGCAGCAGCCTGCTGATCACCGTGCTCGGCCTGGTGATGGTCTACTCGGCGTCGATGATCCAGGCGCTGCAGCTCGACCTGCCCGCCGCGTACTTCTTCCGCAAGCAGTTCGTCGCGGCCGTACTCGGCTCGGTCCTGCTGCTCGTGGCCATGCGGATGCCCCTCAAGCTGCACCGGGCGCTCGCCTATCCCATCCTCGCGGTGACCGTCTTCCTGATGGTGCTCGTGCAGGTTCCCGGGATAGGGCGCAGCGTCAACGGAAACCAGAACTGGATCTATCTGGGCGGCCCGTTCCAGCTCCAGCCCAGTGAGTTCGCCAAGCTCGCCCTCGTCCTGTGGGGCGCGGACCTGCTCGCCCGCAAACAGGACAAGCGCCTGCTCACCCAGTGGAAGCACATGCTGGTGCCGCTCGTCCCTGTCGCCTTCATGCTGCTCGGACTGATCATGCTGGGCGGCGACATGGGCACGGCGATCATCCTCACGGCGATCCTTTTCGGCCTGCTCTGGCTCGCGGGGGCGCCGACGCGACTCTTCGCGGGTGTGCTCTCCATCGCCGCCCTGCTCGGTGTGATCCTCATCAAGACCAGCCCCAACCGCATGGCGAGGCTCGCCTGCATCGGTGCCACCGATCCGGGCCCCGGCGACCAGTGCTGGCAGGCCGTGCACGGGATCTACGCCCTGGCCTCCGGCGGATTCTTCGGTTCCGGCCTCGGCGCGAGTGTGGAAAAATGGGGTCAACTGCCGGAACCCCACACCGACTTCATCTTCGCCATCACAGGGGAGGAACTCGGCCTGGCGGGGACACTGTCGGTGCTCGCTCTGTTCGCGGCTCTAGGCTATGCGGGTATCCGCGTGGCCGGACGCACGGAGGACCCCTTCGTACGGTATGCCGCGGGAGGCGTGACCACCTGGATCACGGCGCAGGCCGTGATCAATGTCGGTGCGGTGCTCGGTCTGCTGCCGATCGCCGGAGTCCCGCTCCCGCTGTTCTCCTACGGGGGCTCCGCCCTGCTGCCGACCATGTTCGCCATCGGACTCCTCATCGCCTTCGCGCGACAGGACCCGGCGGCAAAGGCGGCCCTGGCCATGCGGCAACCTCGGGTGAGATGGAACACGATGAGACGGCGCGTCAAGGCGCGTTCGTCCGGAGAGCGGTGAATTTCGGTGCATGTCGTACTCGCCGGTGGGGGGACCGCCGGCCACATCGAGCCCGCGCTCGCCCTCGCGGACGCCCTGCGGAGGCAGGACCCGACCGTGGGCATCACGGCCCTGGGCACGGAGCGTGGACTCGAGACCCGGCTCGTACCCGAGCGGGGCTACGAACTCGCGCTGATCCCTGCCGTCCCGCTGCCGCGCAAGCCCACTCCTGAGCTGATCACCGTCCCGGGACGGCTGCGCGGCACGATCAAGGCGGCCGAGCAGATCCTGGAGCGCACGAAGGCGGACTGCGTGGTCGGCTTCGGCGGCTATGTCGCGCTGCCGGGGTACCTCGCGGCCAAGCGGACCGGGACGCCGATCGTCGTGCACGAGGCCAACGCGCGGCCCGGCCTCGCCAACAAGATCGGTTCGCGGTACGCCGCCGGGGTGGCCGTCGCCACGCCCGACAGCAAGCTGCGCAACTCCCGCTACATCGGCATCCCGCTGCGCCACACCATCGCCACGCTCGACCGGGCCCGGGTCCGCCCGGAGGCGCGCGCCGCCTTCGGCCTCGACCCGAACCTGCCGACGCTGCTCGTCTCGGGTGGCTCGCAGGGCGCCCGGCGGCTCAACGAGGTCGTCCAGCAGGTCGCTCCGGTCCTGCAGCGCGCGGGGATCCAGATCCTGCACGCGGTCGGCCCGAAGAACGAAATGCCGTACGTCGAGAACATGCCCGGTATGCCGCCCTACATCCCGGTACCGTACGTGGACCGGATGGACCTCGCGTACGCCGCGGCGGACATGATGCTCTGCCGCGCGGGCGCGATGACCGTCGCCGAACTCTCCGCCGTCGGGCTTCCGGCCGCCTACGTCCCGCTGCCCATCGGCAACGGCGAACAGCGGCTGAACGCCCAGCCGGTGGTCAAGGCGGGAGGCGGACTCCTGGTGGACGACGCCGAACTGACGCCCGAGTGGGTGCAGGGCAACGTACTCCCGGTGCTCGCCGACCCGCACCGGCTGTACGAGATGTCCCGTGCCGCATCGGAGTTCGGCCGCAGGGATGCCGACGACCTCCTCGTCGGCATGGTGTACGAGGCGATCGCGTCCCGCCGCAACGGGTGAGACGGCACTAGAAGGCACAGAAGGCAGGGGACCGTGGCCGGACCGACCACCGCCGAACGGCAGAAATCTGCTTCTGGTGGGTCCCGCCCGCCCCGCCCGCCGCTCTCCCGCGTACGCATGCCGCGGCCGCGCACCCTGATCCTCTCGCTGATCGCACTCGTGGTGCTCGGCGCGGGAGGCGTCTGGCTGCTCTACGGCTCGCAGTGGCTGCGCGTGGAGCGCGTGACGACTTCCGGGACACGGATTCTGACGCCCGAAGAAGTACGCGAAGCCGCCGCGGCCCCGATCGGCGCGCCACTGATCTCGGTCGACACCGACGCTCTCGAAGACCGGCTGCGGAAGAGACTTCCGCGTATCGACACGGTCGACGTCGTCCGTTCCTGGCCACATGGAATCGGTCTGAAGGTGACCGAACGCAAGCCTGTTCTCCTCATCGAAAAGGGCGGAAAGTTCGTCGAAGTGGACGCCGCGGGAGTGCGATTCGCCACGGTCGGAGAGGCGCCGAAGGGTATTCCGCTCCTGGAATTGACGCCGGATCAGGAGAACGCGGCGCAGAGCCTGCGCCGTTTCGACTCCCACCACCTGCGGCGCGAGTCGGTACGGGTCGCGGGAGCGCTTCCGGGCGCGGTCGCCCGCGATACGCGGGTCGTCAAGGTCCGTTCGTACGACTCGATCTCGCTGGAGTTGAGCGGCGGACGCACCGTAGCGTGGGGCAGCAGCGAGAAGGGGCGGACGAAGGCAAGCACACTCACCGCCCTGATGAAAGCCGCCCCCAAGGCGCGGCACTTCGATGTAAGTGTCCCCACCGCCCCTGCGTCATCGACGAGTTGACGCATATCGTCGCAGGCCAGCACCCTGGTTCGGCGGCGCTACGGCTGATCACATAGGGTGAAAAGAAAAACGGGAGGTTCGGCGTGTTCGTTGAACGTGCGCCACTTGTCGACTTAGTGTCCTGTTCGGAAGAGTCCAAGGAACAGACACACTGGTAACCCTAAACTTCAGCGTTAGGGTTCGGGTCGGCGTTCGGACCGTCCCATTCGGCATCAGTCGTCGCGGCGCTTGACCGCGAGGCGGCGACACGTAACTCGAGGCGAGAGGCCTTCGACGTGGCAGCACCGCAGAACTACCTCGCAGTCATCAAAGTCATCGGTGTCGGCGGCGGTGGTGTCAATGCCATCAACCGGATGATCGAGGTCGGTCTCAAGGGCGTCGAGTTCATCGCCATCAACACCGACGCGCAAGCCCTGTTGATGAGCGACGCCGACGTCAAGCTCGACGTCGGCCGTGAACTCACCCGTGGCCTCGGCGCCGGAGCCAACCCGGCAGTCGGCCGCAAGGCGGCAGAAGACCACCGCGAGGAGATCGAGGAGGTCCTCAAGGGGGCCGACATGGTCTTCGTCACCGCCGGCGAAGGCGGTGGCACCGGCACGGGCGGCGCACCTGTCGTCGCCAACATCGCTCGCTCCCTCGGCGCCCTGACCATCGGCGTCGTCACCCGGCCGTTCACCTTCGAGGGCCGTCGTCGTGCCAATCAGGCCGAGGACGGGATCGCGGAGCTGCGCGAAGAGGTCGACACCCTCATCGTCATCCCCAACGACCGGCTCCTGTCCATCTCGGACCGGCAGGTCAGCGTTCTGGACGCCTTCAAGTCGGCGGACCAGGTCCTGCTCTCCGGTGTCCAGGGCATCACCGACCTCATCACGACCCCGGGCCTGATCAACCTCGACTTCGCCGACGTGAAGTCGGTCATGTCCGAGGCCGGTTCGGCCCTCATGGGCATCGGCTCGGCGCGCGGCGACGACCGCGCGGTGGCCGCCGCCGAGATGGCGATCTCCTCGCCCCTGCTCGAGGCGTCCATCGACGGAGCGCGGGGAGTCCTGCTCTCCATCTCCGGCGGTTCCGACCTCGGCCTCTTCGAGATCAACGAAGCGGCCCAACTGGTCAGCGAGGCGGCCCACCCCGAGGCCAACATCATCTTCGGCGCCGTCATCGACGACGCCCTGGGCGACGAGGTCCGGGTCACCGTCATCGCGGCGGGCTTCGACGGCGGGCAGCCGCCGTCCAAGCGCGACACCGTCCTGAGCGCGTCGTCGGGCAAGCAGCGAGACGAGCAGCCGGCGGCCCCGAGCCGTCCTGCCGAGTCCCGTTCGCCCTACGGCGGTCTGGGCAGCGTCACGTCGCACGACGAGCCGTCGACACCGGAGCCCATCGAGGTGACTCCGGTCAACGAAAGCGCGTCCGCGCCTGTGGCCCCGCCGCAGGTTCCGCCGGCCCGTCCCTACCAGGACAGCACGGCCGAAGAGCTGGACGTGCCGGACTTCCTGAAGTGATAAACCGGCACAGCACTGAGAGCGGCGCGCACTTCGCCTTCACCGACAGGTGGGGCGGAGTGAGCGCCGTTCCGTACGAAGAGCTCAATCTCGGCGGTGCGGTCGGCGACGACCCCCGGGCCGTACGGGAGAACCGTGCGCTCGCCGCCGAGTCGCTCGGCATCGACCCGGCGCGGGTCGTCTGGATGAACCAGGTCCACGGCCCCGATGTCGTCGTGGTCGACGGACCCTGGGGCTCGGATGCCGAGATCCCGGCGGTCGACGCCGTGGTGACCGCCCGCCGGGGCCTCGCCCTCGCGGTCCTCACCGCGGACTGCACGCCCGTCCTGCTCGCCGACCCGGTCGCCAAGGTCGCGGCGGCGGCTCACGCGGGGCGGCCCGGGATGGTGGCGGGGGTCGTTCCCGCCGCCGTCGAGACGATGGTGAAGCTGGGCGCCGACCCGGCCCGCATCATCGCCCGCACCGGTCCCGCCGTCTGCGGCCGCTGCTACGAAGTGCCGGAGGCGATGCGCGCCGAGGTCGCGGCGATCGAGCCCGCGGCGTACGCCGAGACGAGCTGGGGCACTCCGGCGGTCGACGTGACCGCGGGGGTGCACGCCCAGCTGGAGCGGCTCGGGGCGCACGACCGGGAGCAGTCGCCGGTGTGCACCCTGGAATCCGGTGACCACTTCTCGTACCGCCGCGACCGGACCACCGGTCGGCTCGCGGGCTATGTCTGGCTGGACTGATAGGGCATGACGGACCGTAAGTCTCAACTCGCCGCGAATCTGGCGGAGGTCGAAGGCCGCATCGCGGCCGCGTGCGCGGCGGCCGGGCGCAAGCGGGAGGAGGTGACCCTGATCGTGGTCACCAAGACCTATCCCGCGAGCGATGTGCGGATTCTCTCGGAACTCGGTGTGCGTCATGTCGCCGAGAACCGCGACCAGGACGCGGCCCCCAAGGCCGCCGACTGCTCCGATCTCTCCCTTGCCTGGCACTTTGTCGGTCAATTGCAGACCAACAAGGTCCGTTCTGTGATCAGTTATGCCGATGTGGTCCAGTCCGTGGACCGGCCCAAGCTCGTCACGGCGCTGTCGGCGGGCGCCGTGCGCGCGGAGCGGGAGCTCGGCTGTCTGATCCAGGTCGCTCTCGACGCCGAGGAGAACGGGCGGGGTGAGCGCGGGGGCGTCGGGCCCGGCGGAATCGAAGAGCTGGCCGCGCTCGTGGCGGACGCTCCGGGGCTGCGGCTCGACGGTCTGATGACCGTGGCACCGCTCACCGGTCCGTACGCGGGGCGGCAACAGGCGGCGTTCGAGCGGCTGATGGAATTCTCAACCCTCATGCGCGCGGCTCATCCGGCTGCGAACATGGTATCGGCAGGGATGAGTGCGGACCTCGAACAGGCCGTGGCGGCCGGGGCGACACATGTGCGCGTCGGTACGGCGGTACTCGGAGTCCGACCCGGGCTCGGGTAACGTCGCCAAGAAGTCGGACCACAGCAGAAAATATGGTCATTCTCGCTGTTGGGCGGGGAGGCCTCGTGGATCGCGGGCAGTTGGTGACGACAGCCGATCCACCACAGAGCGGAGGACTCAGAGCATGGCCGGCGCGATGCGCAAGATGGCGGTCTACCTCGGCCTCGTGGAGGACGACGGGTACGACGGTCCGGGGTTCGACCCCGATGACGAGTTCGAACCCGAGCCGGAGCCCGAGCGGGACCGCCGGCGGCATGAGCCGCCTCACCAGTCACATCAATCCCGTCAGGCGCACGCGCCTGAAAGGGACGAATCGGTACGAGTGGTGCAGCCCCCCGCACAGCGTGAGCCGGTCGCCCATTCCGCTTCGCTAGCCGCGGAATCCGGACGTCCGGCGCGAATCGCCCCCGTGGCATCCATCACACCTGAACGCCAGAGCCTGGAGAAGAACTCACCGGTGATCATGCCCAAGGTCGTGTCCGAGCGGGAGCCCTACCGCATCACCACGCTGCACCCGCGGACCTACAACGAGGCCCGTACCATCGGGGAACACTTCCGCGAAGGCACTCCGGTGATCATGAATCTGACCGAGATGGATGACACGGATGCGAAGCGACTTGTCGACTTTGCCGCCGGTCTCGTCTTCGGCCTCCATGGCAGCATTGAGCGAGTGACGCAGAAGGTGTTCCTGTTGTCGCCTGCTAACGTCGATGTAACGGCGGAGGACAAGGCTCGCATCGCAGAGGGCGGGTTCTTCAACCAGAGCTGAGACGCAAGTGACGCAGTGACGCAGAACCGGTAAACGCAGTACGAGCAACATGGGGAGAGGGAACCGCCAACATGGGCGTGGTCTTGCAGGTGCTTTACATCGCGCTGATGTGCTTCCTCATCGTGCTGATCTTCCGGTTGGTCATGGACTACGTCTTCCAGTTCGCCCGCTCATGGCAACCCGGCAAGCCGATGGTGGTCGTTCTTGAGGCCACTTACACTGTCACTGATCCACCGCTCAAGCTTCTGCGGCGGTTCATTCCGCCGCTGCGTCTCGGGGGCGTGGCGCTCGACCTGTCCTTCTTCGTACTGATGATCATCGTCTACATCCTGATCACCGTCGTGAGCGGCTTGTGAACGATACGGTCTTGCCGAATGCCGACGACTACGTTGAGGTGAAGAGATGCCGTTGACCCCCGAGGACGTGCGGAACAAGCAGTTCACGACCGTCCGCCTCCGAGAAGGCTATGACGAGGACGAGGTCGATGCCTTCCTCGATGAGGTCGAAGCCGAACTGACTCGCTTGCTCCGCGAGAACGAGGACTTGCGCGCCAAATTGGCCGCAGCCACCCGCGCCGCTGCGCAGAACCAGCAGCAGGGCGGCATGCGCAAGCCTCCAGAACCGCAGGACCAGCGCGGTCCTGGTGCCCCCGTGCCCGCCGCAATATCGGGTCCGCAGCCGGTGCCGCCGCAACAGCAACAACAGCAGCAGCACCAGCAGCAGCATCAGCAGCACCAGCAGATGGGCGGTCCGCCGCAGCTGCCCGGTGGCGCGCCGCAGCTTCCCGCGGGTCCCAGTGGGCACAGCCAGCAGGGTGGCCCGCAGGGTCCCGGCCCGATGGGTCAGGGTGGTCCGATGGGCCAGGGTGGCCCGATGGGCGGCCCCATGGGTGGTCCCATGGGCGGCCACGGTCCGCAGATGCCCCAGCCCGGTCAGGGCCCCGGCGGCGACAGCGCCGCGCGCGTGCTCTCCCTTGCTCAGCAGACCGCCGACCAGGCGATCGCGGAGGCCCGTTCCGAGGCCAACAAGATCGTCGGCGAGGCGCGTTCGCGTGCCGAGGGCCTCGAGCGTGACGCCCGTGCCAAGGCCGACGCCCTGGAGCGGGACGCGCAGGAGAAGCACCGTGTGGCGATGGGCTCTTTGGAGTCCGCCCGCGCCACGCTTGAGCGCAAGGTCGAGGACCTGCGCGGCTTCGAGCGCGAGTACCGCACGCGTCTGAAGTCCTACCTGGAGTCGCAGCTCCGTCAGCTGGAGACCCAGGCCGACGACTCGCTGGCCCCTCCGCGGACCCCGGCGGCTGCTTCCCTTCCGCCGTCCCCGGCGCCTTCCATGGCACCGGCCGGCGCGGGCGCCCCTTCGTACGGCGGCCAGCAGTCGATGGGCGGCAACCAGCCCACCGCGGGACCGTCCTACGGCGGCCAGCAGCAGATGTCCCCGGCGATGACCCAGCCGATGGCGCCGGTGCGGCCGCAGGCCCCGCAGCCCATGCAGCAGGCTCCGTCGCCGATGCGTGGCTTCCTCATCGACGAGGACGACAACTGACGGCCGTTTCCACGCCTTAGGCGTCGGCAGCGTTCAGGGCGGGGCCCCCAGATCTTCTGGGGGCCCCGCCCTTTTGTGTCGCTGGGCACGCAGGGCAGAAGGCCCGGTCCGCCAAGATCTTGGCGGACCGGGCCTTCTGCCCTGCCGGGTGCTGTCGGCTGCCTGGTGGCTACGCCCTGCTGCCCGGTGGCTACACCTTGCGGAGGCGGAACGTCAGGGACAGCGACTCGTCCGTGAACGTCTCGCCGTACGCGTCGTCGGCCTCGCCCTGACCGAAGTCCGTGGCGAGCACCTCGTCCGCGATCAGCTCGGCGTGGTCGGACAGGGCCGTGATCACGGCCGGGTCCGTGGAGGTCCAGCGCAGGGCGATCCGGTCCGCGACGTCCAGGCCGCTGTTCTTGCGGGCCTCCTGGATCAGGCGGATCGCGTCACGGGCCAGACCGGCCCGGCGCAGCTCCTCCGTGATCTCCAGGTCGAGGGCGACCGTGGCTCCGGAGTCGGACGCCACCGACCAGCCCTCGCGCGGGGTCTCTGTGATGATGACCTCGTCCGGGGCCAGCGTGATCTTCTCCCCGTCGACCTCGACCGACGCCGTTCCCTCGCGCAGGGCCAGGGAGAGCGCGGCGGCGTCCGTGTCGGCGACGGCCTTGGCGACCGCCTGGACCCCCTTGCCGAACCGCTTGCCCAGGGCACGGAAGTTGGCCTTCGCGGTCGTGTCGACCAGCGAACCGCCGACCTCGGAGAGCGATGCGAGCGAGGAGACGTTGAGCTCCTCGGTGATCTGGGCGTGCAGCTCCGGGTTGAGCGACTCGAAGCCGGTGGCCGCGATCAGGGCGCGGGACAGCGGCTGGCGGGTCTTGACGCCCGACTCGGCGCGCGTGGCACGGCCCAGCTCCACCAGGCGGCGTACGAGGACCATCTGCCGCGACAGGTCCGGGTCGATCGCCGACAGGTCGGCCTCGGGCCAGGACGTCAGGTGGACCGACTCCGGGGCGCCCGGTGTGACCGGCACCACCAGGTCCTGCCAGACGCGCTCCGCGATGAACGGCGTCAGCGGGGCCATGAGGCGGGTGACCGTCTCCAGGACCTCGTGCAGGGTGCGCAGGGCCGCCTTGTCGCCCTGCCAGAAGCGGCGCCGTGAGCGGCGTACGTACCAGTTGGAGAGGTTGTCGACGAACGTGGACAGGAGCTTGCCCGCACGCTGGGTGTCGTAGCCCTCCAGGGACTGCGTGACCTGGTCGGTCAGCGCGTGCAGCTCGCTGAGCAGCCAGCGGTCCAGGAGCGGGCGCTCCGAGGGCGCCGGGTCGGCGTCGCCGGGGGCCCACTTCGACGTACGGGCGTACAGGGCCTGGAAGGCGACCGTGTTCCAGTACGTGAGGAGCGTCTTGCGGACGACTTCCTGGATGGTGCCGTGGCCCACGCGGCGTGCCGCCCACGGGGAGCCGCCGGCCGCCATGAACCAGCGCACCGCGTCGGCGCCGTGCTGGTCCATCAGCGGGATCGGATCCAGGGTGTTGCCCAGGTGCTTGGACATCTTGCGGCCGTCCTCGGCGAGGATGTGGCCGAGGCAGACCACGTTCTCGTAACTCGACTTGTCGAAGACCAGCGTGCCGACGGCCATCAGCGTGTAGAACCAGCCGCGCGTCTGGTCGATGGCCTCCGAGATGAACTGCGCCGGGTACCGGCTCTCGAAGAGCTCCTTGTTCTTGTACGGGTATCCCCACTGCGCGAACGGCATCGAACCGGAGTCGTACCAGGCGTCGATGACCTCGGGGACGCGCGTCGCGGTCTCCTGGCAGGTCGGGCAGGGGAAGGTCACCGCGTCGATGTACGGGCGGTGCGGGTCGAGCTCCGACTGGTCGGTGCCCGTCAGGTCGGAGAGCTCGGCACGCGAGCCCACACACGTCAAGTGGCCTTCCTCGCAGCGCCAGATGGGCAGCGGGGTGCCCCAGTAGCGGTTGCGGGAGAGGGCCCAGTCGACGTTGTTGTTCAGCCAGTCGCCGAAGCGGCCGTTCTTGACCGAGTCCGGGAACCAGTTGGTCTTCTCGTTCTCCTGAAGGAGACGGTCCTTGATGGCCGTGGTGCGGATGTACCAGGACGGCTGCGCGTAGTAGAGGAGCGCCGTGTGGCAGCGCCAGCAGTGCGGATAGCTGTGCTCGTACGGGATGTGACGGAAGAGCAGACCGCGGTCCTGGAGGTCCTCGGTGAGCTTTTCGTCGGCCTTCTTGAAGAAGACACCGCCCACGAGGGGGACGTCCTCTTCGAAGGTGCCGTCGGGACGCACCGGGTTCACGACCGGGAGGCCGTACGCACGGCAGACCTTGAGGTCGTCCTCACCGAAGGCGGGGGACTGGTGGACCAGACCGGTGCCGTCCTCCGTGGTCACGTAGTCGGCGTTGACCACGTAGTGCGCGGGGGCCGGGAACTCCACCAGGTCGAAGGGGCGCTGATAGGTCCAGCGCTCCATCTCGGCACCGGTGAAGGTCTGCCCCGTGGTCTCCCAGCCCTCGCCGAGAGCCTTCTCGACGAGCGGCTCGGCCACGACGAGCCTTTCTTCGCCGTTCGTCGCGACGACGTACGTGACGTCGGGGTGCGCGGCGACGGCGGTGTTGGAGACGAGGGTCCACGGAGTGGTCGTCCACACCAGGAGGGCCGCCTCGCCCGCCAGCGGGCCGCCGGTGAGCGGGAAGCGGACGAAGACGGACGGGTCGACGACCGTCTCGTAGCCCTGCGCGAGCTCGTGGTCCGAGAGGCCGGTGCCGCAGCGCGGACACCAGGGGGCGACGCGGTGGTCCTGGACGAGGAGGTCCTTGTTGAAGATCTCCTTCAGGGACCACCAGACGGAGTCGACGTACTCCGGGTTCATGGTGCGGTACGCGTCGTCGAGGTCGACCCAGTAGCCCATGCGGTTCGTGAGGTCGGTGAAGGCGTCGGTGTGCCGGGTCACGGACTCGCGGCACTTGGCGTTGAACTCGGCGATGCCGTACGCCTCGATGTCCTTCTTGCCGCTGAACCCGAGCTCCTTCTCGACCGCGAGCTCGACCGGGAGGCCGTGGCAGTCCCAGCCGGCCTTGCGGGCGACGTGGTAGCCCCGCATGGTGCGGAAGCGCGGGAAGACGTCCTTGAAGACGCGGGCCTCGATGTGGTGGGCGCCCGGCATGCCGTTGGCGGTGGGCGGACCCTCGTAGAACACCCACTCGGGGCGTCCCTCGGACTGCTCCAGGCTCTTGGCGAAGATCTTCTGCTCGCGCCAGAAGTCGAGCACGGCGTGCTCAAGGGCGGGCAGGTCGACCTGGGCGGGCACCTGGCGGTACTGCGGCTGCGTGTTCAACGCGCTTCCTCCGGCGGACGATTCCGTTCCGTCGGAGGGACGAGAGCCGCTTGTCGCGCTCCCGCGGTACCACCCTCCTTGGCCTTCCTGACGCGCGTGGCGCTCGGAAAGCCCCCTCATTGGGGTCGCGATACCGGGTCTACTGGCCTGCGGCGGGCCTGAGGGCCCACTGCCGGTGGTTCTTCCGGCGGCTCCGGGGTGATCTTCGCGTCGTGCCTGCCCCCGGGCTCACACCGTCCCCGGGTCGCTCATGGCCGCGTACGCCGCTACTCGTCCCCATCCACGCTTCTCGCTGCGCCCAGTGTACGGGGCCGGGGCGGACGAGGCCGACCGCTTATTCGGGCGGGGCACAGGGTCCTTTTCCCGCCCGGGAACGGGCCTGTGCCCCGGGCCGCCGGGACGGCCGGAACTGACCCGAATGGCGACATGCCGGATGGCCGGATCCCGGGCCGTCGTACGGGGCGGATTACCGCGCTGGGAGCTGGGCACAACGCATGCATGCTTTTCGCGCGCACCCGTGGGGCGGGCGGATCGGGCGGCGTGCCCCGTTGCCGCGGGCTCTGAGTCGATTTATCGTCCCAGCACGATTCGCGTGCAAGATCACAAAATGTGAAGGGGCCGCGGCCATGGTGGCGAAGAAGACCGCCGTACAGGATTCGGCGTCGGGCAGATCCACGGGCGCGGCCACGAAGAAGACCGCCGCCAAGAAGGCAGTGGCGAAGAAGGCGGCAGCCAAGAAAGCCGTCGCGAAGAAGGCGGTCGACATGGTCGCCGGCGCAGGCAAGAAGACAGCGGCCGAGGAGGACTCCGCCAAGGAGCCCGCCACGGCGAAGAAGGCCTCCGCGGCGAAGAAGGCTCCCGCGGCGAAGAAGGCGGCTGCCAAGAAGGGCACGGCCAAGAAGAGCACGGCCAAGAAGACGGCTGCGACAGCGGCCGAGGGTGCGGCTCAGGCCGCGGAGACGACGGGAGCCACGACAGTGGTCACGAAGAAGACTCCGGGCACGGCGACGGCAGCGAAGAAGCCGACGGCGGTGCCCAAGGCGCGTATCGCCGCCGCAGAGCCCGGTGAGCTCGCCGTACGGCCCGGCGAGGACCCCTGGACCCCGGAGGAGGTCGCGGAGGCCCGTGCGGAGCTCCAGAGCGAGGCGCTGCGGCTCGGAGCCGAGATCTCCGCCTCCGAGGACGCCCTGGCGGGTCTGATGCGCGACTCCGGGGACGGCGCGGGCGACGACGACGCGGACACCGGCACGAAGAACATCACGCGGGAGCACGAGATGTCCCTGGCCGCCAACGCGCGCGAGATGCTCGAGCAGACCGAGCGCGTCCTGGAGCGGCTGGACGCGGGAACGTACGGCATCTGCGAGAACTGCGGTAATCCCATCGGCAAGGCGCGGATGCAGGCGTTCCCGCGCGCGACCCTGTGCATGGACTGCAAGCAGAAGGAGGAGCGCCGCTACTGAAGGCGGCCTGACCACCTGCCACCGTACGTGTGTGCCGTACTCTCGTCCCCAGTCAGGTACCTAGGTTGAGGGACTCACGTGGCAGAGGCGGAGCGCATCATCGGTACGCCGGACATCCCTGAGGCGGCTGGGCAGGACGAGGCCGGCGAGCAGGCGTCGCCGGACGAGCAGCGGCCCAAGGGCAAGCGCAAGATCCTCGTCCTGTTCGCGGTCGCCGTGCTGGCGTACGCCCTGGACCTCGTCAGCAAGATGATCGTCGTCGCGAAGCTCGAGCACCACGCGCCGATCGAGATCATCGGCGACTGGCTCCAGTTCAACGCCATCCGGAACGCGGGCGCCGCCTTCGGGATCGGCGAGGCCTTCACCGTGATCTTCACCTGCATCGCGGCGGCCGTGATCGTGGTGATCGCCCGCCTGGCCCGCAAGCTCTACAGCCTGCCCTGGGCGATCGCCCTCGGCATGCTGCTCGGCGGCGCCCTGGGGAACCTCACCGACCGGATCTTCCGCGCCCCCGGAGTGTTCGAGGGAGCGGTGGTCGACTTCATCGCGCCGAAGGGCTTCGCGGTGTTCAACCTCGCGGACTCGGCGATCGTGTGCGGCGGCTTCCTGATCGTGATCCTGTCGTTCCGCGGTCTGGACCCGGACGGCACCGTCCACAAGGACTGACCAGGGGCTGACCAGGGCCTGAGCGGTGGCGGAGCCTCCCGCGGGGGCTCTCGTGGTGCGGGAGTGTCGGTGGCCTCCTGCATACTCAATGGGTGAGCACGATTCCCGAGATCCGTACCCTGCCCGTGCCGGACGGCCTGGAGGGCGAGCGCGTCGACGCCGCCATCTCGCGCATGTTCGGTTTTTCCCGCACGAAGGCCGCCGAGCTTGCGGCGGCAGGCAAGGTGATGGTCGACGGCAGCGTGGTCGGCAAGTCCGAGCGCGTGCACGGCGGCGCCTGGCTGGAGGTGGAGATGCCGCAGGCGCCCGCTCCGGTGCAGATCGTCGCCGAGCCCGTCGAGGGCATGGAGATCATCCATGACGACGACGACATCCTCGTGATCGTCAAGCCGGTGGGCGTGGCCGCGCACCCGAGCCCCGGCTGGACCGGCACCACGGTGATCGGCGGCCTCGCGGCCGCCGGGTATCGCATCTCGACCTCCGGAGCCGCCGAGCGCCAGGGCATCGTGCACCGCCTCGACGTGGGCACGTCCGGTCTCATGGCCGTCGCCAAGTCGGAGCGCGCGTACACCTCCCTGAAGCGGCAGTTCAAGGAGCGCACGGTCGACAAGCGCTACAACGCGCTGGTGCAGGGCCACCCCGACCCGATGAGCGGCACGATCGACGCCCCCATCGGACGCCACCCGCAGCACGACTACAAGTGGGCGGTCACGGCCGAGGGCAAGCCCTCCGTCACGCACTACGACCTCATCGAGGCGTTCCGCGCGGCCTCACTGCTCGACATCAAGCTGGAGACGGGGCGCACGCACCAGATCCGCGTGCACATGGCGGCCCACCGCCACCCGTGCGTCGGCGACCTGACGTACGGCGCCGATCCCACCATCGCCAAGCGGCTCGGCCTCACGCGCCAGTGGCTGCACGCGGTGCGGCTCGGCTTCGAGCACCCCGGCGACGGGCAGTGGGTGGAGTTCGAGAGCACGTACCCCGACGACCTTCAGCAGGCGCTCGACCGGGTGCGGGCAGAGAGTTCATGAGCGCGCGGTTCACCTGCCGGATCGCGGTCGGGGCCGACGACCTTGAGGCCTGCTTCCGGGTCCGCAAGGAAGTCTTCGTGGTCGAGCAGCAGGTCCCCGAGGACCTGGAGTACGACGCGTACGACGCCGACGCGGTGCACGTCCTCGCGGTCCGCGACGACGGCCTCCCGCTGGGCACGGGCCGTCTGCTCACCGGCGCGGCGGCCGCGGCCAAGAACGGCGGGGACAGCGAGGTGGGCGCGCTCGGCCGCCTCGCGGTGACACGGGAGGCGCGCGGACTGGGCGTCGGCGCGGCCCTGGTGCGGGCGATCGAGGACGCGGCACGCGCGCGTGGCCTCACCGCAGTCGACCTGCACGCACAGACGCAGGCCCTGGGGTTCTACGAACGCCTTGGCTACGTGGTCTACGGCCCCGAGTTCCCGGACGCGGGCATCCCGCACCGGGCGATGCGCAAGCCACTGGGCTGAGCGCCGGACAGCGGCAGCGGTGCCGGAGGGGCATCGGCCCGGTTCGTCGGAACGCGTGGCAGGGTTGAGGTCTTGATCGTCTGAGTCCCGGACCTTCTCGAACTGACCGACACCGCCGGAGGCCGCACCGTGGATCAACTGGCGCTGCTGCTCATTCTGCTGCTCGGCGCCGTGGTGACGGTGCCTCTCGGCGAGCGGCTCGGGCTGCCCGCGCCCGTCCTCATGACGCTGGCCGGGATCGTCCTCGCCTTCGTGAGCTGGGTCCCGAACGTCGAGCTTCCCCCCGACTACATCCTTCCGCTGGTCCTTCCGCCCCTGCTGTACGCGTCCGTCCAGCGCACCTCCTGGCGGCAGTTCGCCGCCAACAGACGCCCCATCTTCCTGCTCGCCGTCGCCCTCGTCTTCGTGACGACCGCGGCGGTCGCCGCGATCGCGAACTCGGTCGTCCCCGGGCTGCCGCTCGCCGCCGCCGTGGCGCTCGGCGCGCTCGTGGCGCCGCCCGACCCGGTCGCCGCGACCGCCGTGGCCGGGTCGCTCGGGCTGCCGCGGCGGCTCGTGTCGATCCTGGAGGGGGAGGGCCTCTTCAACGACGTCACGGCGATCGTGCTCTACCACGTGGCGATCGCGGCGGCCGTCAGCGGGACGTTCTCCTGGCCGTCGGCGGTGGGGCAGCTCGTGCTCTCCGCGGTGGTCGCCGTCGCCATGGGGATCGCGCTGGGCTGGATCACCAACAAGCTCATGGGGATCCTCGGCGAGGCCACCCTGCAGACCGGCCTGACGCTGCTCGTCCCGTTCGTGAGCTACGTCCTCGCCGAGGAGCTGATGGGCTCCGGCGTGCTCGCCGTACTGACCACCGCGCTCTACCTCGCGGAGCACGCCGCCGACGCCGACGACGTCCTCGGGCGGATCACCGGGCAGACGTTCTGGAGAATCGTCGACACACTGGTCACCGGCGTCGCCTTCGGGCTCATCGGGCTCGAACTGCACAACGTCTTCGGCACGGCGAGCGGCCGTGAGTGGCAGATGGTCGGCTGGGGCGCGGCGGTCGTCGCGGTCGTCGTCGGCGTACGACTGCTGTGGCTGCTGCCCGCGACCTATCTCGCCAAGCGGCTGCACAAGCTGCGCGACATCGACGAGGAGATCCCGACGACCTGGCGCGAGACCGTGGTCATGTGGTGGTCCGGGATGCGCGGCGTGGCGTCCGTCGCCCTCGCCCTCGCCATTCCGCTGAAGACGGACAACGGCGATCCTTTCCCGGCCCGGGACGAGATCATCTTCATCGCCTTCTGCGTCATCATGGCGACCCTCGTCGTCCAGGGGCTCACCCTGCCCTGGCTGGTGAAGAAGCTCGGGGTACGCGCGGACACCGACGTCGAGCGGGCCATCGAGCGGGATCTCGCCATCCGGGCGGCCAAGGCGGCCAAGCGCCGCCTCAAGGAGATCGAAGAGGTCGAGGAGCTGCCCGAGGACCTCTCGGAGCGGCTGCTGCGCGGGGCCTTCGACATCGGCGCCAGGATCAGCCCCGACATCGTCGACGACGAACGGCGCGAGCGGTACTCCAAGCGCGCCGTCCGTCTCAAGGCGGTCCAGCGCATCCAGCGCGACATGATGTCGGCCGCCCGCCACGAGATCCTCGCCGCGCGCAGCGAACCCGGCGCCGACCCCGAGATCGTCGACCGGGTCCTGCACCACCTCGACGTACGCAGCCTGCGGTCCTGACGGCTGACAGCTGACGGAGGGGCGCGGCTCAGCCCCGGCCGGTGCGCGGCACGACAGGCCGGGGCGGATGCGGCTGCTCGTCCTCCGGCGGCAGTTCGGCCCAGGCCGTGTTGACCCGCGGCAGCGCGTAGGCGTGGCGCTCGCTCAGCCAGCGGATCAGATGCTCGCGCACCGTGACCCGCACCGTCCAGATGTCGTCCGCGTCCTTGGCGGTGACCAGGGCGCGCACCTGGATCGTGTTCGGCGTCGTGTCCGTGACCGCGAGGCCCCAGTCCCTGCCGTCCCAGGCGGCGCACTCGCGCAGGACGTCCTGGAGCTTCTCGCGCATCTCGGCGATGGGCGCCGTGTGGTCGAGCTGGAAGAAGACCGTGCCGGTCATCTGGGAGCCGCCGCGCGACCAGTTCTCGAAGGGCTTCGAGACGAAGTACGACACCGGCATGGTGATCCGGCGCTCGTCCCAGGTGCGTACGGCCAGGAAGGTCAGGGTGATCTCGTCCACGGTGCCCCACTCGCCGTCCACGACGACCGTGTCGCCGATCCGCACCATGTCGCCGAAGGCGATCTGCAGCCCCGCGAAGAGATTGGAGAGCGTGGACTGGGCGGCGACGCCCGCGACGATGCCGAGCAGCCCCGCGGACGCGAGCAGTGACGTTCCGGCGGCCTGCATGGCGGGGAAGGTGAGCAGCATCGCTCCGACGGCCACGACGCCGACGATCGCGGTGACCACCCGCTGGATGAGCGTGACCTGGGTACGCACCCGGCGGACCCGGGCGGGATCGCGGTGGGCATTGGCGTAGCGCGCGTACGTGGACTCGACGATGGCCGTCGCGATGCGGACGAGGAGCCAGGCCACGGACCCGATGAGCACCAGGGTCAGAGTCTGCCCGATGCCCGACGAATGCTCTTTGGCGATCTGCGCCTGTTCGAAGGAGCCGCGCAGCAGGGCGGCACAGAGGACAAGTTGGAAGGGGAGTCGGCCGCGGCGCAGCAGACCCCACAGGGGGTTGTCGGGGTGGCGGTCGTCGGCCCGGCGCAGCAGCACATCGGCCAGCCACACCACGGCCAGCGTGATCACGACCGAGCCGCCGACCACGATCAACGGACGCAGTACGTTCTCCATGCCCCCGAGGGTAAGTGGCACGATGGCCTCATGAACATCATGCTTTTCCACTCGACGTACGGGCTTGTGCCCGCGGTGCACGCGGCGGCCGACCGGCTGCGCGCCGAGGGGCACGAGGTGTGGACACCCGATCTGTTCGACGGGCGCACTTTCGGCACCGTCGAGGAAGGCATGGCCTTCAAGGACGAGCTCGGCAAGGAAGAGCTCCTCAAGCGGGCGATCCTGGCCGCCGCGCCCTACTCCGAGCGGGGTCTCGTCTACGCCGGATTCTCGTTCGGCGCCGCCACCGCCCAGACCCTCGCCCTCGGCGACGACAAGGCGCGCGGTCTTCTGCTCCTGCACGGCACGTCCGACATCGCGGAGAACACGACGGTGGACGAGCTGCCGGTGCAGCTGCACGTCGCCGAGCCGGACCAGTTCGAGACGGACGACTGGCTGAGTGCGTGGTACCTGCAGATGGGACGGGCCGGCGCCGACGTCGAGGTGTACCGCTACGCGGGGGCGGGTCACATCTACACCGACCCCGACCTGGACGACTACGACGCCGAGGCGGCGGAGTCGACATGGCGGACGGCGATCGGCTTCCTGGAGTCCCTCTAGACCCCTCTAGCCCCCCTCTAGACCCGTCTGGGCATCTCCGGGCCCCTTCGGCCCTCTGGGACCGTAGAACGCCAAGAGCGGGCGGACCGTGAAAGGTTCGCCCGCTCTTCGGCTGAGTGCTTCGGCTGAGTGCTTCGGCCGGGTGCTTCAGCTAAGTGCTTCAGCCCTTCAGCGCCGCGGCGATGGCCGTCTTGTAGTCCTCGACCGTCGAAGGGGCGTTCTTCTTGTCGGGGCCGGTCAGCTTCTTGCCGTCCATGACGAAGGAGGGAGTGCCCTCGACGCCGTCCTTGTTGTCGTCGAACATCTTCGACATCTCAAGGGCCCAGCGGTCGTACGTGCCGTCCTTGACGTCCTTCGCGAAGGTCTTGCTCTTCTTGAGCTCGGGGACCTCGTTCGCGATCTTGGTCAGGAGCGCGTCGTCCTTGAACTTGTCCTCCGTCTCGGAGGGGTGGTTCTCCTTGGAGAACATGGCCTTCTTGTAGTCCAGGAAGGCCTGGTCGCTCACGTTCAGGGCGGCACCGAGCGCGCTGAGCGCGTTCTTGGAACCCTCACCGGTGAGGTTGCGGTCGAGGAACGTGGCACCGACGAACTGGATCTTGTACTTGCCGTCCTTCAGGTCCTTCTCGACCGTCGGGCCCACCGTCTGCTCGAAGCTGGCGCAGACCGGGCAGCGCGCGTCCTCGTAGACCTTGAGGGTCTTCTTGGCGCTGTCCTTGCCGATGACGACGGTCGTGCCGTCCTTGCCCGAGGTGTTCGCGGGCTTGACCAGCTTCTCGTCGGCGGCGGCTTCCCAGTGGCCGGGCTTGTTGGACTGCATGACGGCGTAGCCGATGCCGCCCGCGATCGCCAGGACCGCGACGACGGAGACGCCGACGATCAACGTCCGCTTCCGCTTCTGCCGCTTGCGCTCGGCTTCCTGCTGGGCGCGGATCCGCTCGCGGGCCGCCGACTTGGCCGCCTGGCTGTTGCGCTTGCTCATGATGATGTTCTCCGTAGGGGTGACATACGTGGGGACGGTCGCGCTCAGGCGAAGACGGCCGAGCAGGGCGGTCCACGCCGTCCCACGAAATGCACGAGAAGCCGCGAACGCGCGGTCCGTACCCGGCGCGCGGGGCGCGGGGCGCGGCGCACGGGCCGCATGCTGACGCTCACCGCGGCGACCGCGATGAGCAGCGGTCGGAAGGTGCACGCGGCCATGGCGCGCAGGACCTGGGCCAGGGCGCGCTCGCCGCGCCGCAGCCAGGCCGCCGCGAGCAGACCGACCCCGATGTGCGCGCCGAGCAGCAGCCAGGCGGCGCTCGGCTCGGCGTCGGCGAGCAGTACGGCGGCACGGTGACCGTCGCCGGTCATCCGGGCCAGCGGCGTGCCGACGCTGCCGCCGCCGCACAGCACGTCGAAGCCGACGGAGCGCAGCGGACCCGCGACGGGACCGCCCGCCTGGCCGTAACAGACGTGCTGCCCCGTGGTGAACACCGTGTCGGCGGCCAGTTCGAGGGGGATGAGCAGGGCGGCGATCCGGCCGTAGCCGCGCTCGCGCCCCGCCAGGGCGTAGGCGATGACGAAGACCGCGCCGGTGATCACGGCGACGGTGGTCAGCGGCAGCGGGGCGCGGGACAGCAGGACGTGCGACGCGGCGGAGAGCGTCACGACGAGCGTCGTGAAGAGGGCCGCGCGCACGGCTCTGAGCTGGGTTCCGGATATGTCCATCGCGCAGCCGAGTCTGTCATGTGGGCCCATAAGGCATCCCTAAAGGGTGCCTATGAGTTACACGATGGCCTGCAGACCCGGAATCCGACCGTTACGGAACAGGTCGACGAAGATCTGGTGGTCCTTGCGGGCGCGCGCCCCGTACTCATGGGCGAAGTCCACGAGCAGGTCCCCGAAGCCCTCCTCGTCCGCCGCGATGGCGGCGTCGATCGCGCGCTCCGTGGAGAACGGCACCAGGTCGGAGTGGCCGCTCTCGTCGTCAGCGGCGGCGTGCATCGTGGCGGTGGCGCGGCCCAGGTCGGCGATGACCGCGGCGATCTCGTCCCAGTCGTCGATGTCCGACCAGTCCAGGTCCACGGCGTACGGAGAGACCTCGGCGACCAGCTGGCCCGCGCCGTCCAGCTCGGTCCAGCCGAGCCAGGGGTCGGCGTGCGCCTGGAGCGCGCGCTGCGAGATGACCGTGCGGTGGCCCTCGTGCTGGAAGTAGTCACGGACCGCGCCGTCGGTGATGTGCCGCGAGACGGCCGGGGTCTGGGCCTGCTTGAGGTAGATCACGACGTCGTTCTCCAGGGCGTCGCTGTTGCCCTCGAGCAGGATGTTGTACGAGGGAAGCCCCGCGGAGCCGATGCCGATGCCGCGGCGCCCGACGACGTCCTTCACGCGGTACGAGTCGGGGCGGGTGAGCGAGGACTCGGGGAGCGTCTCCAGATAGCCGTCGAAGGCGGCGAGCACCTTGTAGCGGGTGGCCGCGTCGAGCTCGATCGAGCCGCCGCCCGGAGCGAAGCGGCGCTCGAAGTCGCGGATCTCCGTCATGGACTCCAGGAGCCCGAAGCGGGTCAGCGAGCGCGCGTCGCGCAGCGCGTCCAGGAGCGGGCCCTGGGCGGTGTCCAGGGTGAAGGGCGGCACCTCGTCGCTCTTGGCGCCGGTCGCCAGGTCGTGGATGCGCTCGCGGTACGCCGCCGCGTAGATCCGCACCAGGTCGGTGATCTGCTCGTCGCTGAGCGCCTTCGTGTACCCGATCAGGGCCACGGAGGCGGCGAAGCGCTTCAGGTCCCAGGTGAAGGGGCCGACGTACGCCTCGTCGAAGTCGTTCACGTTGAAGATCAGACGGCCCTGGGCGTCCATGTACGTGCCGAAGTTCTCCGCGTGCAGGTCGCCGTGAATCCACACCCGTCCCGTGCGCTCGTCCAGGTACGGACCGCCGTGCTGCTCGCGCTCCAGGTCCCCGTAGAAGAGGCAGGCCGTGCCGCGGTAGAACGCGAAGGCGGAGGCGGCCATCTTCCGGAACTTCACCTTGAAGGCGGCGGGGTCCGCGGCGAGCAGCTCGCCGAACGCGGTGTCGAAGACGGAGAGGATCTGCTCGCCGCGCTGATCAGCGGTGGGCTGCGGTTCCGACATCGCGGGGTGCCTCCTGGTACAGGTCGTGCATGACATGTGGGACGGGTGTTCAGAACATTTGGGACAGGCGTTCCGCTCTGTCCAACGCACGACGGTACCCCCGAGTGCCCGTCGCTCGTCAGTGCTCCGGACAGCCTTCCACGCTTGTCAGTGCTCAGGATTAGACTTCCACGCTGTCCCCCCAGACTGCCCGCAGCCTGTCACCGTTCGTTCTCCGGAGGCCTTCCACCGTGACCAAGCCGCCCTTTACGCACCTCCATGTCCACACCCAGTACTCGCTGCTGGACGGTGCCGCGCGGCTGAAGGACATGTTCAACGCCTGTAATGAGATGGGCATGACGCACATCGCCATGTCCGACCACGGCAACCTCCACGGGGCGTACGACTTCTTCCACTCCGCGCAGAAGGCGGGCGTCACGCCGATCATCGGCATCGAGGCGTATGTGGCGCCGGAGTCCCGCCGCAACAAGCGGAAGGTCAAGTGGGGTCAGCCGCACCAGAAGCGCGACGACGTGTCCGGTTCGGGTGGTTACACGCACAAGACGATCTGGGCGTCGAACAGCACCGGCCTGCACAACCTCTTCAAGCTCTCCTCGGACGCGTATGCCGAAGGCTGGCTCCAGAAGTGGCCGCGCATGGACAAGGAGACGATCTCCCAGTGGTCGGAGGGGCTCATCGCCTCCACCGGCTGCCCTTCCGGGGAGCTCCAGACCCGTCTGCGCCTCGGTCAGTACGACGAGGCCCGCAAGGCGGCGGGCGAGTACCAGGAGATCTTCGGCAAGGACCGCTACTTCCTGGAGCTGATGGACCACGGCATCGAGATCGAGCGCCGGGTCCGCGACGACCTCCTGAAGATCGGCAAGGAGCTGGGGATCCCGCCCCTGGTCACGAACGACTCGCACTACACGTACGCCCACGAGTCGACCGCGCACGACGCCCTGCTCTGCATCCAGACCGGCAAGAACCTCTCGGACCCGGACCGCTTCCGCTTCGACGGCACCGGCTATTACCTGAAGTCCACGGACGAGATGTACGCCGTCGACTCCTCGGACGCCTGGCAGGAGGGGTGCCGGAACACGCTTCTGGTGGCCGAGCAGATCGACACCACCGGGATGTTCGAGAAGCGCGACCTCATGCCCAAGTTCGAGATCCCGGACGGCTTCACCGAAGTCACCTGGTTCCAGGAGGAGGTCCGGGTCGGCATGGGCCGCCGCTACCCGGGCGGTGTCCCCGAGGACCGGCAGAAGCAGGCCGAGTACGAGATGGACATCATCATCCAGATGGGCTTCCCGGGGTACTTCCTCGTGGTCGCCGACTTCATCATGTGGGCCAAGAACAACGGCATCGCGGTGGGCCCGGGCCGAGGCTCGGCGGCCGGCTCGATCGTCGCGTACGCCATGGGCATCACCGACCTCGACCCCATCACGCACGGCCTGATCTTCGAGCGGTTCCTCAACCCCGAGCGCGTCTCCATGCCCGATGTCGACATCGACTTCGACGAGCGCAGGCGCGTGGAAGTCATCCGGTACGTGACCGAGAAGTACGGCGCCGACAAGGTCGCCATGATCGGCACGTACGGAAAGATCAAGGCGAAGAACGCCATCAAGGACTCCGCGCGCGTGCTCGGATATCCGTACGCGATGGGCGACCGCCTCACCAAGGCGATGCCCGCCGACGTCCTGGGCAAGGGCATCGACCTCTCCGGCATCACCGACACCAAGCACCCTCGTTACAGCGAGGCGGGCGAGATCCGGGGGATGTACGAGAACGAACCGGACGTGAAGAAGGTCATCGACACCGCCAAGGGCGTCGAGGGCCTGGTCCGGCAGATGGGTGTGCACGCGGCCGGCGTGATCATGTCCAGCGAGCCGATCGTCGACCACGCGCCGCTCTGGACGCGGCACACGGACGGCGTGACCATCACGCAGTGGGACTACCCCCAGTGCGAGTCGCTCGGCCTGCTCAAGATGGACTTCCTGGGCCTGCGCAACCTCACCATCATGGACGACGCCGTCAAGATGGTGCGGGCGGGCAAGGGCATCGACCTGGAGATGCTCTCGCTCCCGCTGGACGACCCCAAGACCTTCGAACTGCTCTGCCGCGGTGACACGCTGGGCGTCTTCCAGTTCGACGGCGGACCGATGCGTTCGCTGCTCCGCCAGATGCAGCCCGACAACTTCGAGGACATTTCCGCCGTCTCGGCCCTCTACCGGCCGGGCCCGATGGGCATGAACTCGCACATCAACTACGCGGAGCGCAAGAACGGCCGCCAGGAGATCACGCCGATCCACCCGGAGCTCGAAGAGCCCCTGAAGGAGACGCTCGGCCTGACCTACGGCCTCATCGTGTACCAGGAGCAGGTGCAGAAGGCCGCGCAGATCATCGCCGGTTACTCCCTCGGTGAAGCCGACATCCTGCGCCGCGTGATGGGCAAGAAGAAGCCCGACGAGCTGGCGAAGAACTTCGTCCTCTTCCAGGAGGGCGCGAAGAAGAACGGCTTCTCCGACGCCGCGATCCAGGCCCTGTGGGACGTCCTGGTCCCCTTCGCCGGATACGCGTTCAACAAGGCGCACTCATCGGCGTACGGCCTCGTCACGTACTGGACCGCCTACCTCAAGGCGAACTACCCCGCCGAGTACATGGCCGCGCTGCTCACCTCGGTGAAGGACGACAAGGACAAGTCGGCCATCTACCTCAACGAGTGCCGGCGCATGGGCATCAAGGTCCTTCCGCCCAACGTGAACGAGTCCGTGCACAACTTCGCCGCCCAGGGCGACGACGTGATCCTCTTCGGCCTTGAGGCGGTCCGCAACGTCGGTACGAACGTGGTCGAGTCGATCGTCCGCTCGCGCAAGGCCAAGGGGAAGTTCGCCTCCTTCCCCGACTACCTCGACAAGGTCGAGGCCGCCGCCTGCAACAAGCGCACCACGGAGTCGCTGATCAAGGCGGGCGCCTTCGACACCATGGGGCACACGCGCAAGGGACTCACCGCCCAGTACGAACCCATGATCGACAACGTGGTGCAGGTCAAGCGCAAGGAAGCGGAGGGGCAGTTCGACCTCTTCGGCGGCATGGGCGACGAGGGCGGCGGCGACGAGCCGGGCTTCGGGCTCGACGTGGAGTTCTCCACCGACGAGTGGGAGAAGACGTATCTGCTCGCCCAGGAGCGGGAGATGCTCGGTCTCTACGTCTCCGACCACCCGCTCTTCGGCCTGGAGCACGTCCTTTCCGACAAGGCCGACGCGGGCATCGGACAGCTCACCGGCGGTGACTACTCGGACGGCTCGATCGTCACCATCGGCGGCATCATCTCCGGCCTCCAGCGCAAGATGACCAAGCAGGGCAACGCCTGGGCGATCGCGACCGTCGAGGACCTCGCGGGCTCCATCGAGTGCATGTTCTTCCCGGCGACGTATCAGCTGGTGTCGACGCAACTCGTCGAGGACGCCGTGGTGTTCGTCAAGGGCCGCCTCGACAAGCGCGAGGACGTGCCGCGCCTGGTCTCGATGGAGATGCAGGTCCCCGACCTGTCGAACGCGGGTACCAACGCGCCCGTCCTGATCACCATCCCGACCGTGCGGGTGACCCCGCCGATGGTCAGCCGCCTCGGCGAGATCCTCAGTCACCACCGGGGCAACAGCGAGGTGCGGATCAAGCTCCAGGGCGCGCAGAAGACGACGGTGCTGCGGCTCGACCGCCACCGCGTGCAGCCGGATCCCGCCCTTTTCGGGGACCTGAAGGTGCTGCTCGGCGCGTCCTGTCTGGCCGGATAGGTCCAGGCTCGGCGCGGGCCCCCGGTCCGGGCCCGGTTCACGCTTGACGAAAGGGGCGCACCCGGAAGTCCGGGTGCGCCCCTTCACGCATATACGCCTGTGCGCGCGTCAGTTGTGGCCGAAGCGACGCTGATGCTTGCGGGCGACCTCGGCCGGGCTGCCCTGGGACTGAACCGCGGACTGGACCCGCTGCTCGGCCTGCTCCGCAGACGACTTGGCCTGCTCCTGCGCCTGCTCCGCGGCCGAGGCGCGGTTCTGGTCGTCGCCCTGCTTGCGGTTCTTGTTCTTGGCCATAGTGATCTTCCTCCTGAAGGAAATCTGGGGGCCAGGACGCGACCAGATTCACATATGCCGACAAGCTGCGCATTTCAGAGAATTACCGTGCGTAATAAGCCCTGTCACGGCCCTGTCGTAGCCCTGTGGAAGAGAGAAGTCGCGCTGCGCCACGCCGAAGATCGAGTTCCGGCCGTTAACCTCCGCAGGGTCGGGCAGACTCGAAGGAAACCCGAACCATTGCTTCCAGGGAATCTCCAGGGAAAGAGGGTGGATCGCGTGGACCGTTGCATCGTCCTGGTGGACGCCGGGTATCTGCTGGGTGCCGCCGCGAGTCTCCTCGCGGGCGAGCCGTCCCGGTCCCGGATCACCGTCGATCACACCGCCCTGATCCAGGGCATCCGTGAACGCGCCGAATCCGACACCGAGCGCCCCCTGCTGCGGATCTACTGGTTCGACGGCGCCCCCGACCGCGTACCGCAGCCCGAGCACCGAAGGCTGCGGGTCATGCCGCGCGTGACGGTCCGGCTCGGCGCGCTGACCCGGAGCGACGGACGGTGGGCGCAGAAGGGCGTCGACGCCGCCATGCACGCCGAGCTGACGGAGCTGGCCCGCAACCGCGCCTGCTCGGACATCGTGCTCGTCACCGGCGACGGGGATCTGCTGCCCGGCATGATGGCCGCCAAGGAACACGGCGTCGCCGTCCACCTGTGGGCCGTGCAGGCCGCCGACGGGGACTACAACCAGTCCGAGGACCTCGTGGCCGAGGCCGACGAGCGCCGCGTCCTCGACCGGACCTGGATCACCAAGGCGGTGCGCCCCAAGGAGCTCACCGGTGTCTGCGCGCCCTCTCCGATTCCGCGCCCCGAGATCGCCGCGATCCTCTCCGCGCCCCTGCCGGAGTCCGCCCTCGCGGCCAGCGCCCAGCGGGCCGCCGACGAGGCCGCGGGCGTGCACCACGGCCAGCACGGTCAGCACGCCGAGGCGGGGACCAACGGCGACAGCGGCAGCGCCCACCCCATCCCCCCGGGCAAGGGCGTGCCCACCCCCAAGGACCTGGCCGCCCTGCGCGGACCCGGCACACAGGCCGCACAGCACCCCACCAACGCCACGCTGCGCTGGTCATCGGACAAGGGCTGGGTCGAGCGCCCCGGCGGCGCCGCGGAGAGCCCTGAGGCCGCGGCCCTGCCGACGCTCGCCCAGGTGACGACGGCCGAGCAGCGCTGGGCCGACCGTGAGGAGGACATCACCACCGTCGGCGGTGACCCCTTTGAGGTCGGACAGGTGTTCGCGCGCCGCTGGATGGCCCGCCTGCCCGAACAGCACGACCTGCGGAAGCTCTCGACGATGTACCCGCGCATCCCGCACCGCGTCGACGGCGAGCTCCTGCGGTACGCGGCCCGCTTCGGCCTGCTCGCCCACAAGGACGACCAGATCGACGAACACGACCGGTACGCGATCAGGGCGGGCTTCTGGCGCGAGATCGACGTCCACACGGCGGTCGAGCACGCGCCGGTGGGCGACCGCTCCGGCGAGTGACCGAACGGATATGCGGGCGGGTGACGGAACGCGGGCGCGGATGACCGGGCAGATGACTGATACGGGGCGTACGGGGCGCCCCGGGCGTCGTAGTGGGCACCGGACCCCGTAGTCTCGTCCTTCGTGAGTACGCGCTCGGCACAGGCAGTCCGACAGGGGCTCCGACAGGGTCACGGCAGCGATGCCGTCTGCGCGGTGCGCGACCTCGTCAAGACGTATCCCGCCGCCCGTGGCAGGCGCGGCAGGCCCGCGACCCCCGAGGTGCGCGCCACCGACGGGATCAGCCTGGAGGTCAGGCGCGGCGAGATCTTCGGCCTCCTCGGACCCAACGGCGCCGGCAAGTCCACCCTCGTACGCCAGCTGACCGGCCTGATGCGGCCCGACAGCGGCAGCGTCGAGATCCTCGGGCACGACATCCTGCGCCACCCCGAGCGGGCCGCGCGGATCCTCGCGTATCTGGGCCAGGAGTCCACCGCGCTCGACGAGCTGACCGTCTCGCTCGCCGTCGAGACGACCGCGCGGCTGCGCGGCCTCGACGTGCGTGCGGCGCGGGCCGAGCGGGACGGCGTACTCGAAGAGCTCGCGCTCACCCCGCTCGCCTCGCGGCCCCTGAAGAAGCTCTCCGGCGGGCAGCGCAGGCTCGCCTGCTTCGCCACCGCACTGGTGGGGGAGCGGCCGCTGCTCGTCCTCGACGAGCCGACTACCGGCATGGACCCCATCGCGCGGCGCGCCGTCTGGGGCGCCGTCGACCGGCGCAGGGCCGAGCGCGGCACGACGGTGCTGCTGGTCACCCACAACGTCATCGAGGCCGAGACGGTCATGGACCGCGTCGCCGTCCTCGACCACGGCAAGGTCATCGCCTGCGACAGCCCCGTGGGGCTGAAGGAGCAGGTCGCTGGCGAGGTGCGGGTGGAGCTCGTCTGGCGGGAGCGGGCGCCGCTCGATGTCCCCGAGGTCGCCGCGCTGCGGTCGTCCGCCGTGGAGTCCGGGCGGCGGTGGTCCCTGCGGCTCGCCCCGGACGAGGCGCGGGCCGCTGTCGCGGCGGTCACCGGCGGGGCCGCCTTCGCCGCGTTGGACGACTTCACCTTGGCCACGCCCAGCCTGGAGGATGTGTACCTCGCCTTGGGCGGGAACGGGGAAGGGCTGGTGAAGGGGTGACCCTTTCTGCGGCTCGGTGGGGGCGGTCCCGGTCCGCCGCTTCGCGGCGGATGTATCCCGCCCACTCACCCGTCCGCCCCGCGTCGAGCAGTGGGCGTAGTGACACGAACATCAGCAGGAAGGGCGTCCGATGAGTGCGGTTCCTCTGGAAGCCGCGGTGCGGACCGACGACCGAGAGCGGCAGGCCGACGCCGCCGCGCCCCTGGGGCCCCGTGCGCGGCTGTTTCCCGCCCTCGCGGCCGTCTACCGGGCCCAGCTGTCCCGGGCGCGGGTCGCGCGGATTCCGCTGCTCTTCGTGGCGACCTTCCAGTCCGTCGGGATCATGATCCTGATGCGGGGCGTCGTCGACGGGGGCGGTGAGGCGCGTGCCGTCGTCGCCGGGTCCTCCGTGCTCGTCGTCGCGTTCGTCGCGCTCAACCTGCTCGCGCAGTACTTCGGGCAGCTGCGGGCCGACGGCGGCCTCGACCACTACGCCACGCTGCCCGTGCCGCCCGCCGCGGTGGTCCTGGGCGCCGCGGCCGCCTACGCCTCGTTCACCGTGCCGGGCACGCTCGTCACCGCGGTGGTCGGGTGCGGCCTCTTCGGGCTCCCGCTGGGGCACCTGTGGGTGCTCGTCGCGGTGATCCCGCTGGCCGGTGCCGCGCTCGCTGGGCTCGGTGCCGCCCTGGGACTGCTCGCACCCCGGCCCGAACTGGCCACACTTCTCGGCCAGTTGGGCATGTCGGCGGCGCTGCTCCTCGGGGTGCTCCCGGCCGAGCGGATGCCGGGCATCCTGCAGTACGCGCGTGATCTGCTCCCTTCGACGTACGGCGTCGAGGCGTTCGCCCGTACCTTCGGGCCGCATCCGGACTGGGCGGTCGTCGCCCTGGACCTCGCGGTCTGCGCGGGGGTCGGCGTCGCCTCGCTGGCCATCGCCACCTGGGCCTACCGCCGTGCGGCCGTGCGGTGACGCGGCGCTCGGTGACAAGGTGACGCGGCGCTCGGTGACAAGGTGACGCGGCGCTCGGTGACAAGAGGGGCGCGCGGCGTCTCCTTGAGGGGTGGCGGTCGGGCGACGGGTGGGCCTGGCACCATGTGTGGGTGACTGCACCGCTGACGCCCTCCCAGCCGCCCCACGACCAGCCCCCGCACGACGCCTGGCAGCAAGCCGCTCAGCCGTCCGGAGCCGTTCCCACGTCGGTGCATGAGGAGGACGGTCCTGGTATGAAGACCGAAGTGCGGCAGGCCGCAGTGGTCATGGTCGCGATGGCGGTCTGTGGCCTCCTGCTCGGGCTCCTGTGGATGTGGCTCGCGCCACGGGTCCCGCTGATCGCGAACAACGAGGCGGTGTACCTCTACGACACCGAGGGCGAGCAGGCGATCGGGGTCGACGGAACGTTCACTTTGCTCGCACTCGCGTTCGGCGCGGTGAGTGGCGCCGTGGTGTTCCTGCTGCGCAAGCAGGGCGGGATTCCGCTGGTCGTCGGGCTGACGGCCGGGGGGCTGCTGGCGGCCGTGGTCGCCTGGCGCTTCGGGATCTTCCTCGGGCCGGAGACGGATGTCGTCGCCCACGCGAAGTCGGTGGGCAAGGGCGTCGCGTTCGACGCGCCCCTCGAGCTCAAGGCGAAGGGCGCGTTGCTGGCCTGGCCGGTGGCCGCGCTGCTCGTGCACCTGGGGCTCACCGCGCTCTTCGGGCCGCGTGACCCCGACCCCTACCCCCTGCCCTACGGGGACCCCGGCCGGGGCGACGGGGGCCCGGACTCCACAGGGGCGTGAGGAAGCCCCGGACGCCGGTCGGCGCCCGGGGACCGAGGCCGGACGTCAGGCGGGGCGCCTCCCGTGGTTGGCCTTGCCCTTCTTCACCCGCCACTTCCTCTTGCGCGTCTTCTTCGACATGAGGGTGTAACTAGTCGACCCGACGCCCCGCGTCGAGGGCCTATTCACGCCCGATCGGGGCCAGTACCGCGCCCGTGAGACGCGCCAGGTCGCCGGGGGCCAGCTCCACTTCCAGGCCCCTGCGGCCCGCCGACACGCAGATCGTGGCGTGCGCCGATGCCGAGTCGTCCAGGACGGTGCGCAGCTTCTTGCGCTGGCCGAGGGGGGAGATGCCGCCCCGTACGTACCCCGTGGTGCGCTCGGCGGCCGCGGGGTCGGCCATCACCGCGCGCTTGCCGCGGACCGCCGTGGCCAGGGCCTTGAGGTCCAGGGTGCCCGCCACGGGGACCACGGCCACCGTCAGCTCGCCGTCGACCTCGGCGACCAGGGTCTTGAAGACCCGGTCGGGGGAGACGCCCATGGCCTGCGCCGCCTCTTCGCCGTACGAGGGGTGTGCGGGGTCGTGTTCGTACGCGTGGACGGTGTAGTCGGCGCCCGCCGCCGTGAGGGCGACCGTCGCGGGAGTGCCGCCCGCGCCCGACTGCTTCTGCTGTTTCTGCTTCTTCGCCACAGCGCTCGCGCCTTACGTCAGTTGAGACTGGTCGTGCCGCGCGTGAGGTCCGTCGCGGGCAACGACGGCAGATTACGGATGATCGCGGTCTCGGCGCGAAGGACTTTCAGCTCCTCGTGCAGGCGCGAAGCCGTGTCCGGCGCCTCCAGGAGCCGCTGCTTGGTGGGGGTGTCGAGGACGGCCGCGGCCGCGACCAGATACGACACCACGGACGGGTCGTCCGGCAGCTCGGCGCCGGTGGAGAGGGACCGTTCGCGCGCCCCCGCGAGGCGCTTCTGGTAGGCGCGGAACGCCCGCAGGACGCCTTCGGCCAGCGCTCCGGCCTCCTCGCCCGGATCCTCGGGCAGCTCCTCGACCTCCGCGGTCAGGAAGGCCCCGGACGCTTCGACCGAGTGCAGGCGTACGCGTGAGGTGCCGGTGGCGAGGACCTCGAAGCCGCCGTCGGCGCGCTCCCTGATCGTCGCCGCGTCGGCCACGCAGCCCACCGCGTGGAAGGCCTTGAGCGGGTCCTCGCCGAAGCCGGCGGTCGGCCCCTGCTCGGGCTGCGTGGTGGGGTCGGGGAGGCCGGGGGCGCTGGGCGCCACCTCGAGGCCGTCACGGATCGCGACGACCGCGAAGAGGCGCTGCTCCTCTTCGGGAGTCTTGAGCAGGTCGCGCATCATGGCGCGATAACGCTCCTCGAACACGTTCAGCGGGAGGACGAGCCCCGGGAACAGCACCGAGTTGAGCGGGAAGAGCGGAAGCCGGACGGTGGTCACGAGCCTGAAGCCTAATGGTCCTCGGAGCGCGCACGTCCGCGACCGGTGCGCAGCGGGGTCCTGGAGGCCACCTCGATGCGTACGCCGTCGCGCAGTTCCAGGAACTGGCCGAGCGGATCGTCGGACATGCGGTCCCAGGGGAAGGACGTCGCGTGGGGCCCGATGAGGTGCAGTTGTTCCAGGGCGTCGCTCCATCGCTCGAGGCGTACGAGGACGTACGTGAGGAGGTTGCGGACCTCGGCGGGCCAGGGATCCCCGGCCTCGTACTCCCGCGACGCGGCGATCCCGAGGTCGGCCGCCGCGTCCAGGCGCTCGCGCGGCACGCTCCCCGACGCGCTGGTGAGATACGCGAAAGCGGCCCGCGCGGGCAGCGCCTGGATCAGCGAGCCCGGCAGCGCGTCCCGCGCGGCCCGCTCGGCGAAGTCGAAGCACTGGCGGTGCGATCCGTACCAGTCGGCTGACAGGTACTGGAGTGCGGAGGCGTGGCAGCCGTAGTGGTGCGAGGCGCGGTGCACCGCCTCGGCCCGGATCGAGTCGAAGACCGACTGCGGGGCATGCGTGCCGCGCGCGTGGTCCAGGGCGATCCGCCAGGGCACGGGGTCGCGCGGGTCCGCGTCGGCGGCGGCGGTGATCAGGGGCGCTGTCTGGCGAAGCAGCTCGGCGCGGGCGGGCGACTCCCAGCCGCGGACGACCGCGAGTTCCGCCTTGACGAGCAGCGCGTCCGGATCGTGCGGCGCGGCGGACTGCCAGTCGTCGAACCACTCGGAGCGGGAGCGGGCGAAGGCGGCGAGGCGCGTCGTGTAGCGGTCGCGGTTCTCCCACTCGTTGCCCTCGCGGGTCATGGCGAGCAGCTTGGCCGCGGGGTCGTAGTCGCCGCGGCCCGCGGCGACGAGCGCGGGGCCGAGCCGGTCGTCGGGGGCGTCGAGGAGCACGTCGTCGTCGGGGGCGAGGCCGGTCGCCAGGAGCGGGGTGTTCCTGACCATGCGGGCGGTGCGGATCAGGGCGTGCAGGAATGCCATCGTGTGGATATTGAAAGCCGCAGGTCGGGGCAGGTGCCAGAGGGCGGCCGGTGAAGCTTTCGTATCGGCCGTTAGGTTGCCTGACGTATGGTCAAGGGCAGGTAAAATCTCCGCCCCGGGAATCCCTGGCCCGGGAATCCCTGCCCCGTGGATCGCTGACCGGGGGATCCCTGACCCCGGGGATCGGTCCCCGCGCCCCCTCAGTTCCTCCGCAGAAGTCGCGTCGCCCCCGCCGCGACCGTCGTCGCAAGGACCCACCCCAGCAGGATGAGGATCGCCGCGAACCACTGCCAGCCGCCGCGCAGCTGCCAGTAACTGTCCTGGCCGAGGTCGATGACCGGGAGCAGCAGGTCGAGGGAGAAGAGCGCGGGGTTCCAGTTCGGATGCTCGCCCGGCTTGATCGCCGGATGGTCGGAGTGCGAGAAGGCGACCGCGCTCACCGCCCAGAGCACCGCCATCCACAGGGCGGCCCGTCCAGGACGGTAGCCGTAGGCCACCGTCCAGTCCTGCGCGAAGCCCCAGAGCTTGGCCGCCAGGGGGAGGGTCTCGCGGCGTCGGCGCTGCTTGGCGAGCAGGACCTCGCGGGCGTCGGCGTCCTCGCCGCCGTTGCGCAGGACGGTCGCCAGCTTCTCGTACGGTTCGGGGTTGTACTCGGCGGTCGCGGCCGCCACCCAGGCCAGCCGCCGGGAGAGCGGGAAACTGCCCTGCGGGACGAGGTTCTCGTAGCTGAAGCCGCCCATCTGGAGGCCGCCGGGACCCGGCCAGCTGGTCGACTTGTCGATGAGGTTGACGACCTTCATGCCGGACAGGATGACCTTGCCGCGCTGCGGGGCCTCACCGAGGAAACGCAGCTCGGGGGTCTGGACGCGGCGCAGCGACACCTCCTGGTCGTTCTCCAGGACGAAGCGCGCCTGGGCCAGGTCGACGGCGTCACCGAAGCGCCCGTCGTCGAGCCGGATGCCGCCCTGGCACTCGAAGCGCTGGACGCGGGTGCCGCGCGGGGGAGTCGTGCCGCTGGTCATGGGGGGATCGCCGAGCGCGGCGGGCGTCATGTAGAGCGTGCGTTCCACGGTCATCTGCGGGGCGTTCAGCGCCCGCTGGCCGTACGGATTGGCGAGCTTGCTGCCGCGCAGGCTGAGGGAGACGCCGACCTTCGCGCCGCGCAGGCTCAGCTGGCCGTGCGACTCCATCATCTCGGCCTGCAGGTCCTGCCCGACCGAGAGCCCGTCGCCCATGATCGAGTTGCCGCGCCGGTCGCGGTAGATCACGGCCTGGTTGATCAGCAGGTCGGTGCCGATCTGGGCGTCCGTGAGCCGCATGCCGTTGTGGATCCGGCAGCGCGGCAGATGCAGATCGCCCTCCGTGTGCACGCGGGCCGCCTCCACGCGCGGGATCGAGCAGTTGACCAGGCGCAGGGTGGTGAACTTGGCCTCCGGGACGAGTACTTCCTTCTCGAAGCGGCAGTGCTTCAGCTCGGCGTAGGGAACGACCTCGCCGCCCGCCAGATCGAGCACGTCCGTGATCTGGAGGCCCGAGAGCTTCAGCGACGAGACCCGGCCCGAGAGCGCGGGCGGCCCTTCGAGGAGCAGCCAGCACACGATGCGCGCGCGCACGCTGCGTTCCGGGCCCCAGGGGTGGCCGCCGTGCGGATCGTCCGCCATCGCGTCCCCCGACCTGAGGTCATAGACGCTGCCGTTGCGGAAGGCCTGCCACATGCCGATCTCGGCGGCGGTCAGTCCGTCCGGCGGGTCACCGATGCCGGTGTCGTCGACCACTGCTGTTGCCCTCCCCGTACTGCGGTCCCGTACCGCGTTCTCGTACTGCGATGCGCGCTGGTCTCGTACACCTGTTTCATGCCCGCTCAGTGACGGGCTGAACGCTAGTGGTGAACGGGGTCTTACGGAAAGCGAGAGGCGACGCGGAGCGTTTCAAGTACGGCGGTGGTGGGTGACGCGCGGATCCATATCAGCCAGTGATACGGGCGTCCGGCCCGGAATCGGGGTCTGAGAGAATTGGGCACGTGATCTCCCGAATCGATCTGCGCGGCGACGCCCTCCCCGAGGGTCCCGCCCTGCGCGCCCTGCTGCCCCGTGCCGACTTCGACGTAGCGGCCGCCCTGGAAAAGGTGCGGCCCATCTGCGAGGACGTGCATCATCGTGGCGACGCGGCGCTGATCGAATACGCGGAGAAGTTCGACGGAGTGCGCCTGACGCAGGTCCGTGTCCCGGCGGCCGCCATCGCCGAAGCCCTCGCAGGCCTCGACCCCGTCGTGCGCGAGGCCCTCGAGGAATCGATCCGGCGCGCCCGCATCGTCCACCGCGAGCAGCGCCGCGCCCCGCACACGACCCAGGTCGTGCCCGGCGGCTCGGTCACCGAGAAGTGGGTGCCGGTCGAGCGCGTGGGGCTCTACGCACCGGGCGGACGCTCCGTCTACCCGTCCTCCGTGATCATGAACGCCGTCCCGGCACAGGAGGCCGGCGTCGAGTCGATGGCGCTCGCTTCCCCGCCGCAGAAGGACTTCGGCGGACTCCCGCACCCGACGATCCTCGCCGCCTGCGCCCTCCTCGGCATCGACGAGGTGTACGCGGTGGGCGGCGCCCAGGCCGTCGCGATGTTCGCGTACGGCACCGAGACCTGCGCCCCGGCCAACATGGTCACCGGGCCCGGCAACATCTGGGTCGCGGCCGCCAAGCGCTACTTCACGGGACGCATCGGCATCGACACCGAAGCGGGCCCGACCGAGATCGCGGTCCTCGCCGACGACACGGCCGACGCCGTGCACGTCGCGTCCGACCTGATCAGCCAGGCCGAGCACGACCCGCTCGCGGCCGCCGTCCTCGTCACCGACTCCCTGGCTCTGGCCGACGCGGTCGCCAAGGAGCTCGAGCCGCAGGTCGCGGCGACCAAGCACGTCGAGGACCGGATCGTCCCCGCCCTGAAGGGCAGGCAGTCCGCGATCGTCCTGGTCGACGGCCTGGAAGAGGGCCTGCGCGTCGTCGACGCGTACGGCGCCGAGCACCTGGAGATCCAGACCGCCGACGCCACGGCGGTCGCCGACCGGGTGAAGAACGCGGGTGCGATCTTCGTCGGCCCGTGGGCCCCCGTCTCGCTCGGCGACTACTGCGCGGGCTCCAACCACGTGCTCCCGACCGGCGGTTGCGCCTGCCACTCCTCGGGGCTCAGCGTCCAGTCCTTCCTGCGCGGCATCCACATCGTCGACTACACGCGCGACGCGCTCGCCGAGGTCGCCCACCACGTGGTGACGCTCGCCGAGGCCGAGGACCTGCCCGCGCACGGTGCGGCCGTCAAGGCGAGGTTCGGATGGAAGGTGCCGGAAACCAAGTGACCAACATCGACGACCTTCCCGTACGCGACGAACTGCGCGGCAAGTCCCCCTACGGCGCGCCCCAGCTCGACGTACCCGTGCGCCTGAACACGAACGAGAACCCCTACCCGCTCCCCGAGCCGCTCGTCGAGCGCATCGCCGAGCGCGTCCGCGAGGCGGCCCGCGACCTCAACCGCTACCCCGACCGCGACGCGGTCGAGCTGCGCACCGAGCTCGCGCGCTACCTCACGGACACCGGCGGCCACGAGGTCACCCTCGCCAACGTCTGGGCGGCCAACGGCTCGAACGAAGTCATCCAGCAGCTGCTGCAGACCTTCGGCGGGCCAGGACGCACCGCCATCGGCTTCGAGCCCTCGTACTCGATGCACGGCCTCATCGCGCGCGGCACCGGCACGGGCTGGATCTCAGGCCCCCGCACGGACGACTTCACCATCGACGTCGGGGCGGCCACGAAGGCCGTCGCCGAGAATCAGCCCGACGTCGTCTTCATCACCACGCCCAACAACCCCACGGGCAACGCGGTATCGGCCGACACGGTGATCGCGCTCTACGAAGCCGCGCAGGCCGCGAAGCCGTCGATGGTCGTGATCGACGAGGCGTACGTCGAGTTCAGCCACGGCGACTCGCTGCTCCCGCTGCTCGCGGGACGGCCGAACCTCGTCGTCTCGCGCACCATGTCGAAGGCCTTCGGCGCGGCCGGGCTCCGCCTCGGCTACCTCGCGGCCGACCCGGCGGTCGTCGACGCCGTACAGCTCGTACGCCTGCCGTACCACCTGTCGGCCGTCACCCAGGCCACCGCGCTCGCCGCCCTCGAGCACACCGACACGCTCCTGAAGTACGTCGAGCAGCTGAAGAGCGAGCGCGACCGTCTGGTGAGCGAGCTGCGGGCGATCGGCTACGAAGTGACCGACTCCGACGCCAACTTCGTCCAGTTCGGGCGATTCGAAGACTCCCACGCGGTCTGGCAGCGGATCCTCGACCGGGGCGTCCTGGTCCGGGACAACGGAGTGCCCGGCTGGCTGCGCGTCAGCGCCGGAACCCCCGAAGAGAACGACGCGTTCCTCGATGCGGTACGCGAACTGAAGAAGGAGCAGCAGGCATGAGCCGCGTTGGACGGGTCGAACGCACCACGAAGGAGACGTCGGTCCTCGTCGAGATCGATCTCGACGGCACCGGCAAGGTCGAGGTGTCGACGGGTGTCGGCTTCTACGACCACATGCTCGACCAGCTCGGCCGCCACGGGCTCTTCGACCTCACGGTCAAGACCGAGGGCGACCTGCACATCGACACGCACCACACCATCGAGGACACCGCCCTCGCCCTGGGCGCCGCCTTCAAGCAGGCGCTCGGCGACAAGGTCGGCATCTACCGCTTCGGCAACTGCACGGTCCCGCTCGACGAGTCGCTCGCCCAGGTGACCGTCGACCTGAGCGGCCGCCCCTACCTCGTGCACACCGAGCCCGAGACCATGGCGCCGATGATCGGCACGTACGACACGACGATGACCCGGCACATCCTGGAGTCCTTCGTCGCGCAGGCCCAGATCGCCCTGCACGTCCACGTGCCCTACGGCCGCAACGCCCACCACATCGTGGAGTGCCAGTTCAAGGCCCTCGCCCGCGCGCTGCGCTACGCGTCCGAGCACGACCCGCGCGCCGCCGGGATTCTCCCCTCCACGAAGGGCGCGCTGTAAAGCCATGACCGGTCTCAACACCATCCTGATCGTCGTCGGTCTCTTCCTGATCGGCGGCATCATCTCCTTCGTCAAGCAGGGGATGCCCAAGAGCCTGATCACGCTGCTCTCCATCGGCGCGGCCATGTGCATCGTCGCGGGTGTCATGCGGCTCGACTACTGGAACTGAGGGGAGCTGATCCACGTATGACCGCTCCTAAGAAGGTGACCGCTCCCAAGAAGGTCGTCGTCTTCGACTACGGCTTCGGGAACGTCCGTTCCGCCGAGCGCGCCCTGGCGCGCGCGGGCGCGGAGGTCGAGATCACCCGTGACTACGACAAGGCCATGAACGCCGAAGGCCTCCTGGTCCCCGGTGTCGGCGCCTTCGCCGCCTGCATGCAGGGGCTCAAGGAGGCGCGCGGCGACTGGATCGTGGGCCGCAGGCTCGCGGGCGGCCGTCCCGTGATGGGCATCTGCGTCGGCATGCAGATCCTCTTCGCGCGCGGCATCGAGCACGACGTGGAGGCCGAGGGCCTCGACGAGTGGCCCGGCACCGTCGAGCCGCTGAAGGCCGACGTCGTCCCGCACATGGGCTGGAACACGGTCGCCGCGCCCGAGGGCTCGCAGCTGTTCGCGGGCCTCGACGCCGATGCCCGCTACTACTTCGTGCACTCGTACGCCGTTCAGCAGTGGGACTTCGAGGCGGGCAACCCCGCCTTCCGCGCGCCCAAGGTCGCCTGGACCACGCACGGCGAGCCGTTCGTGTCCGCCGTCGAGAACGGCGCGCTGTGGGCCACGCAGTTCCACCCCGAGAAGTCCGGCGACGCCGGCGCCCAGCTCCTCACCAACTGGATCGGAACCCTCTAGCGATGTCAGGGATTTCTGTGAGCAAGCTCGAACTCCTCCCCGCCGTCGACGTCCGCGACGGCCAGGCCGTACGCCTCGTGCACGGCGAGTCCGGATCGGAGACCTCCTACGGCTCCCCGCTGGAGGCCGCCCTCTCCTGGCAGCGGTCGGGCGCCGAGTGGCTGCACCTGGTCGACCTGGACGCCGCGTTCGGCACCGGGGACAACCGCGCGCTCATCGCCGAGGTCGCGGACGCCATGGACATCAAGGTCGAGCTGTCCGGCGGCATCCGCGACGACGCGTCCCTGGAGGCCGCGCTCGCCACCGGCTGCACGCGCGTGAACCTCGGTACGGCCGCCCTGGAGACCCCGGAGTGGGTCGCCAAGATCATCGCGTCGCACGGCGACAAGATCGCGGTGGGCCTCGACGTCCGCGGCACCACTCTCCGTGGCCGCGGCTGGACCCGCGACGGCGGCGACCTCTACGAGACCCTGGCGCGCCTCGACTCCGAGGGCTGCGCCCGCTACGTCGTCACCGACATCGCCAAGGACGGCACGCTGCAGGGCCCGAACCTGGAGCTCCTGCGCAACGTCTGCGCGGCCACGGACCGGCCGGTCGTCGCATCCGGCGGCGTCTCGTCGCTCGACGACCTGCGCGCGATCGCCGAACTCGTCCCGCAGGGCGTCGAGGGCTCCATCGTCGGCAAGGCGCTGTACGCGAAGGCCTTCACGCTGGAGGAAGCGCTGGAGGCTGTGTCGCGATGAGCGGTGTACGACGAGTGCAGAGCGGCAGCCCCTGGGAGGAGGCCTTCGGCTTCGCCCGCGCCGTCGAGGCGGGCGACCGGGTCGTGGTCGGCGGCACCACCTCCTTCAAGGGCGACATCCTGTACGGCGAGGGCGACCCCTACGAACAGGCGCGGGTCGCCATGGGCAACGCGCTCGAAGCCATCGGCGAGCTCGGGCTCGGTCCCGAGTCCGTGATCCGCACACGGATCTTTCTGACCCACGCGCGGGACGTCGACGAGGTGGGCCGGGCCCACAAGGAGATCTTCGGCTCCGTGCGTCCGGTGACGACCATCGCGGTCGTCTCCGGCTTCGTCGACCCGCGCATCCTGGTCGAAGTGGAACTGGAAGCCTTCCGAGGAGCCCCCGCATGACCCTCGCGGTACGCGTGATTCCCTGCCTGGACGTGGACAACGGCCGGGTCGTCAAGGGCGTCAACTTCCAGAACCTGCGCGACGCGGGCGACCCCGTCGAGATGGCCAAGGTGTACGACGCCGAGGGCGCCGACGAGCTCACCTTCCTGGACATCACCGCGTCCTCCGGCAACCGCGAGACGACGTACGACGTGGTCCGCCGCACCGCCGAGCAGGTCTTCATCCCGCTCACGGTGGGCGGCGGCGTCCGCACCGCCGACGACGTCGACAAGCTCCTTCGCGCCGGTGCCGACAAGGTGGGCGTGAACACGGCCGCCATCGCGCGCCCCGAGCTGATCCGCGAGATCGCGGAGCGGTTCGGGCGCCAGGTGCTCGTCCTCTCGGTCGACGCCCGGCGTACGTCTTCCGGCTCCTTCGAGGTCACGACCCACGGCGGCCGCAAGTCCGCCGGGATCGACGCCGTCGAATGGGCGCACCAGGCCGCGGAGTTGGGCGCGGGCGAGATCCTGCTCAACTCGATGGACGCGGACGGCACGAAGGACGGCTACGACATCGAGATGATCGCGGCGGTACGCCGTCACGTCACCGTCCCGGTCATCGCGTCCGGCGGCGCGGGCCGCCTCGACCACTTCCCGCCCGCGATCGCGGCGGGCGCGGACGCGGTGCTCGCCGCGTCGGTCTTCCACTTCGGGGATCTGCGGATCGGCGAGGTCAAGGACACGTTGCGGGGGGCGGGGCACCCGGTTCGGTAGGCCTGCTCTCTCTGCCGCCACGGCCTTCGGGCCGTGGCGGCATTGTCTTGTCGTGATCGTCTTGTCGAGATGCGAAAGATCTGTTGCGCAATTTTCATTGCGCAATTTTTCTTTCGTATCTACGGTGGCGGTATGGAGAATCCCCGCCGCATCACCGACCTCGGCACGCTCAAGGCATTGGGGCACCCGCTGCGTCTGAGGGTCTACGGCGCTCTGCGGGTCTCGGGCCCGTCGACGGCCTCGCAGCTCGCCTCGCAGGTCGACGAGGCGGTCTCGCTCGTCAGTTACCACCTGCGCAAGCTCGCGGAGCACGGCCTCATCGAGGAGGCCGATGTGCAGAGCGAGGACGCGCGGGAGCGGTGGTGGCAGGCGGCGCAGGACACGCTGAGCTTCCGGCACGAGGACTTCAAGGACTCACCGGAGGGGGCGGCCACGCACGCGGCCGTCGTACGCAGCCTGATCTCGTACCGCCAGGAGCAGTACGAGACCTACCTGGACCAGCAGGAGGCGTGGGGCGCCGAGTGGCGCATCGCGGCGGACCAGTCGGACTTCCTCGCCCGTCTGAACCCCGCCGAACTCACGCGGCTCAACGCCGAGATCCACGCCCTGGTCAGGACGTACGAGGAGCAGGGCAAGGCCGCCGAGGCGGCGGGCGACACCGAGGGGCGCGAGAACGTCGCGCTGCATCTGGCCAGTTTTCCGTTCCGGATCTGAGAGGGCTTCCCGCCATGACCGCCACCGCCTTACCCACGGCCCCTGCCGTCGAGAGACCCGCGCACCGGGACGGCAACGTCCTGCGCTGGCTGAGCGCCTACACCGCCTCGATGATCGGCGACAGCGTCTACTTCGTCGCGCTCTCCTGGGCCGCGGCCCGTAGCGGCAGCCCCGCGCAGGCCGGTCTCGTCCTCGCCGTCGGCTCTGTGCCCCGCGCCGTGCTCATGCTGGGCGGCGGCGTGATCGCCGACCGCTTCGGGCCCCGCCGTGTGGTCATCGGGAGCGACGCGGTGCGCTGCGCGGTGATCCTCGCCGTGGCGGTGCTGCTCCTCGTCGCGACCCCCGGCATCTGGCTCCTGGTGCTCGTCGCCCTGGTCTTCGGCGCCGTCGACGCGCTGTTCCTGCCGAGCGTCGGCGCCCTGCCGCCGCGCATCACGGCCCCGGGGCAGCTCGGCCGGGTGCAGGGCATGCGGGGATTCGCGCAGCGCGTCGCCACGGTCGCCGCCGCACCGGTGGGCGGCCTCGCGGTGGCCGTGGGCGGGCCCGCGGCAGGGTTCGGTGTGGCGGGGGTGCTCTTCGCCGTCTCACTGGTGCTCCTGATGGCCGTACGCGTCCGGGAACCGGCCCCGGACGAGGAGGCGGGGACGGGTGAGAGCGCCCGGCGTCAACTCGTGGACGGGCTGCGGTACATCCGAGGACACCGGGTGCTCACCCCGCTGCTCCTGGTGGCCGCCGTGATGGAGCTGGGCTTCGCCGGACCCGCCAACATCGGCGTCGTGCTGCTCGCCGACGAGCGTGGCTGGGGCGCCGCCGGCATGGCGTGGACGGTGGGCGGCTTCGGCGTCGGCGCGGGCGCGGCGGCGCTGCTGCTCGCCGTGCGCGGGCGGGTGGCGCGGGCCGGAGCCGTGCAGTCCTGGGGAGTGGTGGTCGGCTCCGTGGCGCTGGCCGCGATCGGCTTCGCGCCGTCGGTGGGCGCCGCCGCGGTGGCCGGACTCTGCGTGGGCCTGTGCACCGGACTCGGAGGCGCGCTGATCGGAGCCCTTGTGCAGACCGTCACCGCGCCCGCCTACCTGGGGCGCGTCACCTCCGTGGCGACGCTGTTCACCGTGGGCATCGCCCCCATGACCTACCCCGTCGTCGGCGCGGCGATCGGCGCCTGGGGCATCGAGCCGGTCTTCGCGGCGAGCGCGGCGGTGAGTGCGGCGGGCGGGGTGCTCGGCCTCTGCTCCCGCGCCCTGCGCCAGGCCGAGCTGCCGCGCTGAGGCGACTACCCCGCGGACGCGTCCTGCATCAGCTGCACCAAGTTCCCCACCGTGTCGTCAAGCACCGCGGTGATCACAGGACCCTGCTCCTCGGGCCCCTGGGTGAACCGGACCCCGAGGCCGGTGAGCCGCTCGTGCTCGGCCCGCACATCGTCCACCCCGAAGACGATGCACGGGATCCCCGCCTCGTGCAGCGCCTTGCGGTAGGGCTCCGCGATGGGGCCCTCGCCCGGCTCCAGGAGCAGCTCCACATCGCCCTGACCGCCCGCCGCCCCGACGGTGACGAAGACCTGGCCGCCCACCATGTCCACGTGGTGCCGGGTCTCGAAGCCCAGGACGTCCCGGTAGAAGGCATGGGCTCTGGCCACGTCGTCGACGTACACGCCGGTCATGGCGATCTTGATCATCAGAGGCCCAGTTGCTTCGTCTCGTGCAGCCGGGCGATCGCGTCCTTGTCGCCGTCCAGTTCGACGTTGGCCGCGTCCTGCCGCCCGTGCGCGAACATCAGCAGCTCGGAGGGCTCTCCGGTGACCGTCACCACCGGCGTGCCGCGGTGCGCCACCGCCGTCTGGCCGTCGGGGCGCCGCAGGACCACGCCCACCGGCGCCTTGCGGCCCACCAGGCGGGCCATCCGTTCCAGGCGGGACCACAGGGCGTCCGCGAAGACCGGGTCGAGCTCGCGCGGCGTCCAGTCCGGCTGAGCGCGGCGCACGTCCTCGGTGTGGATGTAGAACTCGACGGCGTTCGACGCCTCGTCGATCTGCTTGAGGGCGAAGGGCGAGAAGCGCGGCGGTCCCGTCCTGATCAGCTGGATCAGTTCCTCGTACGGTTTCGCGGCGAACTCGGCCTGGACGCGCTCCAGGCGCGAGGCCAGCTGCTTGATCAGCAGCCCGCCCGCGGCGTCCGCGCGGCGCTCGCGGACCACCACGTGGGCCGCGAGATCACGGGTGTTCCAGCCCTCGCAGAGGGTGGGGGCATCGGGGCCCTCCGCCTCCAACAGGTCGGCGAGGAGAAGTCGTTCACGCTTGGCATGGGTCGACATGCGCTCCAGCCTACGGCTCGCCGACCGGCCCGCCCAGTGGACACGGCCCGGCCGCGTTCCCGAGGCGCGGCACAATGGGCCCATGACCGCCACGCCTCCGCCCAGCAGCCTCGACCCCGAGATCGCCGCCCGCATCAAGCGCGGCGCCGACGGACTCGTCCCCGCCATCGCCCAGCAGTACGACACCGGTGAGGTGCTCATGCTGGGCTGGATGGACGACGAGGCGCTGCATCGCACGCTCACCACGGGGCGCTGTACCTACTGGTCGCGCAGCCGCCAGGAGTACTGGGTCAAGGGCGACACGTCCGGGCACTTCCAGTACGTGAAGTCCGTCGCCCTCGACTGCGACGCGGACACCGTCCTGGTCCAGGTCGACCAGGTCGGCGCCGCCTGTCACACGGGCACGCGCACGTGCTTCGACGCCGACTCCCTGCCGGTCACCTTCACCGGCACAGGAATCACGGACACAGAGGCCACGGACACAGGAGTCACGGACGCAGGAATCACCGGCACCGGAGCGTGATCGTCTCGCCGTCCCGCAGCACGATGCGGGACGGGTCGCCGGCCTGCGGGCGCCCGCCGACAGCGGCGCCACACCTCTCCCGTACGCCGCTCACGCCCCACTCGGTCATGAACTGCCCCAGAGTGAAGTCCCGCCACCGCTCCGACTCCACATGCAGGGTGCCGGTCGTGTCGTGCGTGTGCAGCGGGCTGTAGCGGGGCTTGGGGCCCGAGCGGTCGATGCCGATGTCCGCGGGGACCGTGACGGGGCGGCCGCCGGAGTACACCTTCAGGGTGGTGTGGATGTGCATGTCCATCGCCTCGTTGTCGAGCATCTGGAGGCCCGCGGCCCGCACCCTCTCGGGTACGTCCTTGGGGGCGGGCCACACCACGGGGTCGGGCGCGGCGGCCGCGAACGCGGTCGAGGCGAGGACGAGGACAAGGGCGGGCAGCGTACGGCGGTTGGTCATCGTCCAGTTGTAGCGGCCGGCGTTTCGCCTGTCGGTCCGCGACACCGTCCGCCACCCGCACGGCCGTAAGCTCCTCCCATGGATGTCGAGACCTTCCGCAAGCTCGCGAGCGACCGCCGAGTGATCCCCGTCAGCCGCAAGCTCCTCGCGGACGGCGACACCCCCGTCGGGCTCTACCGCAAGCTCGCCGCAGAGCGGCCCGGCACGTTCCTCCTGGAGTCCGCCGAGAACGGTCGATCATGGTCTCGCTACTCCTTCGTCGGCGTCCGCAGCGCCGCCACCCTCACCACCCGCGACGGCGAGGCCCACTGGCTCGGCGCCCCGCCCGTCGGCGTGCCCACCTCCGGCGACCCGCTCGACGCCCTGCGCGCCACCGTCGAGGCCCTGCACACGCCCCGTGACCTGGCGTCCGGGATGCCGCCCTTCACGGGAGGGATGGTCGGGTACCTCGGCTACGACATCGTGCGGCGCCTGGAGAAGATCGGCCCCGGCGAGCGCGACGACCTCCAGCTGCCCGAGCTGACCATGCTGCTCACCAGCGATCTGGCGGTCCTCGACCACTGGGACGGATCCGTGCTGCTGATCGCCAACGCGATCAACCACAACGACCTGGGGACGGGCGTCGACGAGGCGTACGCCGACGCGGTCGCCCGCCTCGACGCCATGGAGGCCGACCTGTCGAAGGCCGTCTCCCAGCCCCCGGCCGCGCTGCCGCCGTCCGAGCTGCCGGAGTACACCGCGCTGTGGGGCGGCGAGCAGTTCCAGGAGACCGTCGAGGACATCAAGGAGCGCATCCGCGCGGGCGAGGCCTTCCAGGTGGTCCCCTCGCAGCGCTTCGAGACGTCCTGTGAAGCCGGCGCCCTCGACGTCTACCGCGTACTGCGGGCCACCAACCCGTCGCCGTACATGTACCTCTTCCGCTTCGACGGGTTCGACGTCGTCGGGTCGTCTCCCGAGGCCCTCGTCAAGGTCGAGGACGGGCGCGCCATGGTCCACCCCATCGCGGGCACCCGGCCGCGCGGCGCGACTCCGCAGGAGGACCAGGCGCTCGGCGACGAACTGCTCGCCGACCCCAAGGAGCGGGCCGAGCACCTGATGCTGGTCGACCTGGGCCGCAACGACCTGGGGCGCGTCTGCGAGCCCGGCTCGGTCGAGGTCGTCGACTTCATGTCCGTCGAGCGGTACTCCCACGTCATGCACATCGTGTCGACGGTCACCGGCCAGGTCGCCGAAGGGCGCACCGCCTTCGACGTCCTCACCGCCTGCTTCCCCGCGGGCACCCTCTCCGGCGCCCCCAAGCCCCGCGCGATGCAGATCATCGACGAGCTCGAACCCTCGAGGCGCGGTCTGTACGGCGGCTGTGTCGGATATCTCGACTTCGCGGGCGACTCCGACACCGCCATCGCCATCCGCACCGCGCTGCTGCGCGACGGCACGGCGTACGTCCAGGCGGGAGCCGGGGTCGTCGCCGACTCCGACCCGGTGGCCGAGGACACCGAGTGCCGCAACAAGGCGGCGGCGGTCCTGCGGGCCGTCCACACGGCGAACCGGCTGCGGCGTCCCGATGGACGTGAGGGATAGTGGAGAGGTGACTTCTGCCGTACCACCGCCCCGCACCCAGGCCGCCGACGCCTCCGAGGCCGACGCGGAGCCCGAGACCAGGGCTCAGCGCAGCGGTCGGCGCAGTATCGCCGTGGCCCTCCTGTTCGGCGCGGTCGGCGCGGCCCTCGCGCTGCTCGCGTCCCGCCAGACCTGGGCCAAAGGCACCGTCTCGGTGGCGGGCGGCGAACTGCCGCTGAGCGCCACGGGCAGCGACGTCACGGGCGTGCCCGCGGCCCTTGCGATAGTGGGTCTGGCCGCGCTCGTCGCCGTCTTCGCCGTCCGCAAGGCCGGGCGGATGCTCGTCTCGCTGCTGCTCGCGCTGAGCGGCGCGGGCACCGTGGCCGCCGCCCTGCTCGCCGCCGACGACAGCGGCGCGCTCGACGAGAAGGCCGCGGAGGCCTCCGGCGACGCCGCCGCCACGATCGGTGATCTCAGCCACACCGCCTGGCCGTACGCCGCCGCCGCCGCAGGCGCGCTGATCCTCGTCGCCGGGCTGCTCGCCCTGACGTACGGCAAGTCCTGGCCCGCGATGTCGGGACGCTACGAACGCGACGGCGCCCCGCGCCCGCGCAAGGCGCCGCCCACGGTGGACCCGGACCGGCCCGAAGACCTGTGGAAGGCCCTCGACCGCGGTGAGGACCCCACGCGGGAGACGTGACCCCGGGCTCAGGCACGCGCGCGCGTGCGGGACAATGGAGCGGTGAGCGTTCGGCTCACCCCATGCAGCACCAGCTCATGCACCATCACCACCACGCACACAGCAACGAGGAGCAAGCCATGTCGGGCAGCAGCCACGGACACACCCCGGCCGCCTGGACCGGTGTCATCATCGCCTTCATCGGTTTCTGCGTTTCGGGTGCCTTCATGGTGATGGCCAACCCGCTGGGCTTCTGGGCCGGCATGGTCATCATCGTCGCCGGTGGCGTCGTCGGCATGATCATGCGTGCCGCCGGCCTCGGCCAGGCGAAGCGCCGGCCGCAGCCGACGACGGGGCAGCTCGCGCACTCCGAGGGCTGAGTCCTCGACCGACGTACGTGGGAGGCGGTCCCGGCAGGTGTGCCGAGGCCGCCTCCTTCCGCGTTTCCCTGCCGGGCACAGGCCGCCGCCGGAGGGCACAATGCATCGGGTGAACGCTGAACCCGAGAGCGCGGCACCTCCCGTCGGCTCCGCACTGCGGCGGCTCGCGGTGCCCGTCGGTGTGCTCGGCTCGGTGATCGCCGCCTTCGCCTACGTCGGCACGGTCGACCCGAACGAGCCGGGCCACTACCCCACCTGCCCGCTGCTCAAGATCACCGGCGTGTTCTGCCCCGGCTGCGGCGGCCTGCGCAGCGCCCACGCCTTCATCCACGGCGACTTCACCACGGCACTCGGCGCCAACGCGCTCGCCGTCGCCGGGTACGTCGTCTTCGCGGTGCTCTGGACCCTCTGGGCGGCCCGTGCGGCGCGCGGGCGAGGGCTGCGCATCGATCTGGGTCCCGCACAGCTGTACGGGATCGGGGTCCTCATCGCCGTCTTCACCCTCGTACGCAATCTGCCGTTCGGGGCATGGCTGCATCCTTGACATATCGAGAAACCGCAGGCCGCAGGGGTGGCGGGTGTCCAGGTCGTGGGACTGGCGTCAACCGGATGCGGGGCCTTCGCCCTCCTGCGGATACCATCGCAGTGACCATCGGAATGCCGGATGAGGCAGCCGAACAGCTTGAGGTTCAAACAGCAGCTTCACCGTCAGGGAAGGGGGCCGCTCGCGTGAGTGTGCTCGACGAGATCATCGACGGAGTCCGTGCCGACCTCGCGGAACGGCAGGCGCGCGTCAGCCTCGACGAGCTCAAGGAGCGCGCGGCGAAGGCTCCTGCGGCCAAGGACGGGGCCGCCGCCCTGCGCGGCGACGGCGTCAAGGTCATCTGTGAGGTCAAGCGCTCAAGCCCGTCCAAGGGCGCGCTCGCCGCGATCGCCGACCCGGCAGGACTCGCCGCCGACTACGAGGCGGGCGGCGCCGCCGTCATCTCCGTGCTCACCGAGGAGCGCCGCTTCGGCGGCTCGCTCGCCGACCTGGAGGCCGTCCGGGCCAAGGTCGACATCCCGGTGCTCCGCAAGGACTTCATCGTCACCTCGTACCAGCTGTGGGAGGCACGGGCGTACGGCGCCGACCTCGCCCTGCTGATCGTGGCCGCCCTGGAGCAGCCCGCCCTGGAGTCGCTCATCGAGCGCGCCCATTCGATCGGCCTCACGCCGATCGTCGAGGTGCACGACGAGGACGAGGCCGAGCGGGCCGTGGACGCGGGAGCGCGGGTCATCGGCATCAACAACCGCGACCTCAAGACCCTGAAGGTCGACCGCTCCACCTTCGAGCGTGTCGCGCCCGAGCTGCCGGACAACGTAGTCAAGATCGCCGAGTCCGGTGTGCGCGGGCCGCACGACCTCATCGCGTTCGCCAACGCGGGCGCCGACGCGGTCCTTGTCGGGGAGTCCCTGGTCACCGGCCGCGACCCGAAGTCCGCGGTGTCCGACCTCGTCGCCGCGGGCGCACACCCCGCCCTGCGCCACGGCCGGAGCTGACCCCTCCCGATGACCGCCTTCGCCCGCCTCGCACCCGGCTGCCGCCCTCGCGGCTGCCGGGCGCCCGCGCGGCGCGTGCGGGGCCGCCGGGTCCGCTACCACATCGGCGCGGAGCCGGGCCAGATCCCCGGGATGCGATGGCGGGGCGGCGCTTCGAGCGCCGCGTGAGCTGAGGAGCGCCCCGTCAGGGGCGCGGGGAACTGCGCGATCAGCCGATGACAGGCTGTAGTCGCGACGGAACCGCAACCAGCAACGGCGCCGGAGCGCACGCTCGTGCCAGACGTCAACGCCAGTCCTAGCGAGGATCCGTCATGCCCAGTGACTACTTCATCCCCGACCCCGAGGGTCAAGTCCCCACAGCCGAAGGCTACTTCGGCGCGTTCGGCGGCAAGTTCATCCCGGAGGCCCTCGTCGCCGCCGTCGACGAGGTCGCCGTCGAGTACGACAAGGCCAAGAGCGACCCCGAGTTCGCCCGCGAGCTCGACGACCTCCTGGTCAACTACACCGGCCGCCCCAGCAGCCTCACCGAAGTGCCCCGGTTCGCCGAACACGCCGGTGGCGCACGGGTCTTCCTCAAGCGCGAGGACCTGAACCACACCGGCTCGCACAAGATCAACAACGTGCTCGGCCAGGCCCTGCTCACCAAGCGCATGGGCAAGACCCGCGTCATCGCGGAGACCGGCGCGGGCCAGCACGGCGTCGCCACCGCCACCGCCTGCGCGCTCTTCGGCCTCGAATGCACCATCTACATGGGTGAGATCGACACCGAGCGCCAGGCCCTGAACGTGGCCCGCATGCGCATGCTCGGCGCCGAGGTCATCGCCGTGAAGTCCGGCAGCCGCACTCTGAAGGACGCCATCAACGAGGCGTTCCGCGACTGGGTCGCCAATGTGGACCGCACGCACTACCTCTTCGGGACCGTGGCGGGCCCGCACCCCTTCCCCGCCATGGTGCGCGACTTCCACCGCGTCATCGGCGTGGAGGCCCGGCGCCAGATCATCGAGCGCGCGGGCCGTCTCCCCGACGCCGCCGTCGCGTGTGTGGGCGGCGGCTCCAACGCCATCGGCCTCTTCCACGCCTTCATCCCGGACGCCGGTGTCCGCCTCATCGGGTGCGAGCCCGCGGGCCACGGCATCGAGACCGGCGAGCACGCGGCCACGCTGACCGCCGGTGAGCCGGGCATCCTGCACGGCTCCCGGTCGTACGTCCTCCAGGACGAGGAAGGGCAGATCACCGAGCCCTACTCGATCTCGGCCGGACTCGACTACCCCGGCATCGGCCCCGAGCACGCCTACCTCAAGGACAGCGGCCGCGGCGAGTACCGCGCGGTCACCGACGACGCGGCCATGCAGGCCCTGCGTCTCCTGTCCCGCACCGAGGGCATCATCCCGGCCATCGAGAGCGCCCACGCGCTCGCCGGGGCGCTCGACATCGGCAAGGAGCTGGGCAAGGACGGGCTGCTGATCATCAACCTGTCCGGGCGCGGCGACAAGGACATGGACACGGCCGCCCGCTACTTCGGCCTGTACGACACGGACGCCGCCGTCGAGGCGGACGCGGCCGGCACCGGCGCGGAGATCGAGGGAGACGCCAAGTGAGCGGCAACATCAGTCTGCTGGACGACACCCTCGCGGCCGCCAAGGCCGAGGGGCGCTCCGCCCTCATCGCCTACCTCCCGGCCGGCTTCCCGACCGTGGACGGCGGCATCGCGGCCATCAAGGCCGTCTTCGACGGCGGCGCCGACGTCGTGGAGGTCGGTCTCCCGCACAGCGACCCCGTCCTCGACGGCCCGGTCATCCAGACCGCCGACGACATCGCGCTCAAGGCGGGCCTGAAGATCGCCGACGTGATGCGCACGGTGCGCGAGGCCCACGAGGCGACCGGCAAGCCGGTGCTGATCATGACGTACTGGAATCCGATCGACCGCTACGGCATCGAGCGCTTCACCGCCGAGCTCGCCGACGCGGGCGGCGCCGGGTGCATCCTGCCCGACCTGCCCGTCCAGGAGTCGGCGACCTGGAGGGAGCACGCCGAGAAGCACGGCCTCGCGACCGTCTTCGTCGTCGCGCCGAGCAGCAAGGACGAGCGGCTTGCCACCATCACGGCGGCCGGTTCCGGCTTCGTCTACGCGGCGTCGCTGATGGGCGTCACGGGTACCCGTGCGTCGGTGGGGGAGCAGGCGCAGGAGCTGGTGCGGCGCACCAAGGCCACCACCGACCTGCCGGTCTGTGTCGGCCTCGGCGTCTCCAACGCCCACCAGGCCGCCGAGGTCGCGGGCTTCGCCGACGGCGTGATCGTCGGCTCCGCCTTCGTACAGCGGATGTTGGACGCGGAGGACGAGGCCGCGGGCCTTGCCGCCGTCCGTGCGCTCGCCGGTGATCTCGCCGAGGGAGTTCGCGGCAACGCGTAACTCGTATGGGTGGACCTGGGACCGGGGAGGCACGCTCGTGCCTCCCCGGTTCGTTGGCCGGGTGTGAGCGAGAAGAACCGTGAGGGAAAGCGCGCGGCCCGCGACCGGCTGGCGGAAGAGCGAGAGCGGCAGAAGTCGCGGGACAAGCAGCGCAGAGTGTTGATCGTGAGTGCCGCCGTCGTGGGCGTCCTCGCGCTCGCCGCCGTGGTCGGCCTGGTCGCCGCCAACTCGGGTGACGACAAGGACACTTCGGGCGGCCCCTTGTCCGCCCCCAAGGGCGCGAACGGCGAGGACCAACTCTCGATCCCCGTCGGCAAGGACAGCGCCAAGTCCACACTCACCATCTGGGAGGACTTCCGCTGCCCCGCCTGCAAGCAGTTCGAGGACACGTATCGCAAGACGATCCACGAGCTCACCGACAAGGGCCAGCTCAAGGTCGAGTACCACCTGGCGACGATCATCGACGGGAACATGGGCGGCAGCGGCTCCCTGCGCGCGGCCAACGCGGCGGCCTGCGCCCAGGACGACGGGAAGTTCACCGAGTACCACGACGTGCTGTACGAGAACCAGCCCGCGGAGGCGGACGACGCGTTCAGCAAGAACAGCAAGCTGATCGACCTCGCGGGCAAGGTGGACGGCCTCGTCACCGACCCCTTCAAGAAGTGCGTGGACGACGGCAAGCACGACAGCTGGGCAGCCAAGTCGAACAAGGCGTTCCAGGAGTCGGGCATGAGGGGCACGCCGAGCGTGCTGCTCGACGGCAAGAACATCTTCGGTGACCAGAAGAACCCGCTGACCCCGGCGAAGCTGAAGGCGAAGGTGGAGGCGGCGAACAGGGGCTAGCCAGGGGCCGACCGCGCCCTCGACCGCGCCCTCGGGCGGGCCTCGGGCGGGGACCTGTTATGGAGACGTAGCCAGGCTGGTTGTCCTGGGTACCGCCCGGCACGATAGCGTCGGACCTGCCATGGACCTTGCCTTCATTCCCAGCCCGTCGCGCGGTGTGGTCGAACTCGGACCCATTCCGTTGCGCGGCTACGCGTTCTGCATCATCATCGGCGTCTTCGTCGCCGTCTGGCTCGGCAACAAGCGGTGGATCGCTCGCGGGGGCCGCCCAGGCACCGTGGCCGACATCTCCGTCTGGGCCGTGCCGTTCGGCCTCGTCGGCGGGCGTCTGTACCACGTGATCACGGACTACCAGCTGTACTTCAGCGAGGGCCGTGACTGGGTGGACGCCTTCAAGATCTGGGAGGGCGGCCTCGGCATCTGGGGCGCGATCGCGTTCGGCGCGGTCGGCGCCTGGATCGGCTGTCGCCGGCGCGGCATCCCGCTGCCCGCCTGGGCCGACGCCCTCGCCCCCGGTATCGCCTTCGCCCAGGCGATCGGCCGCTGGGGCAACTGGTTCAACCAGGAGTTGTACGGCAAGGCCACGGATCTGCCGTGGGCGCTGAAGATCACGTCGGCGGAGGACGGCCGGGTCCCCGGCACGTACCACCCGACGTTCCTCTACGAATCCCTCTGGTGCATCGGCGTCGGCTTCCTGGTCATCTGGGCCGACCGCCGCTTCAAGCTGGGACACGGCCGGGCGTTCGCGCTGTACGTCGCGTCGTACTGCGCGGGCCGCGGCTGGATCGAGTACATGCGGGTCGACGACGCGCACCACATCCTCGGCGTTCGCCTCAACGTCTGGACCGCCATCGCGGTGTTCGTCCTCGCCGTCGTCTACTTCGTGCTCTCGGCGAAGAAGCGCCCCGGTCGCGAGGAGATCGTCGAGCCCGTGCCCGCCGACGAGGAAGCCTCGGACGGCGAGAACGCGAAGCCGTCCAAGTCCACGGACGCCGACGCGTCCAAGGACGCGGAGGACGCGGAGGACGCGGGAGACAAGGAAGCGGACAAGGAAGTGGAAAAGGAAGCGGATAAGGACGGAGCTGCCGAGTCCGCCAAGAAGGGCTGACACGCTCTTCGCTCAGTACGTCCGCTCAGCACGTCTGCTCAATACGTCTGTTTCGTACGTCTGCTTCGTACGTCGATGGGGCCGCCGGATCACCGATCCGGCGGCCCCATCGCTATGGGCGCCGCCGCGCGAGATGGAGGACCCGCCGCGCGCCCTCCACCACGGCCTTGTCCACGAACGTGCCGTCCGGGAGAGCCAGGGCACCGGCCTCCGTCGTGGCCGCCTTGACGATCTGCTCGGCGTGGTCGATCTCCTCCGGGGTGGGGAGGTAGGCGCGTTCGATGGCGGGGAGCTGGCGGGGGTGGATCGCGGCGCGGCCCAGGAAGCCCAGGGAACGGCCGTGCGCGCAGGACGCCGTCAGGCCCGCGGTGTCACGGATGTCCGCGTACACCGACTGCGCGGGCGGTGCCAGACCCGCCGCCCGCGCGGCCACCACCACGCGCGCACGGGACCAGTCGAGGCCCGCGTCGTCACGTACGCCCAGGTCCGCGCGGAGATCCGCCTCGCCGATGGAGAGCCCGTGCAGGGCCGGGTGCGCGGTGGCGATGGCGAAGGCGTGCTCCAGGCCGACGGCCGATTCGATGAGGGCGTGCAGGGCGGGAGCGCCGCCGTCCGCGGGGGCCGACCGCTCCGCGACGCGAACGACGTCGGCGGGACAGGTCACCTTGGGCAGGCGCAGGCCGAAGACCCCGGGGAGGTGCGCGATCGCCCGGAGGTCGGCATCGGCCAGCGGGCTGTCCAGGGCGTTCACGCGGACGTGGACCGGGACGGCGGGGATCTCGGAGAGCAGCTCGGCCGTCGCCGCTCGCGCGTACTCCTTGCGGTCGGGGCCGACCGCGTCCTCCAGGTCGATGATGACGGCGTCGGCGCCCGCGAGCAGAGCCTTCGCCACCACGGGCGGCCGGTCTCCGGGAGCGTACAGCCAGGTCAGAGGCGTGTCCTTCACAGCGCGCCCGCCTCGCGCAGGTCGGCGATCTCCCGTTCCGTCAGGCCCAGTTCGGTCAGCACGTCGTCCGTGTCCGCTCCGTGAGGGCGGCCCGCCCAGCCGATCGAGCCGGGTGTCTCGGAGAGCCGGAAGAGGACGTTCTGCATGCGCAGCGGGCCGAGCTCCGGGTCGTCGACCGTGGTGACGGTGTCCAGGGCCGCGTACTGGGGATCCGTCATGACATCACGTACGTCCTGGATGGGGGCGACCGCCGCCTCCGCCTTCTCGAAGGCCTCGATCACCTCCGTGCGGGTGTGCCGGGCGATCCAGCCGCCGACGGCCCCGTCGAGCACGTCCGCGTGGGCCGCGCGGTCCGCGCCCGTCGCGAACCACGGCTCGGAGATCAGCTCCGGGCGGCCCACCAGACGCATCACGCGCTCCGCGATCGACTGGGCCGACGTGGAGACGGCGACCCAACTGCCGTCCGCCGTGCGGTAGGTGTTGCGGGGCGCGTTGTTGGTGGAGCGGTTGCCGGTGCGGGGCTGCACATGGCCCAGCTGGTCGTACCAGAGCGGCTGCGGGCCAAGGACCGTGAGGATCGGCTCGATGATCGCCATGTCCACCACCTGACCTCTGCCCGTCCGGTCGCGGCCGGCGAGCGCCGTCATCACCGCGTACGCCGTCGCGAGCCCCGCGATCGAGTCGGCGAGGCCGAAGGGCGGCAGGGTCGGCGGCCCGTCCGGTTCGCCGGTGATCGCGGCGAAGCCGCTCATCGCCTCCGCGAGCGTGCCGAAGCCGGGGCGCCGTGAGTACGGGCCGAACTGGCCGAAGCCCGTGACGCGGGTCAGGACGAGACGGGGATTCACCTCGCTCAGCTCTTCCCAGCCCAGGTCCCACTTCTCCAGGGTTCCCGGACGGAAGTTCTCGACGACCACGTCCGCCGTCGCGGCCAGGCGCAGGAGGGTCTCGCGACCGCCCGGCGTGGAGAGGTCGAGCGTCATCGTGCGCTTGTTGCGGCCGAGCAGCTTCCACCAGAGGCCGACGCCGTCCTTCGACGGGCCGTGCCCCCGGGACGGGTCGGGCCTGCGCGGGTGCTCGACCTTGATGACCTCCGCGCCGAAGTCGCCGAGCATCGTGGCGGCGAGCGGCCCCGCGAAGAGCGTCGCCAGGTCGAGGACGCGGAGGCCGGTGAGGGGCGCCGTCATGAGGTCGCCCCGTTCACCTGGGTATCGATCTCGGAGCGGAACGGCATGGACGACGATGCTCCTGTGCGCTGTACGGAGAGCGCCGCCGCCGACGCCGCCCAGGCGAGTGCGTCCGGCACGGAACGGCCTTCCGCGAGCGCCACCGCCAGGGTTCCGACGAGCGTGTCGCCCGCGCCCGTCGTGTCCACGGCGGTGACCTGCGGGGCCGCCACCAGGACAGGCTCGGCGCCTCGGGCCGCGTACAGGCTGCCGCGCGCGCCGAGCGTGACGACGACCTCGGGGACCTGGGAGAGGAGCGAACGGGCGGCGTCGTGCGCGTCGGGCAGTCCGGTGAGCGTGGCCGACTCGTGCTCGTTCGGCACCAACAGGTCGATGGAGGCGAGGAGTTCGGGGGAGAGGGGCTGCGCGGGCGCCGGGGTGAGGATGGTGCGTACGCCGTGTCTACGGGCGGCCTGTGCGGCGGCGAGCACCCCGTCGACGGGGATCTCCAGCTGGAGCAGGAGTGCGTCGGCGGAGGCGATCAGGCCCTCGTCGCCGGGGGCGAGCGCGGTGAGCGTGGCGTTGGCGCCGGGGATGACGACGATCGCGTTGCCGCCCTCGTCGTCGACGACGATGTGCGCGGTGCCGGTGGCGGCCTCGACGGTGCGCAGCAGGTCGGTGTCGACGCCGGAGTGTTCGAGTGCGGCGCGCAGCTGGGTGCCGTAGGCGTCGTTGCCGACCGCGCCGATCATCGACACGGCGTCGGCGCCCGCGCGGGCCGCGGCGACGGCCTGGTTGGCTCCCTTGCCGCCGGGAAGCGTACGGAACTCGCGCCCGGTGACGGTCTCTCCGCGCTGCGGGGCCTTGGCGACGTACGCGACGAGGTCCATGTTCGTGCTGCCGAGCACGGCGATGTGGGTCATGGGTGGGGTCTCTCCTGGGCGAGTTCGGTGGTGAGGTCCGCGAGGGTGTCGAAGCCGGTGCCGTCGAAGCCCGGGACGGTGCTGGCGACGCGGTTCTTCAGCGGGGCCGTCCAGCGCTCTTCCAGCGCGTCGGGGTGGCCAGCGAGCAGTCCCGCGATCGAGCCCGCTGTCGCGCCGTTCGAGTCGGTGTCCCAGCCGCCGGAGACGGCGCGGGTGATGGAGCCGGTGAAGTCGCCGTCGGCGTGGGTGAGGGCGGCGGACAGGAGGGCGGCGTTGGGGATGACGTGGACCCAGTGGTGGTGGCCGTAGGCGGCGTGCAGATCGTCCACCACGTGGTCGAAGGTCCTTGTGCGGGAGGCCAGTTGAATGCCGTGCCGGACCGCGCGGGCCAGGCGTGAGTCCGGCGGTACGACGGTCAGGCCCGTGCGGAGACAGTGGTGGACGTCCCCGGCGCCTGCCGCGGCCTCGGCGATGGTGGCCGCCGCGAACATCGCGCCGTACACGCCGTTGGCGGTGTGGGTCAGGCGCGCGTCGCGGTAGGCGCTGTCGGCTGCGGCCGTGGGGGCGCCGGGGTTGGTCCAGCCGTGGACATCGGCGCGGATCAGAGCGCCGATCCACTCGCGGAACGGGTTGTGGTGGGTGGCGGTGTGCGGAGGTTCGATGCCGTTGAGGAGATTGCGGTAGGCGACGCGTTCGGCGGTGAAGGTGCGGGCGGCGGGCAGCTCGTCCAGCCAGAGCCTGGCCACGTCCGCGGTGGTGAAGTCCCGTCCGTGGCGTTGGAGGAGACAGAGGTTGAGGAGGGGGTAGTTGAGGTCGTCGTCCTCGGGCATGCCGTCGATGTTCTCGGCGAGGGAGGTGGGCGCGGAGCGTTTGTTCCAGGGGTACGTCTCTTTCAGTTCCCTGGGTACGCCCCTCTCCGTGAACCAGGTGTTCAGGGGCCAGTTGCCTGTTGCCCGGGCGAGGCTCCTGATGCCTTCCAGCGGGAGCTTCTCCACCGGTTTGCCCAGGAGGCAGCCTGCGGCTCTGCCCAGCCAGGCGGCGTGGAGGCGGTGGCGCAGGCCGGGTGCGGGTGACGTCGACGGCTTCGCACTCGGTGCTGGTGCCGGTGCCGGTGCCGGTGCTGGTGCCGGTGCGTGGTGCCCACCCTTCCCCAGGTTCTCGGCTTCGTCCGAGCAGGGGAGACCCCACTCGCCCTGCGGAACGCCTGCCCGCGACGGCGTGGACAGTTCGTCCAAGAGCTGTAGAGCCAGCGCCCGTAGGTGTGGGGACGGCGGGGCCGGGGACGCGCCCGCTCTGGGCGGGGCCAGGTGGCCGCCCGCCGCGAGCCAGCGGGCCTGGATCGCCCGGACGTCCTTGCCCTCCTCCTCCGCCTGGCGGAGTTCGTGGCCCACCAGGTCCTCCGGCTGGACCCAGGTGAGGCGGATCATGGGGTGGCCGTCAGGGCCGCGTACGCCGACTCGTGGGCGCGACGGCGGCGTACGTCGCGGGTGAAGATCTCCTGGGCGACCTCGGCGAGCGTCGCCGCGGGGGCGTGCAGGTCGAGGCGGCTCGCCTCCGCGACCGTCTTGGACCACTCGGGCGGGGCGACCGAGCCCAGGGCGCCGGCGATCGCGCCGCTCATGGTCGCGATGGAGTCGCAGTCACGGCCGTAGTTGACCGAGCCGAGCACTGTGTGGCGGTAGTCGCCGTCGCCCACCAGGAGCATGCCGAGCGCGACGGGGAGTTCCTCGATGGCGTGCAGGCGGGAGGGGCGGCGGGCGCCGAGTGACGGGGCGCGGTAGTCGGGGCCGACCGTGTCGAAGGGGGTGACCGCGGTGCGGAGCGGGGTCAGCGCCGACTCGAAGTCCTGGTGATGGGCGGCCACTTCGACCACTGATTCGATCGCGGCCCGCGTTCCGTCCTTCGCGAGACCGAGGGCGGTGTCGATCACCGAGGTCGGCGTCGCACCCGGTGCGCACGCCGCCGCCACCGCCGCCGCGAAGACCGCGGCCGCCTCACGTCCGTACGACGACTGGTGCGCGCCCGCGATGTCGAGGGCCTCGGCGTACGCGCCCTTCGGGTTCGCCGCGTTGACCAGGCCGACCGGCGCCATGTACATCGCCGCACCGCAGTTGACGATGTTCCCGGTGCCCGCCTCGCGCGGGTCGACGTGGCCGTAGTGGAGGCGGGCGACGATCCACTTCTCGGCGAGGAAGAGGCGGTGCAGGGGGATGGCCTCCGCTTCCAGCTCCGGGATCCAGCGCGGGGTCGTCATGAGGTCGGGGACCAGGTGGTCGGCGACCGCGTAGGCGTCCAGGTGGTCGCGGACGGACGCGTACACGCGGATGAGCGCGTGCGTCATCAAGGTGTCGTCGGTGACGTGTCCGTCGCCCTTGTGGTACGGCGCGATGGGGCGGGCGGTGCGCCAGTGGTCGCCGTTCCAGGGGCCGACGATGCCGTGTACGCGACCGCCGTGCCGTTCGACGATCTGCTCGGGGGAGTAGCCCTCGACCGGGCCGCCGATCGCGACGCCGACGGCTGCTCCCACCAGGCAGGCGGTGATGCGTTCAGGGAGATCCGGTCCCGTTGGTTCCATTGATGACGTCATGCCGGGATTGTCCTCCCGGAGCGGTCAGTTCCGTGGCTGCCAGGTGCCCGGCGAGTTCCACCAGGTCGGTGCCCGCGAGACGGGGGAGCGCGCAGCCGGAGAGGGTGCGGCAGGCGTCGCGCCAGGCCTCGGGGATGGCGGCGGCCGTGCCGAGCACGCCGGTCAGCGCACCGGCGAGGGCGGGCGCGGAGTCGGCGACACGGGAGAGGCAGGCGGCGGCGGGCACCGCGTCGCGGATACGGCCGCGGGCCGCGGTGGTCAGGGCGAGGGCGACCGGGACGGTCTCCGCGGCGGCGATGCCGTAGCTGTAGACGTGGTCGACGATCTGGTGCTCCAGGAGGGGTACGAGGCCGAACGCGCCGTCCTCCTGCGCCTGGGTGCGGGCGAGTTTGACGGCGTGCCAGGCGTTGCGGCCGATCTCGGTGTGCTCGGGGAGCTGGGCGAGAGCGGCGTCCACGGTCGTGTCGACGTCCGCGCCACCGATCGCCGCGGCGATCGCCGCGGCCATGGCCCGTGCGCCGTGCACGCCGTCGCCGTCCTGGGTGTAGCGGGCGTCGAACTCGGCGAGGTCGGCGGCCTGTTCGGGGTCGCCCGGATGGACCAGGGCCAGGACGCAGGCGCGTACGCAGCCCGCGTCGTCGAAGAAGTGGGGGTTGTCATGGCCGGTGGCGGGTGGACGCAGGCCCGCGGCGAGGTTGCCGAGCCCCGCGCGTACGGAGATGCGGGCGCGCAGGGGGAGTACCGCGGACTCGACCTCGGGGGCGCGGGCAGCCGCCGCGGCGATCTCGCTCGCGAGGGTGTTCCAGGCGAGGTCGAGTGCGGCGCGGACCCGGCGGTCCGGGGACAGCCGGGGGTCGAGGGTCCCGTCCGCCGCGCGGAGGAGCGACTCGGCGGTGAAGGCGGCCCATTCGGCGTCGTCCGAGGGGCCGAGGCGGAGGGGTTCCGGCGGCTGGTTGAGCGCGATGGGGACGGGGAGGGTGGTGGTGGCGTTCTGCTCGGCGAAGGTGTCCAGCTCGCGGGTGAGCCTGCGGGTCCACTCGGGCATGCGGCTCGCTCTGTGCCGGGCCGCGGGCCACCCCGCGGCGTCACCCGCCGCGAGTCCGAGGAGCAGACCCGCGATCTGCGCTCCGGGCGCTTCGTTTCGGTGGACGCCACTTCCAGCGGCGCCCGGCGCAAAGGGCTGTGCCCACCCGTCCCGCCCTGCGGAACGCCTGCCCACAGCGGGGACGACTGCGGCGGGCTTGTCGGCGGTCACGAGGCCTCCCCGTCCGGGACGAGCAACTCCGCCACATCCAGTACGTGATGCCCCCGCATAGAGGGAAGACAGCTCCCCCGCGCAGGGCCGATCGCGGCCGCCCACGCCGGGGGAATCGCCGAAGGCCCGCACGACGCCCCGGCCAGCGCCCCGGCGACCGCCGCCGTCGTGTCCGCGTCCCGCCCCATATTGACGGCGGTCAGCACCGCGTCCGGGAAGTGGCCGGAGGCCGCCGCGTACGCCCCGAACGCGAGCCCCACCGCCTCAGGGGCGAGGTCGGTCCACGGATAGCCGCCGATCACCACCGCGGAGCGGACCGCGCGTTCGCCCCGGTGCGCCACCGCCACCGCCCGCCGCAGCGAACGGGACGTCCAGCAGTCCTCCGGGATGACGGACAGGGCGGCGTCCACCACCGCGTCCACCGGAGCCCCGCCCATCGCAGCCGAGACCCCCGCCGCCACCGCCTGCCCGCCGTAGATGCCCTCGCCGTCATGGCTGACCGAGCCGTCGATCGCGACGAGCCGGGCCGCTTCGGCGGGCCGCCCGGCGGCGAAGACCCCGAACGGGGCGGCCCGCATCGCGAGCCCGTCGCTCCACGCGTGCCGGTGCTGCGCCGAGATGGGCGCGGCGAGACCACGGCGCAGGTTCTCAAGGGTGCCGCGCTCGCTGAAGCCCGCGCCCCGGAAGGGACCCTCGTCCAGGTCCGCGATCCACTCGTGCCAGGCCGCCTCGACATGCGCGACGGTGAGGGCCGAGCCGTGCCGGGCGAGCAGGAGCCCCGAGAAGATCGCGTACTCGGTGTCGTCCGTGCCCGACGGATGTTCGGCGACGTACCCGGTGATGCGTCCCCAGCGGCGGCGGATCTCCGAAGGCTTCATGTTCTCGGCGGGTGCGCCGAGGGCGTCGCCGACCGCGAGACCGAGAAGCGCGCCCCGCGCCCGCTCTCGCAGGCCCATCGACCCGGTCGCTCCGGTCACTCCTGCCACACCGGTCAAGCCCGTCATGCTGTGCCTCCCTGGTGCCGAGACGTGTGGCTGTATCCCTCCCACGCGGCACCCCTGACGCGAGCATCCGGGACGCCGACATCACCCCTCCGCCCCATGCGATCACCGGTTCGAGAGACCCCTGTTCGCGCCTGCGCAAGGGCAGGTAAGTACGGCCTTCCTTGCTGGCGAGAGCGATTTTTCGCGCGTACTTTCGAGATCGTCCAAGTACTGAGGGGGCCCACGATGGCGATCATCGAGACCGAAGCGACGCTGCACGAAGCGCACCGCGACAACCACACCCACCGCGACGTGAACGGCGGCTGGCTGCGCCCCGCCGTCTTCGGCGCGATGGACGGCCTGGTGTCCAACCTGGCCCTGATGACCGGTGTCGCGGGCGGATCCGTGTCGCAGCAGACCATCGTCGTCACGGGCCTGGTCGGCCTCGCCGCCGGCGCCTTCTCCATGGCGGCGGGCGAGTACACCTCCGTCGCCTCGCAGCGAGAGCTCGTCCAGGCCGAACTCGACGTGGAACGGCGGGAGTTGCGCAAGCACCCGGCGGACGAGGAGAAGGAGCTCGCCGCGCTGTACGAGTCGCGCGGCGTCGAGCCGGAGCTCGCCCGTGAGGTCGCCAAGCAGCTTTCCAAGGACCCCGAGCAGGCCCTGGAGATCCACGCGCGCGAGGAACTGGGCATCGACCCCGGCGATCTGCCGTCGCCGACCGTCGCCGCGGTCTCCTCCTTCGGCGCCTTCGCGCTCGGCGCCCTGCTCCCCGTGCTGCCGTATCTGCTCGGTGCGGGCACGTTCTGGCCCGCGCTCCTTCTCGCTCTGATCGGGCTCTTCGCCTGCGGTGCGGTTGTGGCGAAGGTGACGGCGCGATCCTGGTGGTTCAGCGGACTTCGGCAGCTGGCGCTCGGCGGAGCGGCGGCGGGTGTGACGTACGCCCTGGGCAGCTTGTTCGGTAGCGCCGTAGGATGAACTCTTGCAGTCCTATGCGGGACCTTGCATAAGTAGTCGTTACTCGGCGGTTTCGAGTCGTTAACCACCGGGCATGAGGTGAAAGCGCTGCGGGCAATGAGGCTCGCGCCGCTTTCGGGCCTACGGCCATAGATCTGTCCGCATAGGCCCCCCTTCTGATCGCTCTCCACACTTATGAGCGGTGTCCACATGGTGGAATGAGCTATCCGCTTTTCGAGAAGCGTTCCATCATGTAACCTGCACGAAATTTCGCCTGGGCCAACGTCGTCCCTCGCTTATTGCATATGCCACGACGACGACGGGAGAGCCAATGCGTACGCACGCCTGGTCGCCCATGGACGGTCGCCCCGCCCCTCAGGGCATGTACGACCCCCGTAACGAGCACGACGCCTGTGGTGTCGGGTTCGTGGCCACCCTCACCGGTGTAGCCAGCCATGAGCTGGTCGAACAGGCGCTGACCGTACTGCGCAATCTCGAACACCGTGGTGCCACCGGTTCCGAGCCGGACTCCGGCGACGGCGCGGGCATCCTGCTCCAGGTGCCGGACGCCTTCCTGCGCGAGGTCGCGGGATTCGCACTCCCCGATGCCGGTGCCTACGCCGTCGGCATCGCCTTCCTGCCGGTCGACACCGCGGGCACCACCGACGCCGCCGTCTCACAGATCGAGACGATCGCCTCGGAGGAAGGCCTGACGGTCCTGGGCTGGCGCGACGTTCCCGTCGCCCCCGAGCTGCTCGGTGCCACCGCCCGCTCGACGATGCCGGTCTTCCGGCAGATCTTCGTGGCCGACGGCGAGAGCTCCGGCATCGCGCTCGACCGCAAGGCCTTCGTGCTGCGCAAGCGCGCCGAGCGTGAGGCGGGGACGTACTTCCCCTCGCTCTCCGCCCGCACCATCGTCTACAAGGGCATGCTGACCACCGGCCAGCTGGAGCCGTTCTTCCCCGACCTGTCCGACCGCCGTTTCGCCACGGCCGTCTCGCTCGTCCACTCGCGCTTCTCCACGAACACGTTCCCGAGCTGGCCGCTCGCACACCCGTACCGCTTCGTCGCGCACAACGGCGAGATCAACACGGTCAAGGGCAACCGGAACTGGATGCGGGCGCGTGAGTCGCAGCTCGCCTCCAGCCTGTTCGCCTCCGCGGGCGAGCGCAGCACCGACAAGCTCGACCGTGTCTTCCCGATCTGCACCCCGGACGCGTCCGACTCGGCGTCCTTCGACGAGGTGCTCGAACTCCTCCACCTCGGTGGACGTTCGCTTCCGCACTCCGTCCTGATGATGATCCCCGAGGCGTGGGAGAACCACGGCTCGATGGACCCGGCCCGCCGCGCCTTCTACCAGTACCACTCCACGATGATGGAGCCCTGGGACGGCCCGGCCTGTGTCACCTTCACCGACGGCATCCAGGTCGGCGCCGTTCTCGACCGCAACGGTCTGCGCCCCGGCCGCTACTGGGTCACCGACGACGGCCTCGTCGTCCTCGGCTCCGAGGTCGGCGTCCTCGACATCGACCCCGCGAAGGTCGTCCGCAAGGGCCGCCTGCAGCCCGGCAAGATGTTCCTCGTCGACACCGCCGAGCACCGCATCGTCGAGGACGACGAGATCAAGGCCGGGCTCGCCGCCGAGAACCCGTACCAGGACTGGCTGGAAGCCGGCGAGATCGAGCTCTCCGACCTGCCCGAGCGCGAGCACATCGTGCACACGCACGCCTCCGTCACGCGCCGCCAGCAGACCTTCGGCTACACCGAGGAAGAGCTGCGCGTCATCCTCGCGCCGATGGCCAAGACCGGTGGCGAGCCGCTCGGCTCCATGGGCACGGACACCCCGATCGCGGCACTCTCCGAGCGCCCGCGGCTGATCTTCGACTACTTCACGCAGCTGTTCGCGCAGGTCACCAACCCGCCGCTTGACGCCATCCGTGAAGAGCTCGTCACCTCGCTGCACTCCTCGCTGGGCCCGCAGGGCAACATCCTGGAGCCGTCCGCCGCGACCTGTCGCAGCGTCACGCTGCCCTTCCCGGTGATCGACAACGACGAGCTCGCCAAGCTCATCCACATCAACGCCGACGGCGACATGCCCGGCATGACGGCCGCGACCCTCTCCGGTCTCTACCGCGTCAGCGGCGGCGGCGACGCCCTCGCCGCCCGCATCGAGGAGATCTGCACCGAGGCCGACGCCGCCATAGAGGCCGGCGCCCGCCTGATCGTGCTCTCCGACCGGCACTCCGACGCCGAGCACGCGCCGATCCCCTCGCTGCTGCTCACCGCGGCCGTCCACCACCACCTCATCCGTACGAAGCAGCGCACCCAGGTGGGCCTGCTCGTCGAGGCGGGCGACGTCCGCGAGGTCCACCACGTGGCCCTCCTCATCGGCTACGGCGCCGCGGCCGTCAACCCCTACCTCGCGATGGAGTCCGTCGAGGACCTCGTCCGCGCGGGTACGTTCCTGCCCGGTATGGACGCCGAGCAGGCCATCCGGAACCTGATCTACGGTCTCGGCAAGGGCGTCCTGAAGGTCATGTCCAAGATGGGCATCTCGACCGTCGCCTCCTACCGCGGCGCGCAGGTCTTCGAGGCCATCGGCCTCCAGGAGGACTTCGTCGCGAAGTACTTCGTCGGCACGACGTCCAAGATCGGCGGAGTCGGCATCGACGTCGTCGCACAGGAGGTCGCCGCCCGGCACGCCAAGGCGTACCCGGTCTCCGGCGTGGCCTCCGCGCACCGCGCGCTCGACATAGGCGGTGAGTACCAGTGGCGCCGCGAGGGCGAGCCGCACCTCTTCGACCCGGAGACGGTCTTCCGCCTGCAGCACTCCGCGCGCACCCGCCGCTACGACATCTTCAAGAAGTACACGGACCGCGTGAACGAGCAGTCCGAGCGCCTGATGACGCTGCGCGGCCTGTTCAACCTGAAGTCGGACCGCCCCTCGATCTCCATCGACGAGGTCGAGCCCGCCGCCGACATCGTCAAGCGGTTCTCGACCGGCGCCATGTCGTACGGCTCGATCTCGCAGGAAGCCCACGAGACCATGGCCATCGCCATGAACCAGCTGGGCGGCAAGTCCAACACCGGTGAGGGCGGCGAGGACGCGGAGCGGCTGTACGACCCGGCCCGCCGCTCGTCCATCAAGCAGGTCGCGTCCGGCCGCTTCGGTGTGACCTCCGAGTACCTGGTCAACGCGGACGACATCCAGATCAAGATGGCGCAGGGCGCCAAGCCCGGCGAGGGCGGCCAGCTGCCCGGACACAAGGTCTACCCGTGGGTCGCCAAGACGCGTCACTCCACGCCGGGCGTGGGCCTGATCTCCCCGCCGCCGCATCACGACATCTACTCCATCGAGGACCTCGCCCAGCTGATCCACGACCTGAAGAACGCGAACCCGCAGGCGCGGATTCACGTGAAGCTGGTCTCCGAGGTCGGCGTCGGCACGGTCGCCGCGGGTGTCTCCAAGGCGCACGCGGACGTCGTCCTGATCTCAGGACACGACGGCGGTACGGGCGCGTCCCCGCTCACCTCGCTCAAGCACGCGGGCGGTCCCTGGGAGCTCGGCCTCGCCGAGACCCAGCAGACGCTGCTCCTCAACGGCCTGCGCGACCGCATCGTGGTCCAGACGGACGGCCAGCTCAAGACCGGCCGTGACGTCGTCATCGCCGCGCTGCTCGGCGCCGAGGAGTTCGGTTTCGCGACCGCGCCGCTCGTCGTCTCCGGCTGCGTCATGATGCGCGTCTGCCACCTGGACACCTGCCCGGTCGGCATCGCCACGCAGAACCCGGCGCTGCGCGAGCGCTTCTCCGGCAAGGCCGAGTACATCGTCAACTTCTTCGAGTTCATCGCCGAAGAGGTCCGCGAGATCCTGGCCGAGCTCGGCTTCCGCACCGTCGAGGAGGCCGTCGGCCACGCCGAGTTCCTCGACACCGAGCGGGCCGTCAACCACTGGAAGGCGCAGGGCCTGGACCTGGAGCCGCTCTTCCACGTGCCGTCCCTGCCCGAGGGCGCCGCGCGCCACCAGACCGCGGTCCAGGACCACGCCCTGGAGAAGGCGCTCGACAACGAGCTGATCAAGCTCGCCGCCGACGCGCTCTCCGCCTCCGGCGCGACCGACGCACAGCCGGTCCGCGCACAGGTCGCGATCCGCAACATCAACCGCACGGTCGGCACCATGCTCGGCCACGAGGTGACGAAGAAGTTCGGCGGCGCGGGCCTGCCCGACGACACCATCGACATCACCTTCACCGGCTCGGCGGGCCAGTCGTTCGGCGCGTTCGTGCCGCGCGGTGTGACGCTGCGCCTGGAGGGCGACGCCAACGACTACGTCGGCAAGGGCCTCTCCGGCGGGCGCGTCATCGTCCGCCCGGACCGCGGCGCCGACCACCTCGCCGAGTACTCGACGATCGCGGGCAACACCATCGCGTACGGCGCCACTGGCGGCGAGCTGTTCCTCCGTGGCCGCACGGGCGAGCGGTTCTGCGTCCGCAACTCCGGTGCGACGGTCGTGTCCGAGGGCGTGGGCGACCACGGCTGCGAGTACATGACCGGTGGCCACGCGGTGGTCCTCGGCGAGACGGGCCGTAACTTCGCGGCCGGTATGTCGGGCGGTATCGCGTACGTCGTCGACCTCGACCGGGACAACGTCAACCCCGGCAACCTTCAAGCCGTCGAGGCCCTGGACGACTCCGACAAGAAGTGGCTGCACGACGTCGTGCGCCGCCACCAGGAGGAGACGGGCTCGACCGTCGCCGAGAAGATGCTCGCCGAGTGGGACACCACCGTGGAGCGCTTCAGCAGGATCATCCCCAGCACGTACAAGGCAGTGCTCGCCGCCAAGGACGCCGCCGAGCGAGACGGTCTCTCCGAGAACGAGATCACCGAGAAGATGATGGAGGCGGCGACCAATGGCTGATCCCAAGGGCTTTTTGAACCATGGCCGTGAGGTCGCGCAGACCCGCCCGGTCGGCGAGCGCGTCCAGGACTGGAACGAGGTCTACGTTCCCGGTTCCCTCCTGCCGATCATCTCCAAGCAGGCGTCGCGCTGCATGGACTGCGGTATCCCGTTCTGTCACCAGGGCTGTCCGCTGGGGAACCTGATCCCCGAGTGGAACGACTTCGCGTACCGCGAGGACTGGTCGGCCGCTTCCGAGCGGCTGCACGCCACGAACAACTTCCCGGAGTTCACCGGCCGCCTCTGCCCGGCGCCCTGCGAGTCGGCGTGCGTGCTCGGCATCAACCAGCCCGCCGTCACCATCAAGAACGTCGAAGTCTCGATCATCGACAAGGCGTGGGACGCGAACGACGTGCTTCCCCAGGCGCCCGACCGCCTCTCCGGCAAGACGGTCGCCGTCATCGGCTCGGGCCCGGCGGGTCTCGCCGCGGCGCAGCAGCTGACGCGGGCGGGCCACACGGTCGCCGTCTACGAGCGCGCCGACCGCATCGGCGGCCTGCTCCGGTACGGCATCCCCGAGTTCAAGATGGAGAAGCGCCACATCAACCGCCGCATCGAGCAGATGCGCGCGGAGGGCACCAAGTTCCGTACGGGCGTGGAGATCGGCCGCGACATCGACGCGAAGAAGCTGCGCAAGCGGTACGACGCTGTGGTCATCGCCGCCGGCGCCACGATCTCCCGCGACCTGCCGGTGCCGGGCCGTGAGCTGAACGGCATCCACTTCGCCATGGAGTACCTGCCGCTCGCCAACAAGGTCCAGGAGGGCGACTTCGTGGCGCCCCCGATCACCGCCGAGGGCAAGCACGTCGTGGTCATCGGCGGCGGCGACACCGGCGCGGACTGCGTGGGCACGGCCCACCGCCAGGGCGCGGCCTCGGTCACCCAGCTGGAGATCATGCCGCGCCCGGGCGAGGACCGCAGCGCCAACCAGCCGTGGCCGACCTTCCCCATGCTCTACAAGGTCACCTCCGCGCACGAGGAGGGCGGCGAGCGGGTCTACTCCGTCTCGACCACGCACTTCGAGGGCGACGAGGACGGGAACGTACAGTTCCTGCACCTCACCGAGATCGAGTTCATCGACGGCAAGCTGACCCCGAAGCCGGGCACGGAGCGCAAGATCCCCGCCCAGCTGGTCACCCTCGCCATGGGCTTCACGGGTACGGACCGCGAGAACGGTCTGGTGGACCAGTTCGCCCTGGACCTCGACGAGCGCGGGAACGTCGCGCGCGACGGCGAGTTCCAGACCAACGTGCCCGGCGTCTTCGTCGCCGGTGACGCGGGCCGCGGTCAGTCGCTCATCGTCTGGGCGATCGCCGAGGGCCGCTCGGCCGCACAGGGCGTGGACCGCTTCCTGACCGGCGCGAGCGACTTGCCGTCCCCGATTCGACCCACGGACCGATCTCTGATGGTCTGATCCCTTCAGCACAACCCCCTATACGTCCCGTACAACGGCGTACGGAACTGATGCGGCGCCCGCCTTGTCCCCGACCGGACTGGGGCGGGCGCCGTGGCGTTTGCGGCGGGGCCCGGGGAGCGGGGCTGCTTGCTGTCGCGGATGGGGCGTCATGGCAGACGACGGGGGAGGTCGCGGGGCCGCGCTGATGACGGGGGCGCGTCAGTGGGGGGGGCCTGGGGTGTGGGGGTTGCCGTTTGGGGAGTGGTGGTGGGCCGGTGTTGGTGGGGTTGCCGGGGCCGTCCGGTGGTCCGGAGTTTGGCGGTT
>NZ_JBVIHP010000033.1:73123-112554 GCF_055570235.1 Streptomyces sp. NPDC031274 | reverse complement strand
ACGCGACGTAGGAGCGCCCTTGACGCCCGGCCCGTAACCGCCAAACTCCGGACCACCGGACGGCCCCGGCAACCCCACCAACACCGGCCCACCACCACTCCCCAAACGGCAACCCCCACACCCCAGGCCCACCAAAGCCCCGGACCGCCACCCCGCCACCCCGTCACCCCGCCACCCCGTCACCCCACCTGACCCCACCTGACCCCACCTGACCCCACCTGACCCCACCTGACCGCGCCCAGAGACCCAGACAGACCCCAGAGCCGTTGCGTTCCGCGCAACACGCGTTGTGCATTGCGCTCGACGCAATGCTCATTACGGTTCGGCAGCGGGCCCAGATGGGTCTAGACCGCTTGCAGCTCGTGTGGCCACAATCACTCCACAACAACGGTCGGCGCAGGACACAGCACGAACCCATGAGGGGGCCGGTATGAAGCGACGGGTCATCGCGGCAGGTATCGCCATGACGCTCGGACTGACCGCGACGGCATGCGGCAGCGATGACGGGAGCGACGGCGGCGACGCCACCGACGGCAAGGGCAAGACCCTCACCGTATGGATCATGGAGGGGACCAACCCCGACGCCAGACCCTTCTTCAACGAGGCGGGCAAGGCCTTCGAGAAGAAGACCGGTGCCAAGATCCACGTCGAGTACCAGCAGTGGGCCACCGCGCAGAAGAAGTTCACCACCGCCATCGAAGGCGGCGAGGACCAGGTCCCCGACGTGGCCGAGGTCGGTACGACCTGGGTGCCGCAGTTCGCCGAGACCGGCGGTCTCGTCGACGTGACGGACAAGGTCAAGGAGTCCGGGCTCAACGACGACCTCGTCGAGGGCCTCAAGGACGCGGGCACGCTGGACGGCAAGCAGTACGGCATGCCCTGGTACGCGGGCGTACGCAGCATCGTCTACCGCAAGGACATCTTCGAGAAGCACAACCTGAAGGCGCCCACCACCTGGAAGGAGCTTCAGTCCGCGGCGAAGACGCTGAAGGACAAGGAGCCCGGGATGATCCCCTTCCCGGTCGCGGGCGGCGCCGAAATGTTCGCCACCCCCTTCATCTGGGGCGCCGGGGGCGAACTCGCCACCGAGCAGGGCGGCACGTGGAAGTCCGGCATCAACTCCCCTGAGGCCGTCAAGGGCATCGAGTTCTACACCGGGCTCGCCACCAAGGACAAGGTCTCCCCGGCCAAGGTCAACACCTGGACGGAGAAGGAGGTCGGCGACGCCTGGAACAAGGGCCAGATCTCCATGGCCGTCGGCGGCAACTGGACCCCCAAGGCCATCGTCGAGGCAAACCCGGACCTCAAGGGCAAGCTCGCCGCCGTGCCGATCCCCGGCGAGAACGGCGGCATGAGCAAGTCGTTCCTCGGCGGCTCCTACCTGTCCACGTTCGACACGGACAAGAAGGACCTCGCCTGGGAGTTCGTGAAGATGCTGACCACGGGTGACTTCGCGGCCAAGTGGGCCGAGGACACCAACTACTTCCCGGGTCAGAACTCCGAGCTGAAGAAGATCGAGGCGAAGAAGGACCCGCTGGTCGAGCCCTTCGCCAAGCAGATGCTGGAAGCCGGCGCGACCGTCCCCAAGACCAAGGCGTACGGCGAGATCCAGGCCTCCAAGGTCATCCCCGGCATGGTGCAGTCCATCCTGACCGGCAAGTCCTCCGTCCAGGAGGCGGCGGACAAGGCAGCCAAGGACATGGACGCTATCTTCGCCAAGGACAAGTAGGCAGGGGCGAGTCGGCACTGTGAAAGACACGCTTGTCGGCGGCGGACCGGAGGAAGACACCACGGCCCGCCGCCGCCCCGCCACCCGACCGGAACACGAAGCAGCCCTCCGCAAGAAGAAGCTGGTCGGCCTCACCCGGCCGTGGCTGCTCCTCGCGCCCTCCCTCCTGGTCCTCGCGGGCCTGCTGCTCTGGCCGCTGATCCAGGTCGTCAAGCTCTCGATGCAGGACTACGTCGTCAAATTCGGCGGCGGAGTGGGCACGTACACCGGATTCGACCACTACACCGACCTGCTCGGCAGCGGACTCCTGTGGAAGACGGTCCTGCCCAACACGGCGTTCTTCGCGATCGCCTGCGTCGGTCTCACCGTCGCCCTCGGCACGCTCGTCGCGCTGCTGCTCAACCGCCTCGGTCCGATCTGGCGGTTGATCTGCTCCATCGCGATCCTCGCGGCCTGGGCGATGCCCGCCGTGACAGGGACGTACGTCTGGATCTGGCTCTTCCAGCCGCAGGACGGCATGGTCAGTCAGATCGCGGGATCGATGGGGCTCATCGATCCCGAGACCAGCAACTGGTTCACCGAGCGCGGCCCGTTCTACGCGATCGCGACCCTGAACGTCGTCCACCACGGCTTCCCGTTCGTCGCCATCACCGTTCTCGCGGGCCTGATGACGATCCCCAAGGAGCTCTACGAAGCGGGGGAGCTGGACGGCGCCAACGCCTGGCAGCGGTTCTGGAAGATCACGCTGCCGACGATCAAGCCGGTCTTCCTCGTGGTGACCATCCTCTCCACCATCTGGGACTTCAAGGTCTTCACCCAGATCTATCTGATGCCGGGAGGCGACGGCGCCAACGAAGAGGTCTACAACCTCGGCGTCTTCTCGTACATCCAGGCCTTCGCCAAGAACGACTACGGCACGGGCGCGGCAGCCGCGGTTCTGCTCACCCTGCTGCTCCTCGCCATCACGATCGTCTACATCCGCACGCTGTTCCGGCAGGGGGAGGAGGACCTGTGAGCGCCCGCCGCACCACACCCGCCGCACGCATCGGCCTGCCCGTGGCGGTCGCCGCGCTGCTGCTCTTCACGCTCTTCCCCGTGTACTGGATGATCTCCACGGCACTCGACCCGAAGGCGGTCACCCGCGGTTCGGACGTGCTGCCGAGCGGCATCAGCTTCGAGCACTTCACCTACGTGTTCGAGAAGGGCAACTTCGGTACGTACCTGCTGAACTCGGCGCTCGTCGGCTTCGGCACGATCCTGGCAGCCGGGGTGCTCTCGCTCTTCGCGGCGATCGCGGTGGCCCGCTTCAAGTTCCGGTTCCGCACCTCCGTACTGATCATGGTCCTGATCGTGCAGATGGTGCCCCTGGAGGCGCTCGTCATCCCGCTCTTCATCCAGATGCGGGACTACGAGATGCTCAACTCGCTGATCGGTCTGACGATCGTCTACATCGCGCTCTCGCTCCCCTTCGCGATCTGGACCCTGCGCGGGTTCGTCCAGACCGTGCCCAAGGAGGTCGAGGAGGCGGCGTACATCGACGGGGCGTCCTGGTTCCGGATGTTCAGGTCGGTGCTGCTTCCGCTGGTGGCGCCGGGACTCGTGGCGACCTCGATCTTCGCCTTCATCACGGCGTGGAACGAGTTCGTCTTCGCGTACACCTTCATGAAGGGCAGCGACAAGTACACGGCCGCCGTGGGCATTTACCAGTTCTTCGGCGAGAACTCCACGGCCTGGGGCCCGGTCATGGCCAGCTCCACGCTGGTCACCGTGCCGGTGATGATCTTCTTCGTGATCGTCCACCGGAAGCTCGGCTCGGGCCTGGCGGCCGGAGCCGTCAAGGGCTGAGATCGGGGAGGCGTTCGGGGGGGGGCTACGGAACCCTGAACGTCTCCCCGTACACCTTCCACGTCAGCGGCGTCTTCAGGCCCAGATTGCCGTCGTAGAGGAACTCCCGCTGCGCCGTGTCCACGCGCGTCGTGTCGCGGTGCGCCTTCTCGGACTTCATCGCCGCGCGGCGGATGTCCAGGAAGATGTCGAGGTACGCCTTCTCCTTGCCGCCCTGCGCGGGCGTGTTCGCCTCCTTCAGCGTCGCCTCGCGCAGGCCGTAGAAGCCGCGCGGTCCGGTTCCGGGGCCGTGCAGGACCATCGCGTCGTAGTAGATGAACTGCCCCAGCGTGCCGAGCCCGTCGAGCTTGGCGAGGCGGACGGCTGGGTCGAAGTAGATGCGGTCGCGCGCGCTGTTCTGGGCCTTGCGGAAGGCGGGTTCGTCGGCCTCCGCCTTCCATGCCTTGGTGAAGCCGGGGTCGAGCCCCTCGTGCGAGTCGCTGCCGTCGACCTTGCGCAGGGCGGGCAGGTAGCGGGCCAGGCCGTTGTCCGGGTGGTCCTTCGTGTACCGCTCGACGAGGGTGAGCAGGTCGTGCGTGCCGGTGCAGAAGCCGATGATCCCTGCGGTGTAGCCGTGGTCGTCGTCGATGTCCTCTATATAGCCGTACTGCCCGCGCCAGTTCAGCGTGGAGTTCTCCGCGCTGGCTATCAGCTGCTGGGCCAACTCCTTCTTGGCGGGCGCCGCGAGACCCGGGGGCAGGTCCGCGATCAGCTCGTCGTCGGCCTTGATCTCGGCCGCCGACTTGTCGTCGTCGTAGGGCCGGTGGGTGCCGGGCGCCTTCTGGTCGGCCCCGGAGCCGCCCTTGTCCGAGTCCCCGCCCAGGAAGTAGACGGCGACCGTGGCGACCGGGGCGACGGCGAGAAGAAGGAGGCCTGCACGTTTCATTCGCACAAGATTACGTGCGGTTGAGCGGTAGCGCGCCTTCCGGATCCGGCTCTATTGACTAATAGTCAATATCGCATCAGTCTCTGGAGCCAGACCGGTCATGGGAGGCCCTATGAGCACCGAAGCGCGGGAGCAGCTGAGCAAGGAGCTGCGGGACGAACCACCGGAATCCTTCGGGCAGTTGGCGCCCGAGCAGCTCGCTCTGCTCGCCGACGCGCTGAAACGCGAACGGGAGAGCCGGGCGTCGGGCCTGAACGAGGCCGCCGAGGAGGCGCTCAAGCTCGTGCCCGCACTGGCACGGGGCCCCGTACGCCGCATTCTGTTCCGATAGGGGAGGGAGGGGCAGGCCATGGACAAGCTGCGGAGCAGGGCGGAGACCCTGAAGATCGCGCGTCTGCTCGACGTCGAGCCGGACGCGCTCGCCTTCCTGAGGACACTTCCCGTCGAGGACGTACGCCGCTTCCGCGAGAGCTGCGTCGCGGAGCTCTTCGACCGTACGCCCGAGATGCTCGACCGGATCGCGTCCGCGACGAAGCTGGTGCCTGCCGGGGTCGCCGCCGCGATCTCGCAGAAGGCACTGGGTCCGCGCCTCGCCGCCGGGGTCGCAGGGCGCCTCGAACCGGCGCGGGCCGCGGACATCATCGAGAAGCTGCCGGTGTCGTTCACGGCGGAGTCGTGCGGGCATCTCGACCCGCGCCGGATCAAGGGCATCGTCGACCGGCTCGACGAGGGCCTGGTGGTGCGGATCGCGGTGGCGCTCGCCGAGCGGGGCGACCATCTGACGATGGGCCGGTTCGTCGGACACCTGCGGGACTCGGCGCTGAGCCGGATCCTGCCGCAGGTGGACGACGCCACGGTCCTGCGGACCGGCTTCACGATCGACGTACCCCAACGGCTCGGTCAGATCATCGAGTTGATGGGCGCGCAGCGGCTCGCGTCAGTCATCGCGTCGGCGTCGGGGGAGGGGCTGTGGCCCGAGGCGCTTGCCGTCGCCGGGATGGTGACGGGGGAGCAGCGGGCTCGTATCGCCTCGCTCGCCGCCGCACGGCCGCCGGACGAGCTGGATTCCCTGGTCGTGACGGTGAGCGAACAGGACCTGTGGGAGTCGCTGCTGCCCCTGGTCGCACTGCTTGGCGAGGAGGAGCGGCGGGCGGTCGCCGTGCTTCCGTCCCTGCGGGACGCGGCGGTGCTCGGCGGGGTCGTGCGGGCGGTCGTGGTGACCGGCCTGTGGGCGGAGTTCCTGCCGCTGGTGGACGCGCTGCCGGAGGAGTCCCGCAAGGTCGTCGCCGACTCGGCGGGGGCGCTGCCCGCGCCCGACCTGGACGCGCTCGCCCTGGAGGTCGACAAACAGGACCTGTGGGAACTGGTCATGCCCCTGGTCGAGTTGATGAACGATGACGCCAAGACGCGGATCTTCGAGTTGCCGGCGTTTCAGGAGCGAGCGGAGTAGGAGCGAGCGGGGTAGGAGCGCCCCGCGGGGGCCCCGCGGGGGCCCCGCGGGGAACGCCTCGACCTCACCCCGACCTCACCCCGACCTCACCCCGCCGTCGACCCGCCGTCCACCGCGAACTCCGCCCCCGTGATGTACGACGACGCCTCCGAGGCAAGGAAGAGAATCAGCTCCCCGACCTCCTCGGGCCTCCCCATCCGGCCGAGCGGCAGATGGGACCAGTCCCGCCCGGCGGAGGCCGTGGAGATCATCGGCGTGTCGATCGCCCCCGGATGCACGGAGTTGACCCGCACCCCGTACCGCGCCAGGTCAAGGGCCGAGGACCGGGTCAGGCCCCGCAACCCGAACTTCGTCGACCCGTAAGCCGCATGCCCCCGTATCCCCACGAGCCCAGCCGTCGACGATACGTTCACGATCGACCCCCCACCCGCCTCCCGCAGCGCGGGCAGCACAGCCTGGATACCCAGGAACGGGCCGAGCAGATTGACCCGGATCAGAGCATCGAAGTTCTCGTACGTCTCGTTCTCCACGGACGCCGTCCGCCACAGCGCGGCGTTGTTGACGAGCGCGTCCAGGCGGCCGAAGGCCTCCACCCCCGCCGCCACGGCCGACGACCAGCTCTCCGCCTCCGTGACGTCATGACGTACGAACAGGCCCTGATCGCCCAGGGACTTGGCGACGCCCCGCCCCTCCTCCTCCCGCACATCCGTGATCACGACCCGCGCCCCGGCCTCCGCGAAGAGCCGCGCCTCGGCCGCCCCCTGACCCCGGCCCGCACCGGTGATCAGTACGACCTTCTCCCCGAGCCCGTAAGAGATCACTTCACGCCTCCGTCAGCGTGCCCCGTACCCTCGGCCCACTGGAACGGGGCGGGAGAACGGAGCGGAACGTGGAACCGGCGATCAGCCTGCGCAAGGTGGAGGAGACGGCGCCCGCCCTGGTCAGCCTCTACAAGTCCGCCGGAGTGAGCCTGCGCAAGCACGGCCTCGAGGGCATGCGCGCCGCCGTCTATCTCGTCGTCGACCACTCCGGCTCCATGCGGTCGTACTACAGGAAGGGCAGCGTCCAGGCCCTCGCCGAGCGCGTGCTTGGCCTGTCCGCGCACCTCGACGACGACGGCATCGTGCCCACGGTCTTCTTCTCCACGGATGTCGACGCCGTCACGGAGATCTCGCTCGACCGCCACCACGGCAGGATCGACGAGATCGTCGAGGGGCTCGGCCGCATGGGCCTGACCAACTACCACGTGGCGATGGACGCCGTGATCGACCACTACATGGACAGCGGATCCACCGCTCCTGCCCTGGTCGTCTTCCAGACCGACGGCGGCCCCACCAGCAAGAGCGCCGCCGAGCGGTACCTCTGCAAGGCGGCGCGTCTCCCGCTCTTCTGGCAGTTCATCGGCTTCGGCCACGAGAAGAGCCCGCAGTTCGACTACCTCCGCAAGCTCGACGAACTCGCCGTCCCCGCCGCCCGCGTCGTCGACAACGCGGGCTTCTTCCACGCCGGGAAGAAGCCCCACAAGGTCCCGGACGACCACCTGTACGACCAACTCCTCGGCGAGTTCCCGACCTGGCTCGCGGCGGCGCGGGCGCAGGGCATCGTGGCCACGTGACCTCCGTGCCCCGGGGAGCGGCTCAGCCGACCATCCGCATCCGCAGCGCGAGAACCGTCCGCGTATCAAGTCCGAGTCCCTTCCTCAGGTAGCCGTCGAGGCTTCCGTACTCCTCCTTCACCTGGGCGAGCGCCGCCTCCAGATAGCCGGTGCGGACCTCCTGGAGCGGGATCAGCAGATCCGGGTTCTGCATCAGGCCGCTCTGCTTGAGGCCCTCGCGCACCTTCGCGTCGTACGCCGCCCGGTAGGTGTTGGACGCCAGGAAGTCGCCCACGACGGTGCGCTCGGGGACACCGACGGCGCGCAGCAGCAGATAACTGGTCCAGCCGGTACGGTCCTTGCCGGCCGTGCAGTGGTAGAGCAGCGGCGATTTCCTGCCGCCGTGAGCGATGTCACGCAGGGTCGCCGCGAACTGCGCCCGGTTCGCGGCGTCGGTGACGAAGGTGCGGTAGACGTCACGCATGAAGGCGTCCGCCTTGCCGTTGCCCAGCATCTCCTCCTGCTTGACCGGGTCCTTGGAGCCGATCGCGGTCATCAGCGTCGTGAAGAGACCGTTGTCGCTGATGGCCCGGGACGTCGGGGCGAGCCCGGCGGGCAGCCGGTCGGGCCCGTCGTACTGGACCTCGGCCGGAACCCGGAAGTCGACGACCTTCTTCAGGCCGAGCCCGGCGAGGGTGGCCACGTCGGCGTCGGTGAGCTTGGCCAGGGCGTCGGCGCGGAAGACCTGGCCGTAGCGGACCCGCCCGCCGTCGTAGGTGCGATGACCGCCGACGTCTCTTACGTTGACGGCGCCCTGGAGAGGTATCCGGTGTACGCCGTCGGATGCGGGGCGAAAGGAGTGGTGCGGGGCGTGCTGCGCTGTGCCGTGCCGCGCTGTGCCGTGCTCGGGTGCGGCGGGTCCGGCCTCCGCCGCCCAGGCGGGCAGGGTGCCCAGAGCGAGCGCGCAGACCGCGACTCCGACCGTCGTACGTGTACGGGTGATGCGCATCGGGCCGCCTTCCTCCGTAGCGGTCGCCATGGCCACGCGTCGTTCAACCAAGCGATTGTTTGGTTGAAGGTAGCGGGGTGCCCCGACAGGAGGAAGGTGTGTGCGGCAGGTATCTGGGTCGGGTGTCCCGACGCCCCTGCCCGGCCGGTGCGGCGAGTGGCGCCCCCGCCCCGGCGGTGCGGCGACCGGTGCGCCTGTCCGGCGGTGCGGCGAGTGGAGTAAGGGCGGCGACCCTGTCCCGTGCGGTCAGTGGGGACCCCGATACGAGGGGTCCCTCGTCCGTGTTAGGCTTATGCGTCGCAGTTTTGGTACCCATGAACTTTATGTACGCCTGACGGGAATGCTCCGAAGGCACATTATTGTTTTTTTCCGGTCTCTCCGGGATGGGGGTCATTGCAGCGCTTGGAATCCACAATTCCGTGGTTTTCCTTACTCTGCCCCTGTTGAGGAGATTGACATGGCAACCGGCACCGTTAAGTGGTTCAACTCGGAAAAGGGCTTCGGCTTCATCGAGCAGGACGGCGGCGGCCCCGACGTCTTCGCCCACTACTCGAACATCGCGTCCTCCGGCTTCCGTGAGCTCCTCGAGGGCCAGAAGGTCTCCTTCGAGGTCACGCAGGGCCAGAAGGGCCTGCAGGCGGAGAACATCGTTCCCGCCTGATCGTCGTAGCACGCGAACCTCATAGCCGGGGCCCGCACCGGATAGGTGCGGGCCCCGGCTTGTGCTGTCACCAGGCCCAGGAAGGCATTTCCGTATGAATCGCTCCGACCGCCCCGCACGTCCTGCCCGCGGGCGCTCCACGAACGCACGCGGAAAGGCCCCGGTGGCCGGCGGCGGCCAGGCGAGGGGCGCCGCGAAGAAGACCGGCCGCGCCAAGCCGAGGCCGGTGGGGGGCGAGTTCGCGCTGCCCGAGAGCATCACGCCCGCGCTGCCCTCGGTCGAGGCGTTCGCCGACCTTGACATGCCAGAGGCTCTGCTGAAGACACTGGCCGCACAGGGCGTGACCGAGCCCTTCCCGATCCAGGCAGCCACGCTCCCCAACTCCCTCGCGGGCCGCGACATCCTCGGCCGTGGCCGCACCGGCTCCGGCAAGACCCTCGCCTTCGGCCTCGCGCTCCTCGCCCGCACCGCGGGCCGCCGCGCCGAGCCGCGCTCCCCTCTCGCCCTGGTCCTGGTCCCCACGCGTGAGCTGGCGCAGCAGGTGACGGACGCGCTGACGCCGTACGCCACCTCCGTGAACCTCCGCATGTCGACGGTCGTCGGCGGCCTCTCCATCGCCAAGCAGGCGGGCACGCTCCGCCGCGGCGCCGAGATCATGGTGGCGACCCCCGGGCGTCTGAAGGACCTCATCGAGCGCGGCGACGCCGATCTCTCGCAGGTGCGGACGACGGTCCTCGACGAGGCCGACCAGATGGCCGACATGGGCTTCATGCCGCAGGTCACCGCGCTCCTGAAGCAGGTCGAGCAGGGTGGCCAGACCATGCTGTTCTCCGCCACGCTCGACAAGAACATCGACCGTCTGGTCCGGATGTTCCTGACGGACCCGGTCGTGCACTCGGTCGACCCGTCCGCGGGCGCCGTGACGACGATGGAGCACCACCTTCTGTACGTGGCGGACGAGACCGACAAGAAGGCCGTCGCCCTGCGCATCGCCGCCCGTGAGGGCCGGGTGATCATGTTCCTCGACACCAAGCGCGCGGTGGACCGCTTCACCAAGCGGCTCCTCGCCAACGGTGTACGGGCGTCCGGGCTGCACGGCGGCCGTTCGCAGCCGCAGCGCAACCGGACCCTGGACCAGTTCAAGACCGGGCAGGTCACCGCGCTCGTCGCCACCAACGTGGCGGCCCGCGGCATCCACGTCGACGACCTCGACCTGGTCGTGAACATCGACCCGCCCACCGATCACAAGGACTACCTCCACCGTGGCGGGCGTACCGCGCGGGCGGGGGAGTCGGGCAGTGTCGTCACGCTCGTCCTGCCGGACGAGAAGCGGGAGATGGCGCGTCTGATGTCCGACGCGGAGATCAGCCCGAAGACGGCGCGAGTGAAGTCCACGGACGAGGAGCTCGTCCGCATCACCGGTGCGCGTGAGCCCTCCGGGGTGCCGGTGGTCATCGAGGTCCCCCAGCAGCAGCAGGCTTCGCCGCAGCGTGCCCGGCGGGGGCGTCCCGCCGGACAGGGCGGGGGCGGCGGTGGCCAGGGTCAGCGCCGGGGCCGGTCCCAGGGGCAGTCGCAAGGCGGCCAGGGTGGCCAGGGCGGTCAGGGGCAGTCCAGGTCCCAGTCCCAGGGCGGCGGTCGCTCTTCCGCCGGTGGCGGCACTGGTGGCGGTCGGCCCTCCGCGGGCGGCGGTGCCGGTGGCGGTCGGCCTTCCGCGGGCGGCGGTGCCGGTGGTGGCCGTGCGCGGCGTGGCGGTGGCGGCCGTCCCAGCGGGGGCGGGGCGCGCCGGGCGGCGTAGTCGTAGGCCGGATGGTAGTAGTGCGGGTGCCCGGTGGCGGGGTGTTGTTCCCTGCCGCCGGGGGGCGGGCGTCGTGTGCGTCTCACCCGCCCGCCTGATTGCCACACCTGACAGAGTCCGAGGGAGGCCCTGATGCCCGAGAAGCAACCCCAGTCGCGTCAGCGTCAGTTGCTGCCCCTGGTCGGTGACGAAGGCGATGGCAGCGACGGCGATCGGCAGGATCTGCGGGCAGACTGCGGCAGTTGCTTCGGGCTCTGTTGCGTGGCCCTCACTCTCTCCAAGTCCTCGGACTTCCCCGTCGACAAGGCGGCCGGCACCCCCTGCGCCAACCTCAAGCAGGACTTCCGCTGCGGCATCCACCAGAACCTGCGTCAGAAGGGCTTCTCGGGCTGCACGGTCTATGACTGCTTCGGCGCCGGGCAGAAGGTCTCACAGGTCACCTACGGTGGAACCGACTGGCGGCAGAACCCCGACGCCGCCCGCCAGATGTTCGACGTGTTCCCGGTGATGCGCCAACTCCACGAACTGCTCTGGTACTTGACGGAGGCGCTCGCCCTGCCGCAGGCCCGCCCGATCAGGGCCGAGCTCCAGCGTGCGCTGGACGCGACCGAGCAGCTCACCCAAGGCGCCCCCGCGGCCGTGGCCGAGACGGACGTGGCCGCACACCGTGAGGACGTCAACGTCCTCCTTCTGCGCACCAGCGAACTCGTACGCGCGGACATTCACCAGAAGAACCAGAACAACCAGAAGAACCAGAAGAACCAGCAGCAGAAGAATCAGAAGAAGAAGGACCGCAGGGGAGCTGATCTGTTCGGTGCCCGCCTCAAGGGCGCCGACCTCCGAGGCGTCACCCTTCGCGGTGCCTGTCTCATCGCCGCGGATCTTCGTGGCGCCGACCTCCGCCAGGCCGACCTGATCGGCGCGGACTTCCGGGACACGGATCTGCGCGGCGCTGACCTCACCGGCAGCCTCTTCCTGACCCAGTCGCAGGTCAACGCGGCGACGGGGGACGCAGAGACGACACTTCCCCCGTCCCTGACACGCCCCGCGCACTGGGGCCAGGGGTAGCCAGGACGGGCCCGCACCTTTACGGGTCGCCGCGCCCTTCCGTGTCGCCACCCTTACGTGTCGCACTCCAGCACCGTCCGGCACAGCGTGCACCGCGCCCGCATCCGCCCCCGGGCAGGCAACCGGATCCGCTGCCGGCAAGTGGGGCACGGGAACGAGACCCGCAGCGGCGCGGCCCCGCCTGACACACGGGAGAACGAGTACGTCCCCGCCCCACCGGAGCCGTGCGTCAGCGCATACCGCCGATCCTTCGCGTACCGCCGCCGCCCCGTCCACCCCGCGGCCGTCAGCGGTGGCTGCTGCTCGTCGAGGCGGGCCTGCGCGAGCCCCTTCGTATAGGCGGTGTACGCCTGCGCGCTGGTGAACCACGTCTCCGGCGCCTCACCGAAGGCGATGGCCCGCTTGGCGAGTACGTACCCGAACTCCTCCGGCGTCAGGTACCCGAGCTTCTGCGACGAGGCGCCGTCCTCCCGATAGGCGTCCAGGAGGAGCCAACCCGCACCCAGATAGGTGGTGGCGGTATCCGTGAGGATCTCGTTGTCGCGTGTGCCGGGGAACGCCAGATCGAGCCGGTGCAGATACACGTGCATGACCTCGTGGGCGAGGGCGGCGCCGATGTCCCTGCGGTGCGTACGGAACCGGTCGTTCAGTTCGATGAAGTACTCGGGTCCGGCGGCGAGTTCGATGTACGCCGCGTGTTCCATCTCGCGGAAGCTGACGATCATGCGGGCGTCCGGGAGGCGGAGGTGCCGCACCATCTCGCGGGCCACCCGCTGCACGCCCAGATGAAGATCTTCCTGGTCGGAGAAGGCGACGTCGGCGGAGGCGATGCTGGTGTCGAAGGTGTGGACGCCGTCGTACGAGAGGCGTTTGTAGAGCGCGGTGATCGCGGAGCGCACCGTCTCCAGATGGGGGTAGCCGTGCACCACCGGGCCGCCGTCCGTCACGTCCGCACCCCCCAAGAATGAGACGGTTCGTGTCGTCTCAGCTTGTATCGAGTTGCCGCGATTCGCCTCAACTCGGTTCCACTGTACGGCGCGTGCCAGGGCGCGCTCCCGTATCCGGAACCAGCCCGGGCGCGGGCCCGTGGCCGAAAACCGCCCCTTGCTCTATGCGGACACTGATCTCCATAATCCGCAACAACGCATTGGCGGGCTCATGCCATCCTCGTGCTTGCGCGGGGAGGGAGTGGGGCCGTGAACGCGTGCAACCCCCCACGAACCCCCCACGAAGGGAAGCCCGTTGAACACCAAGCTGCGTGGAGTCAAGAGAGCCGCCACCCTCGGTGCCATCGCCCTCGCCGCCGTCAGTCTCCAGCCCGTCGCCGCCTCCGCGGCCCCGCACCCCGGCCCCACCCCGGGTGAGCGCGTGGTCGGCGGTACCCCCGCCGAGCAGGGCGAATTCCCGTTCATGGTCCGTCTGTCGATGGGCTGTGGCGGCGCGCTGTACGCCAAGGACATCGTGCTGACCGCCGCCCACTGTGTGGACGGTTCGGGCGACAACACGAGCATCACCGCCACCGGTGGTGTCGTGGACCTGGAGAGCTCGGACGCGGTCAGCGTCAAGTCCACGAAGGTCCTGCAGGCGCCGGGTTACGACGGCAAGGGCAAGGACTGGGCGCTCATCAAGCTCGCCAAGCCGATCGACCAACCCACGCTGAAGATCGCCAAGGACGACAAGCTCAACGAGGGCGACTTCACCATCGCCGGTTGGGGAGCCGACAAGGAGGGTGGCGACCAGCAGCGCTACCTGCTCAAGGCGACGGTTCCGTTCGTGAGCGACGCGGACTGCGAGGCCGCGTACGGCGGCGACCTCACGCCCGGCGAGGAGCTCTGCGCCGGCAAGCTGGCGGAGGGCGGCACGGACACCTGCCAGGGTGACTCCGGCGGCCCCATGTTCCGCAAGGACGAGGCCGGGGAGTACGTCCAGGTCGGCATCGTCAGCTGGGGCAACGGGTGCGCGCGCCCCAAGTTCCCCGGGGTCTACACCGAGGTGTCGACGTTCTCCACTGACATAGAGAAGGCGGCGTCGTCCCTCTGACGCGTCGCTGGGCGCGGCCTCGCTCCGGTTGTGGGGCGGGGCCGCGCTGTTATGTCCGTCCTCGCCGTGTGCCGGTGGGTGGCAAGTGGGCGGGTGGGCGGTAGAGGCTTGTTCGGCACCGGCACGGGAACCCCACCGTTCAAGCCCCCGGCAGGCACCTCCACCGTTCAGGCCCCCGGCAAGGCACCCCCACCGCTCAAGCCCCCGGCAAGGGAACCCCGTTAGTCCAAGACCTGCCTCCCCTTTGTCCATGGGCGTGCAAGACCCTCCCGGCGCAGGGTGACCGCACCGAGATCCGTTCCACGGAGGGGTGCCATGCAGCCGTCAGACACGTCAGGGCCGAGCCGCAGAGTCGTAGTCGCCACGGGCGCGCTGGCCGGCGTCGGAGCCGCCGTCGGCCTCGGCTCAGCCGCCTCCGCCGCGGCAAGGACAGCCGCGCCGGGCGAAGCCGTCCTGCGCTCCGCCGACCTCGACGTGCGCGTCGCCACCGACTTCCCCCGCGTCATCTCGTACACGGACCGCGCCAGCAAAGCGGTCCTGCACGCCCAGTCGGAGACCGTCACCACGCTCCTGGTGGACGACAAGACGCACACCCCGAAGGTGACGGCGACCGCCGGAGCCAACCGGGTCGAGTACGTCCTCACCCTCGGCGGCGGCACCACCGTCACCGTCGAGATCGCCCTCAAGGGGCGCCAGGTCCAGTGGCGCGTGACGGAGATCGACGACACCGACGCCCTGCGCGTCGGCACCCTCCGCATCCCCGGCCTCGCCCTTCTCTCCGTACGCAGCGATCAGCCGGGCGCCGCTCTTCTCGCCGCCAAGATCCAGCTCGACAAGGACAAGAGCGGGGACACCGAGGTCAAGCTGACCGCGGACACCGCCGCGCAAGCGCCCACCGGATGCGCCTACGCCGTCGTCGCGCACGACGCGCTGGGCGGCGCCGTGGAGACCAACACCGTCTACGACAAGCCCACCTCCGAGGCCGGAACCACCTGGGACAACGGCCGGCTCTGGCGGGAGACCGTCAGGAAGAGCGGCTACGTGGAGGCCCGCTTGGTCCCCGGCCAGTGGACGCACCGCGCGGCCACCGCCGCCGTCGGCGACACCGAGCCCCTTCCGTACGCCACCGTCGTCATCACCGGCGACCGCAACGGAGACGGCAAGGTCGACTGGCAGGACGCCGCCATCGCGTTCCGCGACATCATGGTGAAGCCGGTCGGCGCGGACGAGCAGCATCTGCGTGTCGTCCCGCACATCCCTTTCAACTTCGCCTCGCAGGCCACGAACCCGTTCCTCGCGACCCTCGACAACGTCAAGCGGATCCACCTGGCCACCGACGGCTTGCGGCAGTACACGCTGCTCAAGGGCTATCAGTCCGAGGGGCACGACTCCGCGCATCCCGACTACGCGGGCAACTACAACACGCGCGCGGGCGGCTTGGACGACTTGAACACCCTGGTCAGGGAGGGCAAGAAGTGGAACAGCGACTTCAGTGTGCATGTGAACGCCACGGAGTCCTATCCCGTCGCGAACGCTTTCTCCGAAAAGCTCGTCGACAAGGCCGATGAGCAGTGGGACTGGCTGGATCAGAGCTACCGCATCGACCAACGGCGAGACCTGGTCTCCGGTGACATCATCAAGCGGTTCGCCGACCTGCGGGACGAAGCCGATGGTGCGCTCAATGCTCTCTACATCGATGTATTCCGCGAGTCGGGGTGGACGTCCGACAGGCTGCAGCGAGCCCTGCGCGAGCAGGGCTGGATCGTCACCAGCGAGTGGGGGCACGGCTTCGAGCGCTCGTCCGTCTGGTCGCACTGGGCGACGGAGACGGATTACGGTCCTGATACCTCGCGGGGCATCAACTCCCGGCTGATCCGCTTCATCCGGAACCACCAGAAAGATGTCTTCGCCGACAAGTGGCCGACGCTTCTGGGCATTGCGCGCATGGGCAATTTCGAGGGGTGGGTCGGAAAGACCGACTGGTCCTATTTCTATGACCTGATCTGGACCGATTCGCTGCCCGCCAAATATCTCCAGGCCTATCCCATCAAATCCTGGGGCGAGCACGAGATCAGTTTCTTCGGAGAGGGCGGAGAGGGCGGAGAGGCCGGGGGGAGCGGGACCGTGGTCTCCGACACGGGAGGCGTCCGGCGGATCGTGACGGACGGCCGTGTCGTCTACGACGGGGGGAGCTATCTGCTTCCCTGGGAGCCTCGCAAGGCCACCGATCCCGGCAAGCTGTATCACTACAACCCCAAGGGCGGGCAGGGGAGTTGGCGGCTGCCGCGCGGGTGGTCCGGGCTCGGCAAGGTCGCGCTGTACCGGCTCACCGACCAAGGGCGGGTCTTCGTCGCCGACGTTCCGGTGCGGGGCGGCAAGGTGACCCTCGACGCCAAGGCCAAACAGCCCTACGTCCTCTACCGCAGGCGCGCCGCCGCGGTGCCCGACCCCGCCTGGGGGCAGGCGACCCCCCTGCGCGACCCGGGCTTCAACTCCGGCTCCCTGGAGGGTTGGAAGGTCTCAGGACCGGTTTCTGTCGCGCTCAGTGAGCTCGGCGACCACGAACTCGTCATCGGCTCGGGCGGCAAGGCCGCCGTCGGCCAGCGGCTGCGCCGCCTGAAGGCAGGAACGTACGTCGCCTCCGTACAGGTCGAGGTCGGTGAGAAGAGCGGCGACGAGCGCAAGGCCACCCTGGAAGTGCGCACCGCCGACGGTGTCACCGCCGCCAACTGGACGCGGACCTCCACGGCGGGCAACTACGTGGCGGCCGACCGCAAGCACGGCACCCGCTTCCAGCGGATGTCCGTGCCCTTCACCGTCCCCGATGGCGGTGGCCCGGCCGAGCTGACGCTCCGGGCCGACGCGGGCCACGCGCGCGTGCGCTTCGACAACGTACGCATCGTCTCCACGCGTGGCGGCGTCCCCGGAGGAGGGCGGCTCGTCGCCGAGGACTTCGAGCAGGTGCCGCAGGGCTGGGGGCCGTTCATGAAGGGCGACGCGGGGGACGTCACCGACCCGCGCACGCACATCGCGCAACGGCACGCGCCGTTCACACAGCGCGGCTGGAACGGCAAGGCGATCGACGACGTCATCGACGGCACTCAATCCCTCAAGTCCCGCGGCGAGAACACCGGGCTCGTCTACCGCACCGTCCCGCACACCGCCCGCTTCGAGCCGGGCAAGCGCTACCGCGTCACCTTCCGGTACGAGAACGAGAAGGCGGGCCAGTACGCGTGGATCACCGCCGTCGATGAGCCCGCGACCCGTGAGGCGGCCCGCGAGATCGATCGCAAGGAGCTGCCCGTCGCGACCGAACCCACCGTCCTGACCTATGAGTTCACCGCCCCCGCCAAGGGCGAGGCGTGGGTCGGGCTGCGCAAGAGCGGGGACGACGGCACCGCGGAGTTCGTCCTTGACGCCTTCGAGGTGCGCGAGGTCTGACGTTCCGCCGGACGGGCTGATTTCTCAGCCCGTCCGGCGATTGAGGACGAACGCGGCGAAGCCGGTGACCGACGGCGCCTAATGGTCGGCGGAGCCGGTTTCGGGAAAGGGTGGGATGGGGGAAAGACGGACCGCTCCCACCCCAGCTGCCCCCTCCAGCTCCAGCACCCACACCTCGTTCGTCCCCTCCCGCAGCACAGGACCGGGGACGAACAGCGAGGTCTGCGGGCCCGCCGACCAGTAGCGGCCCACATTGAAGCCGTTCACCCACACGAACCCCCGCGTCCAGGAGGGGAGTTCGAGGATGGCGTCGCCGGGCCCGCCGACCTCCACCGCGCCCCGGTACAGGCCGGGGCGGCCCGACGCCCCTTCCCCGGACACCGGCACCCCCCGTACGGCCTCCGGCGAGGAGAACGCGTCGAGCCGCAGCCCCCTGGCCTCCACCCCGTGCAGGTACTGCCGCTCATGCAGAATCCCGCCGGTGACGCCCTTCGCCTCGCCGGTCCGCGGCCCGTAGTTGACCCTCCCCAGGGACTCCACCCACAGCTCCACGCGCGCGTGCCCCGCGACAGGCTCGGCGAGGGCGGGCTCCTCCTCGGTGAGGACGCCCGCCCGCACCCCGTCCACGTACGCCACGGCCCGGTCCCGCAGCCCCCGCACGCGCAGCGGATACGGCCGGCGCGGACCCGGCACGGTCAGTGCGTAGTGGACCAGGCCGCGGTCCACATCGAGCTCTTCGAAGGTGGGCGGTACGGCGTATTCCGCCAGGGGGCCGCCGAGCGACTCCATGACGGTGGACAGCGGCGCCCACTCGGTGAGGTCGACCGGAGTGTGTTCCGCGAGCGAGGGCAGCGGTGCGGGCGGCTCGGGCAGCGGGCCCTGCGCGTACGCGGCGAGCACCTCGCGGAAGCGCCGGAACTTCTCCGTGGGGCGCCCGAACTCGTCGATGGGCGCGTCGTAGTCGTACGACGTGACGTCCGGCTCCAGGACGCCGTCGTGCAGCGCGCCGCCGCCCCGGTTCGCCCCCGCCCACCCGGCGAAGTTCGTACCGCCGTGCGCCATGTAGAGGTTGACCGAGGCCCCGCACTCCAGGATCTCGCGCAACGCGTCCGCGGCGTCCGCCGCGTCCCGCACGACATGCTCCGCGCCCCAGTGGTCGAACCAGCCGCACCAGAACTCCATGCACATCAGCGGCCCCTGGGGGCGGTGCCCGCGCAGCGTCCCGAAGGCCGCATCGGCCTGCGAGCCGAAGTTGACCGTGGCCAGGACGCCGGGGACGGACCCGCCGGTGAGCATGTGGTCCTCGGGGCCGTCGGACGTGAAGAGCGGCACGCTCACGCCCTCGGCGCGCAGCAGCTCCGCGAGGTGGCGGAGGTAGACCTGGTCCGAGCCGTAGCTGCCGTACTCGTTCTCCACCTGCACCATGATCACGGGGCCGCCCCGGTCGTGCTGGCGCGGGACGACCTCCTTCAGGAGGCGGCCGAACCAGCGGTCCACGTGCCCCAGGTACTCCGCGTCACGGGTACGCGCGCGTGCCCCCACGGCGCCCGTCAGCCAGTGCGGAAGGCCGCCGTTCTCCCACTCGGCGCAGATGTAGGGCCCCGGCCGGACGATCGCCCACAGGCCCGCGTCCCGGGCGGCGTCCAGGAAGCGGCCGAGCGCCTCGACGTCGCTGTACTCCCCGGGGTGCGGCTCGTGCAGGTTCCACGGGACGTACGTCTCCACGCAGTTGAGCCCCATCGCACGCAGCATCGCCAGGCGGTGGCCCCACTGTTCCTCGTGCACCCGGAAGTAGTGCAGCGCACCGGAGAGCAGCCGCACGGGCCGCCCGTCCAGTTCGAAATCGTCCTCGCCCACCCTGAAGCCGTTCATCGTGTCCTTGTGTCCCTCTCGCTCACGGACTGCTCCGCCACGATCACCCCTGGCGGGAGGCAGGGTCCATGGACAAAGATCGAGGTGGGTTGGACGCAGCGAGCGGGCCGCGGCCCGGACGGAAGGGGCACAAGCGGATGTACCACACCTGGATGCGGTATTTCACGCCGAGCCCGGCCCACCACCGCCTCGGCCTCGCCTGCCTCGGGGTCGGCCTGCAACACGGCCTCCTGCCGACCGTGGGACCGCGCACACTCGACCACCACGTGGCCGTCGTCGTGAGCGCGGGTGGCGGCTGGTTCCAGGGGCCCGACGGCAGACGTACGACGGTGACGGCGCCCGCGCTGATCTGGCTCACCCCCGGAGTGCGCCACCACTACGGGCCCGACGCGGAGAGCGGCTGGGACGAGTGCTTCGTCGACTTCACGGGGCCCGCCACGACGACGTACACCGAACTCGGCTTCATCGAACCCGACCGGCCCGTGGTGCCGCTCTCCGACGCGACAGGGGCGCGGGCCGCCGTCGGGCGCATCGCGCGGGCGGCACGGCGCGGCAACCCGCTCCTTGAGGTCGAGACCGGCGCCGCCGTCCACGAACTGCTCGTCGCGCTGCGCCGGGCCCGCGCCGACATCGCCCCCGACGGCGACCCCGTGCTCCAGGCCCTCGCCCGCGACGCCTTCCAGCCACTCTCCGTCGCCGAGCACGCGTCACGGCACGGCATGACCCCCGCGGAGCTGCGCACGGCGGTGCGCAGGGGCGCCGGCTGCAGCCCCAAGGACTACCTCCTCGGCATCCGTCTCGGGCGCGCCAAGGAACTGCTCGCCGCCACGGAGCTCCCGGTCGCGGCCGTCGCGCGCCGCGTCGGCTACGACGACCCCGCGTACTTCTCGCGGCTGTTCACACGCCGCGTGGGGATGGCGCCCGTCCGCTTCCGTGAGCAGCAGGGACGCGCGGTCCCCGGCGGCTGGTCCCAGCAGATTCCCGACCCCGACCACCCGCCGATTTTGCGCTCTTCCGCCGTCGGGGGCGAAGGACCCACCACGTAGGCTCGTCCACCATGACCACCAGCCACACAAGTGACGCGAACGGCGCCGGCGCCCCGGACGCCACGGACGCAGCCGTGCGCGCCGAGCTGTCCCGCCTGCGCGACAGCATCGACAACATCGACGCGGCCGTCGTCCACATGCTCGCCGAGCGCTTCAAATGCACCCAGCAGGTCGGCTATCTCAAGGCCAACCACCAGCTCCCGCCCGCCGACCCCGCCCGCGAGGCCCGCCAGATCGCCCGCCTCCGCGAACTCGCGGAGAGCGCGAAGCTGGATCCGGCGTTCGCCGAGAAGCTGCTCAACTTCATCATCGCGGAGGTCATCCGCCACCACGAGACGATCGCCAAGTCGTCCTGACACGGCCTCGCGGCATCCGCGCGGGCGTCCGCATCGCTAAGGGCCGAGCCCCGATGTCCGGGCACCCGGCACCGTTGTCAGTGACATCAGGCAGCATGGACCCATGCCCGTACTGACGCGCGACGAAGCGCAGACCCGAGCCCGGCTCATCGACGTCCACCGGTACGCGGTGGAGCTGGACCTGACCCAGGGAGCCGAGACCTTCGACTCCCGTACCGTCATCCGGTTCTCGGCGCTCGGCGAGCCCACGGCCACGGTGGACACCTTCGTCGAGCTCAAGCCCGCCGAGCTGCGCTCCATCACCCTCGACGGCCGGCCGCTCGACCCGAAGGACCTCGTCGAGAACCGGCTCCCGCTCACCGGACTCACCGCGGGCGAGCACGAACTGCGCGTCGACGCCTCCATGCGGTACTCGCACACAGGCGAGGGCATGCACCGCTTCACCGACCCCACGGACGGCGAGGCGTACACGTACACCCAGCTGTTCATGGAGGACGTGCAGCGCGTCTTCGCCGCATTCGACCAGCCCGACCTGAAGTCCGTCTTCGAGCTGACCGTCACCGCCCCCAAGGGCTGGACCGTCCTCGCCAACGGCGTGACCGAGCACGTGGGCGGCGGGACGTGGCGGGCCGCGGCGACGCCGCTGATCTCGACCTACCTCGTCGCCGTCGCCGCGGGCCCCTGGCACTCGGTCCGCACCGAACACCGCGGGCTGCCCTTCGGCATCCACTGCCGCCGCTCCCTCGCGCCCTTCCTGGACGCCGACGCCGACGAGATCCTCGACGTCACGCGCGCGTGCTACGACCGGTATCACGAGAAGTTCGAGGAGCCCTACCCCTTCGACTCGTACGACCAGGCGTTCGTCCCCGAGTTCAACGCCGGAGCGATGGAGAACCCCGGACTCGTCACCTTCCGCGACGAGTTCATCTACCGCTCCGCCGTCACCGAGACCGAGCGGCAGACCCGCGCCATGGTCATCGCCCACGAGATGGCCCACATGTGGTTCGGCGACCTCGTCACCCTCAGGTGGTGGGACGACATCTGGCTGAACGAATCCTTCGCCGAGTACATGGGCTTCCAGACCACCGCCGAAGCCACCCGCTTCAAGGACACCTGGACCGACTTCGGCGTCGCCCGCAAGGCCTGGGGGTACGACGCCGACCAGCGCCCCTCCACCCACCCCGTCGCACCCGACCCGGACGCCGTGCCCGACACCGCGTCCGCGATGCTCAACTTCGACGGCATCTCGTACGCCAAGGGCGCGTCCGCCCTGCGCCAACTCGTCGCCTGGCTCGGCGAGAAGGACTTCCTCGCCGGTATCAACACCCACATCGCCCGGCACAAGTTCTCGAACGCGACCCTCGCCGACTTCATCGAATCCCTCGCCCACAACACCGACCGTGACGTGCACGGATGGGCCGAGGCCTGGCTGCGCACCACCGGCGTCGACACGCTCACCTCGACGGTCACGCACGACGCCCGGGAGTGGACCCTGGCCGTCGACCGCGACGGCAGCCGCCCCCACCGCATCGCCGTCGGGGTGTACGACCGCGACCTCACCGACACCCAGGACCTCGTCCTGCGCGAGCGGTACGAGACCGACGTCCCCCACTCCGGGCCCGCCGCCCCCGCGCGCGACGGCGGGCGCCCCGCCCTGATCGTGCCGAACGACCAGGACCTCACGTACACCAAGATCCGCCTCGACGAGGTCTCCATGGAGACGGCCCTGCGCAGCCTCTCCCGGGTCCCCGACGCACTCACCCGCGCCGTCCTGTGGAACAGCCTGCGCGACATGGTCCGCGACGGCGAACTCGAAGGCACCACCTATCTGGAGACGGCCCGCGCCCATCTCCCCGACGAGACCGACCTCGCCCTCGTCCAGGGCGTCCTCGCCTTCGCCACCACCCACGTCGCGGGCCGCTTCGTGCCCCCCGCCCAGCGGTCCATCGCCCTCACCACGCTCACCGAGCTGTGCCGCGACCTGATCCGGCGTACGGAGGACGGCTCCCACCCGGGACTCCGGCTCACCGCCGTGCGCGGCTTCATCGACGTGGCGACGCGCCCCGACCCCCTCCAGGAATGGCTCACCGAGGGCACCGTCCCCGGCGGACCCGAGCTCGACCCCGAGCTGCGCTGGCGCGTCCTGACCCGCCTCGCCGTCCTCGGCGCCGCCGACGAGACCGCCATCGCCGCCGAACTGGAGCGCGACCCCAGCGCCACCGGCCAGGAAGGCGCGGCCCGCTGCCGGGCCGCACTGCCCGACCCGGAGGCCAAGCGCCGCGCGTGGGAGGCGATGTTCACCTCCGACGACCTCTCGAACTACCTCCTCACCGCCACGGCCCAGGGCTTCTGGCAGCCCGAACAGGCCGATCTCGTACGGGAGTACATCCCCCGCTACTACGAGGACGCGGTCGCCCTCGCGGCCCGCCGCGGCCCCGCCATCGCCGACGTGGCGGGACGGTGGGCCTTCCCCGCCACCTCGGTGGACGCCGAAACACTCCGCCTGGGCGAACAGTGCCTGCGCGACGCGGACCCGATCCCGGCCCTGCGCCGCAAGCTGGCAGACCAACTGGACGACTTGGCAAGGGCACTGCGAGTACAGGAGGCGACAGGTTCCTGAGCCCCTACGGGCCCCGGTAGGGGCGTGAGGAGCCGCGCGACAAGCCCCCACCGGCCCGCAGGTCCCTCACCGCCCCTCCCCGCGCGCGAGCACCTAGCACTACCGCCCACGCCAACACCCTCTCTCCGCACGGCAATACCACTTTCGGGTTCGGATCGTCGAGGTCCCCGGGCGCGCCGTCTGCTCGGCAGACAGGCTGGAGTCCCAGTCCGCGCGCACCCGAAGGACGCCGCCCATGTCTGCCATGAGCACCCCGCCGCCCCTCGCCGGAGGCGCCCACGGACCCGACGCGCTGCGGCCGTTGCTCACCACCACCCTGGAGGCCCTGCGCACCGGCGCGACCGCGCGCGGCGGGCCACTCCCGGCGGGCGGCCCCGCCGCCGTCGCCGCCCGGGTGCGAGAGGCCGCGGGGGAGGTCCTGCCCGCCCGGGGCGAAGGCGCCGAAGCGGCCCTGCGCACACTGGTCCACGCACTCGCCGAGGGCGCAGCCGACCCCGCGGACGCGCTGTGCGCCGCCCACCTCCACTGCCCGCCGCTCGCACTCGCCGTCGCCGCCGACCTGGCCGCGTCCGCACTCAACCCCTCCATGGACTCCTGGGACCAGGCCCCCGCCGCCTCGGAGATCGAAACCCTGGTCACGCGCGCTCTCGCCGCGGAGGCCTACGGAACCGGCAGGGGAGACGCCCTCGTCACCACCGGCGGCACGGAGTCCAACCAGCTCGCCCTGCTCCTGGCCCGCGAGCGCACCGCCGCGCACGGCCCCGTCCAGCTCATCGTCGGCGAGAACGCCCACCACTCCCTCGGCCGCGCCGCCTGGCTCCTGGGCATGCCCGAACCGGTCGTCGTCCCCGCGCCCGCCGGTGTCCTCGACCCCGCCGCACTCGACGAAGCGCTCTGCGAACTCACCGGACCGCCCGGATCGTTCCTCGTCACCGCCACCGCGGGCACCACCGACGCCGGACTCATCGACCCCCTCGACCAGATCGCCGACCTCTGCGCACGCCACGGCGCCCGCCTGCACGTCGACGCCGCGTACGGCGGCCCGCTCCTCTTCAGCGACGTACGCAGCGTGCGCCTGCACGGCATGGAGCGCGCCGACAGCATCACGTTCGACCTGCACAAGCTCGGCTGGCAGCCCGTCGCCGCCGGTCTTCTCCTGGTCCGCGACCCGCACGACACCGCGGCCCTCGGCCACCACGCCGACTACCTCAACGCGGGCGACGACACCGAAGCGGGCCTCCCCGACCTCCTCGGCCGCTCCCTGCGCACCACCCGCCGGCCCGACGTACTGAAGATCGCCGTCACCCTCAAGGCACTCGGGCGTGCGGGCATCGGCGCGCTCGTCGACCAGGTCTGTGCACAGGCGGAGGAGTTCGCCGGGCTCATCACCGCACACCCCGGCTTCGAGCTCCACGACCTGCCCGTCATCAGCACGGTCCTGTTCCGGCCCGTCGGCGCCGACGACGACCACATCGCGTACGTCCGGCGGGAACTGCTCGGCCAGGGCCGTGCCGTGCTCGGGCGCGCCAGGATCGACGGACGCCGCTGGCTCAAGGCCACCCTGCTCAACCCGCACACCCGGCCCGGCGACCTCGCCGAGCTCCTGAAGCTCGTGGAAGGAACCACCCCCCGATGACCGGCCAGAACGACAAGCCCGCCCCGCCGCTCACCACCCCCGAGGACCCCCGGGACCTGGTCGGCATCGGCATCGGCCCCTTCAACCTCTCCCTCGCCGCCCTCGCCCAGCCCCTGCCCGGCCTCGACGCCGCCTTCTACGAACAGCGGCCCGGCTTCCACTGGCACCCCGGGCTCCTCATCGACGGCGCGAGCCTCCAAGTGCCCTTCCTCGCCGACCTGGTGACCCTCGCCGACCCGGCGAGCCCCTGGTCCTTCCTCAGCTACCTCAAGTCCCGCGAGCGCCTCTTCCCCTTCTACTTCGCCGAGCGTTTCCACATCCAGCGCGCCGAGTACGACGCCTACTGCCGCTGGGTCAGCGAGAACCTGCCCGCGCTGCACTTCGGCCACCAGGTCGACGCGGTGCGCTGGAACCCCGAACGGGATCTCTTCGAAGTCGACTTCACGCAGCTCGACGCCGAGGGGGAGGCCGAGGCGCTCGGCCGGACGTACACGAAGAACATCGTCGTCGGCGTCGGCACCGCGCCCTACATCCCCGAGCCCCTGAAGCCCCTCGCGGACGCCCCGGCCGTCCCCGTGATCCACTCCGCGGACTACCTCCTGCACCGCGACCGGCTGCTCTCCGCCGACCACATCACCGTCATCGGCTCGGGCCAGTCCGGCGCCGAGGTCTTCCTCGACCTGCTCAAGCACCGGCCTGCGGGCGCCGAGAAGATCCACTGGCTAGCCCGCACCGAGGCCTTCGCGCCCATGGAGTACTCCAAGCTCGGCCTGGAACACTTCACCCCGGACTACACCCGTTACTTCCACTCCCTGCCCGAGAACGTGCGCGACGGCCTCGTCCCCGACCAGTGGCAGCTCCACAAGGGGATCGACGCCGACACCATCGCCGCCATCCACGACGAGCTCTACCAACGCACCCTGCACGGCGGCTGGCCCGACGCCGTCCTCACCCCGGGCGTCTCCGTGCGCACCGCGGGCCGCGTCGCCAACACCCGCGTGGAACTCCACCTGGAACACCTCCAGCAGGGCACCCGCTCCCGCCTCACCACGGACGCGGTCGTCCTTGCCACCGGCTACCGCGAGCGCCCCCTCGACCAGCTCCTCGCGGGCCTCGACCCCTACATGCGCAGGGACTCCTCGGAGCGCCCCCGCATCGACGAGCAGTACCGCCTCGTCCTCGACCCCTCCATCACCGGCGGCGGCGGGAACGTCTACGTCCAGAACGCCGAGCGCCACACCCACGGCGTCGGCGCCCCCGACCTCGGCCTCGCCGCCTGGCGCAGCGCCACCATCCTCAACAGCCTGACGGGGACGGCCCCCTACCCCCTCCCGGAGCGCACCGCGTTCACCAGCTTCGGCCTCCAGGAACCGCAGGCCCGCGCTGCCACCGGTCTCATCGGCGAGCAGCGCGGCAACCTCGTACGGCTCAAGAACTGACGAGCTGACGAGCTGACGAGCTGACGAGCTGATGTGCTGATGTGCTGATGGGTTGACGGGCGTCAGAACACCGGAGTGCCGTCCCGGGTCAGCTTCCAGTCCACCGACGCGAACGTCGCCGGGTCGATCGTTCCCTTCGCCTGGACCCACTGGATGATCGTGTTGCGGATCTCGTCCGAGTCCGCCCACAGCTGCTTGGCGGCGGCCACGTGCGGGAAGTTCCCTCCCCCGCTCGCCCGGTAGTTGTTGACGGCGAGCACGAACTCCGCCTTCGGGTCGATGTCCTTGCCGTCGAAGCTCAGCTTCACGATCCGCGAACCCACGGGCTTGGCGATGTCGATCTCGTACGTCACGCCGTACAGCGCGTCGTAGTTGTAGTCCGGAGTGTTGTCCGCGTTCGTCAGCTTCTCCGGGTCCACCGGGCCGCCGGCCGCCGTCCGGACGTAGTAGCGAGCCGAGTACTCCAGATACTCCTTGAGCTGCGCACCCGTGATGAGCCGCGCCTCAAGCGTGTTCTCGAACGGGTAGAGACCCGCCGCGTCCTTGATCGTCACCTCGCCCGCCGGGATGCCCGCCGTACGCGAGAAGCACGAGGCCTGCGAGAGCACGGGCAGCGCCGCGTACTGGCCGCCCGCCAGCGCCCCCTTGACCGTCTCCGCCTGGACATGGCTGATCAGATCGATGATCGCGACATCCTTGTACGGGCCTTCGGCCGTGCTCATCGCCTGTGTCGACGTGCCGATGACCTGGTTGACGTACGCGACGACCTTCTTGTGCTCGTCGGCGAGGAGCCCGGTGATCTTGCGGTCCTCCGCCGCCGTCTTGGAGTTGAGGACCTTCGCGCCGACCTTCTCCACCGTCCAGCGGCCCTTCTCCCACACCAGGTCGAAGTCGAAGAGCGTCAGGCGCTGCCCCCACTTCAGCGGCTCGGACAGGACGACCTTCTTGCCGGTCTTCTTGTTCTCCACGAAGTACTCGGGGATCTCCGTGTGCGCGTGCCCGACCAGGATCGCGTCGATACCGGGCACCTGCTCGGCCACCAGACCGGCCGCGTTCTCGATGTACGGGAGCTGGTCACCGTACGAAGAGGTGCCGCTGGAGCCGGAGTGCGCCGAGACGATCACGACGTCCGCGCCCATGGACCGCAGCTTGGGCACCCACTTCGCCGCCTGCTCCTCAAGACCCGGGAACGTCATCTTGCCCTGGACGTTCACCTTGTCCCAGATCGCGATGCCGGGATTGGTCAGACCGAGCACAGCCACCTTCACGTCGCGGCCGTGCGGGGTGCGCACGCGCTTCATGAAGTACGGCGGGAAAGCGGGCCTCTGCGTCTTCGCGTCGAGCGCGTTGGCGCCGAGCAGCGGGAATTCGCACTGCTCCTCGAATTTCCGCAGAACCGGAATGCCGTAGTTGAATTCGTGGTTGCCGAGCGCCGCCGCGTCATAGCCGATGCGGTTCATCGCCTGCGCCATCGGGTGGACCGGGCCGCGCTTCGCGGTGATCGGGTCGATCTTCGCGTAGTAGTACGACAGCTGGGTGCCCTGAATGGTGTCGCCCGCGTCGATGAGAAGCGTGTTGCGGCGGCCTCTCTCCTCGCGGATCTCGTTCACGAGGGTGGAGATCTTCGCCAGGCCCACGTCGTTGTGGTCCTTGTCGTCGAACTCCTTGTCCGTGAAGTAGTCCCAGTTGAAGACATTGCCGTGCAGGTCCGTCGTGCCCATGACGGTGAACGAGTACCGCTTCTTCCGCTTGGCGGGCTTCTGGGGCGCGTGGGCCGACGCGGAGGGCGCGGCGGCCACGCCGCCCGCGAGTGCCACACCCGTGGCTGCGGCGGACTTGCCCAGGAACTTCCGGCGGTTCAGCGGCATTTCGTACTCCCCTTGGACCCTTGGTCGATCAATGTAACGCGCGTAGATTCTGACCCCGGCGGACCCACCGGCAACAGACCTCGCAGGTTTCGATCCGATGACTGTCCGGTGCCGCGTCCGGATGACTGTCCGGTGCCGCGCGCCCAGATGACTGTGCGGTGCCGCGCCCCGATGACTGTGCGATGCCGCCCCCCAGTGCAAGAGTGGCCGCATGGACGAGACCACCCCCACCGTCGCCCCCTACGGAACCCCCGACGCCCCGCGCCTGGCCGTCAAGGGCGAGGCGCACCTCGAAGTCGACCCCGAGATCGCCCGCATCGGCATCACCGTCAGCGCCCGCGGCACCGACAGGCGCGACGCCCTGAACGACCTCACGCGCCGCAACGCCACCGTCATCGACCTGGTGAAGACGTACGGCGAATCCGTCGAGAAGCTGGAGACCGGCGCCTTCTCCATCAGCCCCGAACTGACCAAGCACGGCCGCGGCGAACGCGTCCGCGCCTACCACGGCCGGGTCCACGTCACCGCCGAGCTCACCGACTTCACCGCGCTCGGCGAGCTCACCACACGCCTCGCGGACCTCGAACTGACCCGCGTCGACGGCCCCTACTGGGCCCTGCGCCACGACTCGCCCACCCACCGCGAGGCCCGACAGCAGGCCGTCAGGGAAGCGGTGCAGCGGGGCCGCGAGTACGCCGAGGCGCTGGGGACGGGCCTGGCCGCCCTCGTCGAGCTCGCCGACATCGGCGCCGAGAACGCCCAGCCGTACGGCTACGGCGGCCCGTCACCCGCCATGCGCACCGTCGCGTACGGCGGGGCGGCCGACATGGGCGAGGAAGCCGCACCCCTCGACCTCGAACCCCAGCGGCAGCACGTCTACGCACAGGTCAACGCACGCTTCACGATGACACCGCCGCAGCTGTAGCAACGGACTCGCGGCTGTCGCCACGGGGTCGCAGCCGTAGCAACGGAGCTGCGGCTGTCGCCACGGAGGGATCTACGCAGCGAGGCGCCTGGTAAATCGCTCATCAGAGCGGCGCCTCGCACAATTCAACACTTGTCAATAACCTTTCACGTAACGGTGGTTGAGTAGTCATGCCCAGCCAATTCTCTACCCACCGGTAAGGCCTAGGCTCGAAGTATGCGTCGAGCAAAAATCGTCTGTACCCTGGGCCCCGCCACCGACTCGTACGACCAGATCAAGGCACTGGTCGAAGTCGGAATGGACGTGGCTCGCTTCAACCTCAGTCACGGCACGTACGCCGAACACGAAGAGCGCTATCAGCGCGTTCGGAAAGCCGCTGACGAGACCGGCCGCAGCGTCGGCGTCCTCGCCGACCTTCAAGGCCCGAAGATCCGCCTCGGCCGATTCAGCGAAGGACCTGTACTCCTTGAACGCGGCGACGAGTTCACCATCACCGTCGAAGAAGGCGTCCAGGGCGACCGGCAGACCTGCGGGACGACCTACGACGGCCTCGCCGACGACGTCACCCCCGGTGAGCGCATCCTCGTCGACGACGGCAAAGTGACCCTGGAGGTCACAGCGGTCGACGGGCCCCGTGTCACCACCACCGTGGTCGAGGGCGGCATGGTCTCCGACCACAAGGGCCTCAACCTCCCCGGCGTCGCCGTCTCCGTCCCCGCGCTCTCCGACAAGGACGAGGCCGACCTGCGCTGGGCCCTGCGTTCAGGGTTCGACGTCATCGCGCTCTCCTTCGTGCGCAGCGGACGCGACATCGAGGACGTGCACCGCATCATGGACGAGGAAGGCCGTCGCCTCCCCGTCATCGCCAAGGTGGAGAAGCCACAGGCCGTCGAGAACATCGACGACATCGTCGCCGCCTTCGACGCGATCATGGTCGCCCGCGGCGACCTCGGCGTCGAGATGCCGCTCGAGCAGGTGCCGATCGTCCAGAAGCGCGCCATCAAGCTCGCCAAGCGCAACGCCAAGCCGGTCATCGTCGCGACCCAGATGCTCGACTCGATGATCGACAACTCCCGCCCCACCCGCGCGGAGGCCTCGGACGTCGCCAACGCCGTCATCGACGGCACGGACGCGGTGATGCTCTCCGGCGAGACCAGCGTCGGCAAATACCCCATCGAGACGGTCCGCACGATGAGCCGCATCGTCGAGGCCGCCGAGGAGGACATCCTCGCCAAGGGCCTCCCGCCGCTGACCGAACGCAGCAAGCCCCGCACCCAGGGCGGCGCCGTGGCCCGCGCAGCGGCGGAGATGGGGGACTTCCTCGGAGCCAAGTTCCTGGTGGCCTTCACACAGTCCGGCGACACCGTCCGCCGCCTCTCGCGCTACCGCTCCCCGATCCCGCTGCTCGCCTTCACCCCGGACCGGGCGACGCGCTCACAGCTCAACCTCACCTGGGGCGTGGAGACCTTCCTCGGCCCGCACGTCGAATCAACCGACGCCATGGTCAACCAGGTCGACGAACTCCTCCTGAAGTACGGCCGCTGCGAGCGGGGCGACGTGGTCGTCATCACCGCGGGCTCCCCGCCCGGAGTCGCGGGCTCCACCAACCTCGTCCGCATCCACCACATCGGCGAGGACGACAGCCCGAAGTAGGCGGATCGGATACATGGGCCGAGGGGCCGCTCCAGAAGGAGCGGCCCCTCGCTCTTCGGCCTGCGTGCCTAGGGCGTCACGATCGCGAAATGCGGATCCGGCTTCTCCACCACACCGAGCAACTCGGCGAGAAGCGACGCGTCACCCTCGACCCCGATGTCCCCGAGCCCCTTGCCACCCAGCATCGCGAGCAACTGAGGCTTCGTCATCGTCAGCGTGACACCCGCGTCCGGGTCCTTCTCCGTATCGCTGCGATACGTCAACACGCCGTTCCGCAACGTCAGATGCCAGACCTTCCCCAGTGCCGGAAGACTCCAGTCCATCCGCAGCTTCAGATCCCACGCCTTCGGACCGTTCACACGGATCGCCACCGAATCGATGAGCTGATCCACGGAGAGCGCCATCAACATGTCCGCACTCGTCACGGTCGTCGGGGACGCCGCCACACCCTCACGCAGCTCCTGAGCGCCCATCAGATAGAAGTTCCGCCACACGGCGTTCTCCGACGCCTGCCCCAACTTGACGTACAACTGCGCAAGTTCGGACTTGGCGGCCTTGTGCCCCGGGTCCGCGAACACCACATGGTTGAGCAGCGTCACCGCGAACCGCAGATCACCGTCGCGCGCGAACGCCTTGGCCTTCGCGACCGTCGCCGTACGGCCTCCCATCGCCTTCACATAGCGCTTGGCCTCCTCGACCGGCGGATGCTCCCACAGGTGCGCCGGGTTGCCGTCGAACCAGCCCATGTACCGCTGGTAGACGCCCTTCACATTGTGACTCAGCGACCCGTAGTACCCGCGGTTCGCCCATACGCCGGCGAGCGCGGGCGGCAGCACGATCTCCTCGGCGATCTCACGCCCCGTCATCCCCGCGTTGATCATCCGCAACGTCTGGTCGTGCATGTACGCGTACAGATCCCGCTGCTGTTCGAGCAGCTCCACGATGGTGTCCCCGCCCCACGTGGGCCAGTGATGCGAGGCGAAGGCGACATCGGCCCGCCCGTCGAAAAGGACCACCGACTCACCCAGATAGCGCGCCCACTGCCGGGCATCGCGCACCTGCGCACCGCGCAACGTGATGATGTTGTGCATCGTGTGCGTCGCGTTCTCCGCCATGCAGACGGCACGCAGCTCGGGAAGCAGGAAGTTCATCTCCGCCGCGGCCTCGGTCCCCGGCGTCATCTGAAACTCGATCCTCACCCCATCGACAGTCTCGACCTGACCCGTCCTCGTGATGTCCTTGGTCGGCGGAATCAACCCGATCGACCCCACCGAAACGGTCTGCCCGAGACCGCAACCGATCTGCCCCGCAGGGGATTTGGGCAGCTGCGCTCCATACATGTATCCGGAGCGCCGCTGCATCGCCGTCCCGGCGTAGACGTTCTCCGAGACGGCATGCTCCATGAAACCCTCGGGAGCGAGGATCGGTACGTCGTCCCCCGCACCGTCCGGCAGCACACCGCGGCAGCCGCCGAAGTGGTCGACGTGCGGATGCGTATAGATGAGCCCGGTGACCTTCTTGTCGCCCCGGTGCGCACGGAACAGCTTCAGGGCGGCGGCCGCTGTCTCCGCCGAGATCAGAGGATCGATGACGACGATGCCGGTGTCGCCCTCGATGATCGTCATGTTCGACAGATCGAGGCCGCGCACCTGATAGACGCGGTCCGTGACCTTGTAGAGCCCCTGCTTCGACACGAGCCGCGACTGCCGCCACAGGCTCTTGTGCGCGGTCCTGGGCGCATCGCCCTTGAGGAAGTCGTACGCGTCGCCGTCCCAGACGACCTGACCCTTGGCGTTCTTCACGACACCCGGAGTGAGGGCGGCGATGAACCCCTTGTCGGCGTCGGCGAAGTCGTCCCCGCCCTCGCTGGTGCCCTCGCGGTCGACCGCGAACGCGGTGTGAGGATTCATGGCCACGGCCGCTGCGGCAGCACCCGCGGCGGCGACGACGAAGCTGCGCCGGTTCAAAGGAGTCATGGGGCCGAAGATCGCAGCGGGGCGGAGGACGGGGCAAGGGTCCGCCGGGAATTTGGGACAGGTCCCAGGGCGGGTGGGGGAGAGGGGTGACGTGTCCTATTGCGGGAGGGGCGCCGGGGTCAGTACTTGGGACCTATGTGGGTGTCCATGAGGGCTACGGATTCCCTCCGGGCGACGGAGATGTTGTACGGGTTGCCCTGACGGGTGCAGTGCTTCCATTCGACGCCGAGCTTGTCGAGGGTGTCGGTGTAGAGCTCCCGGATGTCGTCGGAGACATTGGTGAACCAGTACCTGGGGTACTCGTAGCGCTTGCGCTCCCCGCCGACCATGCGCGTCGTCCAGTTGATGTTCCGGCAGCCGTCCGAGTGGATGAGCCCTCGGACGAAGTCCCATGGATGGGCGTCGACGATCTCCTGCTGCCAGGGTTCCAGGGCGATGGTGCGGTTGTGCTTCTTGCCGGGGCCGTGTTGGGGAAAGAGGCAGGGCCAGTGCTTACTGGAGCAGGTGACTGTGACGCAGCCTTGCTTCTTCACACGGCATACGCGGTTGTCCGGGCGCGCGGAACGGATGGCGGTCTCGCATGCCTCGATCAAGCCGGGCCAGGTGTCGGCGCACACGATGCGGAGGAAATAGACGCCTCGTCGACCTGCGCTGATGCAGCCGTCTCCCAGGTAGAGGCCCAGGAGGTACGAGTACGCGGCGGGGTTTTCAGGGGGAGTGGGAGTGTCACGGCAGCGCGGGCACGGGACTGCATGGACGAGCGGCTCGATGCGGCTCTGCCAGGAGCGGATCGCCGCGCGCGATATGCCGGTTTCCATGCTCACGGAGTTCAGGCTGCGACCTTGGCCGACCAGTGTGAGGGCCCGCTTGCGGGTGTCGGTGTCGTACATACGGCCGAGCTTGACTGGATCTTGACAGTCCGGCTGGCATACGAAGGCTCGTTCACCACGACGAGTGAAGATCGCCAACTGTTTGCACGACCTTCGAATCGAAGGAAAAGTGCCCCGAGTCGGATTCGAACCGACACTGTATGGGTTTTGAATCCATTGCCTGCTGCCAGTTGGGCTACCGGGGCTCGCGGAATCCAAGGTTTCCCCTGACCCGCTGCCAGACCACCATACCGTAGCTAGGTAGGCTCTTGGGAGCTGCACCCAGCCCTGATCTAGGAGCCCCCGTGACTTCCCCCGAGTCGCCCCAGCCCGTAGCCGATGACGACGACAAGTCGCACGTGCCTCCGCTGACGACCCGTGTCGTCATCGCAGAGGACGAGGCTCTTATCCGGCTCGACCTCAAGGAGATGCTCGAGGAAGAGGGTTACACCGTCGTCGGCGAGGCCGGTGACGGTGAGAAGGCCGTCGAGCTGGCCCGCGAGCACAAGCCGGACCTGGTGATCCTGGACGTGAAGATGCCCGTCATGGACGGCATCTCGGCGGCCGAGAAGATCGCCGAGGAGAGCATCGCCCCGGTGCTCATGCTGACCGCGTTCTCACAGCGTGACCTGGTCGAGCGGGCCAGGGACGCCGGCGCGATGGCGTACCTCGTGAAGCCTTTCAGCAAGACCGACGTGGTGCCCGCCATCGAGATGGCCGTCTCGCGCTTCACGGAGCTGAAGACGCTGGAGAAGGAGGTCGCCGACCTCACTCTGCGTCTGGAGACGCGCAAGCTGGTGGACCGCGCCAAGTCGATCCTTCAGACGGAGTACGGCCTCACCGAGCCCGCCGCGTTCCGCTGGATCCAGAAGACGTCGATGGACCGGCGCCTTTCGATGCAGCAGGTCGCGGAGGCGGTCATCGAGGACGCCGACGAGAAGAAGGCGGCGAAGGGACAGTAGGCGAAGGGGCGGTAGCGGCCCCGGACAGCTTGTCCTCGTACGCGAGGAGGCCCGCACCCCGAATCCGGGGTGCGGGCCTTCTCGTAGGCGTAGGCCTCGTATGCGCAGGCGCGTACGGAGTGCTCAGTCCTCGCCGAGGTACGCCTTGCGCACGGACTCGTCGTGCAGCAGGTCGTTCCCCGTCCCGGACAGGACGATCTTGCCGACCTCCATGACATGACCGTGGTCGGCGAGCGAGAGTGCCGCCTGGGCATTCTGTTCGACGAGCAGAATGGTCGTGCCCTGGGACTTGAGCTCGGAGATGGTCGCCATGATCTTCTGCATCATGATCGGCGAAAGGCCCATGGAGGGCTCGTCGAGCATGAGCAGTTTCGGCTGGGACATGAGTGCGCGTCCCATGGCGAGCATTTGCTGCTCACCGCCGGAGAGCGTGCCCGCCGCCTGTTTTCTGCGTTCCCCGAGAATGGGGAAGAGTTCGTAGGCGCGCGCGATGTCCTTTTCGATGGCGGGCTTGTCGCTGCGCAGATATGCGCCGAGCCGCAGATTGTTCTCGATCGTCATGCGCGGAAAGATGTGCCGGCCCTCGGGAGAGTGGGCGAGGCCGAGCGCGACGATCTGGTCGGCGCGGTATTTGCGCAGCGCTTTCCCGTTGAATTTGATGGAGCCGCCGACCGGCTTGAGGAGCCCGGAGAGCGTGCGCAGCGTGGTGGTCTTGCCTGCGCCGTTCGTGCCGATCAGGGTGACGACCTCGCCGGCCTCGACCTTGAAGGAGATGCCCTTGACGGCCTCGATCTTGCCGTAGGCGACTTTGAGGTCCTCGACTTCGAGCAGTGCGGTCATCAGCTGTTCTCCTCGTCGCCCGTCGCGTCGGCCTCTGTGCTGCCGGGGGCGCCTTCGAAGGGCTCGCCCAGGTAGGCGGCGATGACGCGGTCGTCCTGCTGGACGGTTTCACTGTCGCCCTCGACGAGTTTCTCGCCCTGGACGAGTACGGCCACGCGGTCGCACAGGTTGAAGATGAAGCGCATGTCGTGCTCGATGACGAGTACGGCGATGCCCATGTCCCGGATGGCGAGGACGAGTTCCTCGGTGGCGCGGGTCTCCTGCGGGTTCATGCCCGCGGTCGGCTCGTCCAGGAGGAGCAGGCCGGGCTCGCTCGCGAGTGCCCGGGCGATCTCCAGCTTGCGCTGTTCGCCGTAGGGCAGGTTGCGGGAGAGGTGCTCCGCCTTTTCGGCGAGGCCGACGAATTCGAGCAGTTCCAGGGCGCGGGCCCGGGACTTTGCCTCGGCCTTGTGGAAGCCGGGGCCGCGCAGGAGGGCCGACCAGAGGCCTTCCTTGGTCCGCGTGTGGCGGCCGACGAGGACGTTCTCCAGGACCGTCATGTTGGCGAAGAGACGGATGTTCTGGAAGGTGCGGGCCACGCCGGCCGCGGTGACCTTGAACGATTTGCTGGGCAGGACCTTGCCTTTGTACCGGACTTCGCCCTCGGTGGGGATGTAGAGGCCGGTGAGGCAGTTGAAGAAGGTGGTCTTGCCCGCGCCGTTGGGGCCGATGAGGCCGACGATCTCGCCGCTGTTGACGGTGAGGTCGACGGAGCGCACGGCGGTGAGGCCGCCGAAGCGCATCGTGACGCCCTTGGCGTCCAGGACGGTCTCTCCGGCCGGCGTCGGGGCCGGGCTGTCCTTGCTGGTGGTGGTGTCGGTGGTCATGGCTCAGGCCCCTGTCTTGCTGAGGACTGTGGGTGGCGGCGTGTCGCCGGGAGCCAGGTCGGCCTCGTGGAATTCGAGCTGGCGGCGGCGGTTGGGGATGAGGCCCTCGGGGCGGAAGCGCATGAGCAGGACGAGCGCGAGGCCGAAGGCGAAGAGCTGGTAGTCGCCCAGGAACGAGAGCTTGCTCGGGATGAGGTAGAGCAGCGCCGCGCCGACGAGGGGTCCGCTGATGGTGCCCATGCCGCCGAGGACGACTGCGGCGAGCAGGAACGCCGAGTTGGGCGGGACCGTGTTGGCGAACTGGTACTGCTCGGGTGTCACGGTGTAGGTGACGTGTGCCTGCACGGTGCCGGCGAGTCCGGCGAGCGTGGCGCCGAGCGCGAAGGCGATGAGCTTCACGCGGAAGCCGTTGATGCCCATGGCGAGCGCCGCGGTCTCGTCCTCGCGGATGGCGACCCAGGCCCGCCCGATGCGGGAGTCCTCGCTGCGCCGGAAGACGAGGACGACGACGAGGGTGATGAGCAGCATCAGGAAGAAGTAGTTCGCGAAGCGGCCGATGGTGACGCCGAGGATGCTGTGCTCGACGCCCAGGTCGAAGCCCAGGATCTTGAGGTTCGGGATCGAGGAGATGCCGTTCGAGCCGTTCGTGATGTCCGGACCCGATGTGCCGTCGGAGTTCATCGCGACGAGCCGGAAGATCTCTCCGAACCCGAGGGTGACGATGGCGAGGTAGTCGCCGCGCAGTCGCAGGGTCGGGGCGCCGATGAGTACGCCGAAGACGAGCGATGCGCCCGCGCCGACCAGGATCGCGCCCCAGAACGGCAGGTGGACGTCGAAGGGTGAGGACGGTGAGCCGGAGACCATGGACGCCGCGTAGGCGCCGACGCCGAGGAAGGCGACGTATCCGAGGTCGAGGAGTCCCGCGAGGCCGACGACGATGTTCAGGCCGAGTGCGACGGTGGCGAAGATGAGGATGTAGACGCCGATGGTGGCGTACTGGTCGTCGCTCTGTGTGAAGGGGAAGGCCGCGGCGGCCAGGAACGCGCCGGTGAGTGTGATGTGGCGGTGGCGCGCGGTGTAGGTGGAGACCAGTGCGACGAGGCCCGCTTTGGTCAGCGCGGCGAAGCTGAAGGCCACGGTGACCAGGAAGCCGATGAAGAGTTCGTCGTACTCGGTGCCGATGCCGTAGGTGAAGACCAGCAGGCCCACCGCGAGCGCGGCGACGATGACGAGGATCTCGACGTAGTTGGGGAGCTTGCGGGGCGTGGGTGGTGCCTCGGCCGCGAAGGCGCCCTTGAAGATGATCATCCCGTTGCGCATGCGGTGCTTGAACTGCTCGCTGCCGGTGTCCTCGGCGTCGACCGCGTAGGTGTGCGGCCGGGTGAAGGGCAGGGCGAGGGCGCCGACGAAGGCGGCGAGGGTGGCGAGCGCGGCGATCCAGCCGCCGACTTCCAGGTTGGCGAGGCCGCCGAGCTGGTAGCTGATCGAGATGATCGTGTACCAGGTGGTGGCGAAGGCGGCGAGCGCCGCGTACTTGAGCGCGGCGTCGGCTCCGCCGGGAGCGAGGGCGCGTACGCCCTTGACGCCGTACGAGGCGAGGCCGAAGAGCGTCGTCAGGGCGCCGGCGATCAGGACGAGGACCTGGAGGCCGCCGGGGTAGCCGTAGACGGTGAGGTCGCCGGGGAACGCGGAGGTCCAGGTCCAGGCGAGGAACGTGGAGATGACGGTGAGGATGGCGCCGCCGGTGGCCAGTGCGCGGGCGGGTCCCTCGGGGATGGGGAGGAGGCCGGTGGGGGTGTGGTTCTGCTGGGGGCTCGGCGCGTCGGCCGCGGTGTTCTGTGTGGTCATGGTTGTCACGCCCTGTCCGCGACGCGCTCGCCAAGGAGGCCTTGTGGCCTGACGAGGAGTACGACGATGAGGAGTACGAAGGCCCAGACGTCGGCCCAGGACTGCCCGCCGAGCTGGCTCATGCCGGGGATGTCGTTCATGTAGGCGGTGGCCATGGCTTCGGCGACGCCGAGGACGAGGCCGCCGATCATCGCGCCGTAGATGTTGCCGATGCCTCCGAGTACGGCGGCGGTGAAGGCCTTGAGGCCCCAGAGGAAGCCCATGCGGAACTGGACTTCTCCGTAGCGGAAGCCGTAGGCGACGGCGGCGATGCCGGCGAAGGCGGCGCCGATCGCGAAGGCGACGACGATGACGCGGTCGGTGTTGACACCCATGAGCTTGGCGGTGTCGGGGTCTTGCGCGGTGGCTTGCATGCCGCGTCCGACGCGGGTCTTCATCACGAAGTAGCCGAGGGCGAACATGCAGATGGGGGCGGTGATCAGCAGGAAGATGTCGCCGGGCTGGATGGTGATGGAGCCGATGTGGATGGATCCGCCGGGCAACTCGGGGAAGGTGCGGGACGATTTCGCGTTGGGGTACCAGGCCCAGACGGCCTGCTGCAGCGCGAGGGAGAGTCCGATGGCGGTGATGAGGGGTGCGAGGCGGGGTGCGCCGCGCAGTGGGCGGTAGGCGAAGCGTTCGGCTCCGACCGCGATGAGGGTCGAGACGATGACGGCGCCTATGAGCATCAGTGGCAGGGCGAGCCACATGCTGGTGCCGCCCGGCAGCCAGAGCCAGACGGTGAGGGCGCCGAAACCGCCGACCATGAAGATCTCGCCATGGGCGAAGTTGATGAGCTGGACGATGCCGTAGACCATTGTGTAGCCGATGGCGATCAGGCCGTACATGGATCCCAGTAGCAGGCCGTTGACCAGCTGTTGCGGCAGTTCGTGCACCGCAGGTCCTCCGAGTCTTTCGGTGTCGTGCGGCGTGTTTTTTGCGGTCGGCCGTACGACTCAGGTGACGGATGCGACGCCGGGGGGGGGGGGGGGGGGGGGGGGAGGAGAGGGGGGGGGGGGGGGGGGGGGGGGGGGGGGGGGGGGGGGGGGGGGGGGGGTT
>NZ_JBVIHP010000033.1:49383-73115 GCF_055570235.1 Streptomyces sp. NPDC031274 | reverse complement strand
CCTCTTCGCTTTTTTTTGTTTTTCTCTTCTTTTTTTTTGTTTTCTGCCTGACGCCCAGGTGCAGGGCCCCCCCCCCGCGGGGGCCAAAAAAAAACCCCCCCCCCCCCGCGGGGGTGTCGTGGGCTGCGGGGTGGATCAGCCGGTGAACGTGCCGGACTCGACCGGCTTCCAGCCCTTGGTCGGGTCCTGGGTGGACTTCACCTGGTACACGGTGAGCTGCTTGTTGGTGGCGTCGCCGTACTTGTCGAAGGAGACCTTGCCGGTCACACCGTCGAACGAGACGCCCTGCATGGCCTCGACGATCTTGGCGCGAGCGTCGTCGGGCACCTTGCCGTCGTTGTCGTCGACGACCTTCTTGACCGCTTCGATGATCGCCCAGGCCGAGTCGTACGAGTAGCCGCCGTAGGCTTCGTAGGCCTCCTTGTAGCCGGCCTTCTTGTAGTTCGCGATGAACTCCTTGGCGGACGGGAGCTCTTCGACGGGCTGGCCGACCGAGGTGGCGTAGTCACCCTTGCCTTCCGCGCCCGCGAGCTTCACGAAGTCGGCGCTGTAGATGCCGTCGCCGCCGACGAGCGGGATCTTGGCTCCGGCCTTCTTCATCTGCTTGCTGAGCGGGCCTGCCGCGGGGTACTCGCCGCCGTAGTAGACGACGTCCGCGTCAGAGTTCTTGATCTTCGTGGCGACGGCGCCGAAGTCCTTGGTGTCCGGGTTCACGTGCTCGGTGCCCGCGACCTTGCCGCCGAGCTTGGTGAACTCGTCCTTGAAGGTGGCGGCGAGACCGGCACCGTAGGTCTTCTTGTCGTCGACGACGAAGACCTTCTTCTTCTTCGCCTTGTTGAACAGGTACTGCGCGGCGAACGGGCCCTGGATCGCGTCCGTGGTGGCCGTACGGAAGTAGGCCTTGTACGGGCGAACCTTCTTGCCGCCGTTCCAGTCCTGGCCCTGGGTCATGGCCGGGTTGGTGTTGGCGGGGGAGACCTGGACGAGCTTCGCGTCGTCGAAGACCTTCTGCATCGACTCGCCGACGGAGGAGTTCAGGGGGCCGACGGCGCCGAGGATGTCCTTGTTGGCGACGAACTTGGTCGCGTTGGTCTGGCCCGACGCGGGCTGTCCCTGGTCGTCGGCGGACTCCACCTTGAAGGTGATGCCGTCGACGTACTTCTTCGCGTTGGCCTGCTTGGCGGCGAGATCCACGGAGTTGCGGATACCGAGGCCCAGCGCGGACAGGTCGCCGGTCAGTGGCGCGTCGACGCCGATGACCACGGTGGTGCCGCCGCCCCCGGCATCGTCCTTGTCCTTGTCGTCGCGTGAGCCACAGGCGGTGAGGGTGAGTGCCCCCGCGGTGAGTGCAGCGGTGATGGCTATGAGCGAACGTTGACGCACGATCAGTCCTTTCCCCTGGCACGGCCGTCCCCTGTTGGGTGGCCGAGTCGAGCGCAGAAACCGAACTGACAGGAATCCGGTGGGCGCGGTGACTGGCCGTGACTCTAAGGGGCGCTTTGTTCCTGGTGGAGTAGTCCGGGCAAAGGTGTGACGCTCTTGTTATGCCACGGAGTATTCCGCGCTGGAACTCAGGGGGTGGTTGGGGCGGAATGCGCCATCTTCGGCGTATCCCGCATGGTGAGAACTTGCAGGACTGTCAGGGTGTTTCACTCATGACATCAGTGTTCGGAGGGCATGCGGCTGTCAGGGCCCCGGAAAGATCTTTGGCGTACGCCGAGCCGAGGATGAAGCTCTGTATCTGCATTGCGCGCGCATTACGCAGTGTTACGTTCAGGAAAGGGAGTCCGGCATTCCGCTGCACTTTTCCGCATTCGCGAATGTGCATCGTGATGCGTGCCGTACGAGGGCTTCCCGTTTTCACTGTGAATGGGGTATGGGGGGTGGCGGTGACCGATAGGGCTGTCGTCGGCTGGGCGATCCGTCTGACGGACGCCGGCGGCCCCGAGTACTGGCCGATGCTGACGGCGAAGCTGAACGTGCGGTCACCGGCCTTGGGGTGCGTCATCTCGCCCCTGTACGTCACGGACACGGTCTGCGACGGATAGAGCGGCGGTGGTGGCTCCGGGGGGCGGGGGCGGGTCAGGTAGAGGCTGACTCCGGCCGCCCCGACGGCCGCGGCCGTGGCGAGGGCCAGGGCGGCGCGGCGGTGACGGGCGAGGAGCGTGCGGGGGCGTACGGGGGGTGCGGCTGCCTGATCCGCTGCGTCGGTGTCGGTGCTGGTGTCGCCGGTGTCGTAGGTGTTGTCGCCCGGCTCGATCGGGCCGATGGCGTTCACACCCACGGCCCGCCGCTCGGCTCACCGTGGCGGTAGCGCTTCTCGCACCGCTCGTGGGCCTTGCGGGCGATCAACTTCCGTCCCGCGGCGGCTCCGTGGCGCTCGCGCTCGGCGCGGGCCAGGTCGAGGGTGTCCCGAAGGATCGTGTACTGCCCGTTGGAGAGGCCCATCGACTGGTAGTCGCCGTAGGTCTCCTTGCCCGAGTCGTAGATCTGCCGTCCCCACCTGGTGATCAGGGCCGTGCAGAGGTCCTCGGGGGATGTGGTGGCGGGCGAGGATTCAGGGGAGTCGGCGGAAGGCGGGCTCCCGCATCCGGTGGCGGCGAGGAGGGTGGCGAAGGCGAGCGCACAGAGCGGTTTGTGGTGCCTCATGCACAGACGCTAGACCGGAGCCGCATGCTCCGACAATGCGTGGGGCGCGCCTGATCCCGTGGGGGAACTCCTGATCCTGTGGGGGCGCGCCGCCCTCAACCGCCTTATCCGGCAGAGCCGTTGGTCTCCATGTCACGCAGCAGGCAGGTCAGCCGTGCGGTGCACACCCGCTTGTCCTGCTCGTCGGTGATGACGATCTCGTACGTCGCCGTCGAGCGGCCCCGGTGTACGGGCGTCGCCACGCCGGTGACCAGGCCCGAACGCGCGCCCCGGTGGTGCGTGCAGTTCAGGTCGACGCCGACGGCGAGCTTCTTGCTCCCGCCGTGCAGCATCGAGCCGACCGACCCGAGGGTCTCGGCGAGGACGGCGGAGGCGCCGCCGTGCAGCAGGCCGTACGGCTGGGTGTTGCCCTCGACCGGCATGGTGCCGACGACGCGGTCCGCGGAGGCCTCGACGATCTGGACGCCCATGCGGGTGCCGAGGTCGCCCGCGGAGAAGAGGGCGGGCAGGTCGACGCCGAGCGCCGCGTACTCGTCGATGACCTCTTGCGGGAACTTCACGCTGTGCTGCTCGCCCATGGGGCCCTGCTCCGTCCGTCGTCCTCACCTGACGCTGAGCGAACGCTCAGTCGGTTCCCGATTGTTCCAGGCGGACGACGACGGACTTGCTGGCGGGGGTGTTGCTCGTGTCGGCCGTCGCGTCCAGCGGGATCAGGACGTTCGTCTCCGGGTAGTACGCCGCCGCGCAGCCCCGGGCCGTCGGATAGTGCACGATCCGGAAGCCGGGCGCGCGCCGCTCGACGCCGTCCTTCCACTCGCTGACGAGGTCGGCGTACGACCCTTCGGCGAGGCCGAGGTCGCGGGCGTCATCGGGGTTGACCATGACGACCCGACGGCCGTTCTTGATGCCGCGGTAGCGGTCGTCGAGGCCGTAGATCGTGGTGTTGTACTGATCGTGGGAGCGCAGCGTCTGCAGGAGCAGCCGTCCCTCCGGCAGGTCGGGGAACTCGACGGGGGCCGCCGTGAAGTTCGCCTTGCCGGTGGCCGTGGGGAAGCGGCGCTCGTCGCGCGGGGCGTGCGGCAGGGCGAAGCCCGCGGGGTCGGCCACCCTGACGTTGAAGTCCTCGAAGCCGGGGATCACGCGCGCGATGCGGTCACGCACCGTGGCGTAGTCCTTCTCGAACTCCTCCCAGGGCGTGGCCGATCCGGGACCGAGGACGCGGCGGGCGAGGCGGCACACGATGGCCGGTTCGGAGAGCAGGTGCGGGCTCGCGGGCTCCAGACGGCCGCGCGAGGCGTGCACCATGCCCATGGAGTCCTCGACGGTCACGAACTGCTCTGTGCCTTTCCCCTCCGGGCCGCCCTGGAGGTCCCGCTCGGTGCGGCCGAGCGTCGGCAGGATCAGCGCCCGCGCGCCCGTGACGGCGTGCGAGCGGTTCAGCTTCGTCGACACGTGGACGGTCAGGCGGGCCTTGCGCATCGCCGCCTCCGTCACCTGGGTGTCGGGCGACGCCGCGACGAAATTGCCGCCCATCGCGAAGAAGACCTTCGCCTTGCCGTCCCGCAGCGCCTCGATCGCGCGGACGACGTCCAGGCCGTGCTCGCGCGGCGGCGCGAAGCCGAACTCCTTCTCCAGGGCGTCGAGGAAGGCGGGGGCGGGCCGCTCGAAGATGCCCATCGTGCGGTCGCCCTGCACGTTCGAGTGCCCGCGCACCGGGCACACGCCCGCGCCGGGGCGGCCGATGTTGCCGCGCAGCAGAAGGAAGTTGACGACCTCGCGGATGGTCGGCACGGCGTGCTTGTGCTGGGTCAGGCCCATCGCCCAGCACACGACGGTGCGCTCGGAGGCGAGGACCATGGCGAGGGCTTCCTCGATGTGCTCGCGGGGGAGGCCGGTCGCGGCGAGGGTCTCGTCCCAGTCGGCGCGGCGCGCGGCCTCGGTGAACTCCTCGTACCCATGGGTGTGCTCGCGGACGAACTCCTCGTCGACCGCGCCCTCCGTGTCGAGGATGAGCTTGTTCAGGAGACGGAACAGGGCCTGGTCGCCGCCGAGGCGGATCTGCAGGAAGAGGTCGGTGAGGGCGGTGCCCTTGAGCATGCCCTGCGGGGTCTGCGGATTCTTGAAGCGCTCCAGGCCTGCCTCGGGCAGCGGATTGACCGTGATGATCTTCGCGCCGTTGTTCTTCGCCTTCTCCAGGGCGGAGAGCATGCGCGGATGGTTCGTGCCCGGGTTCTGCCCCGCGACGATGATCAGATCCGACTTGTACAGGTCCTCAAGGAGGACGCTGCCCTTGCCGACCCCGATGGTCTCCGTGAGGGCGGAGCCGGACGACTCATGGCACATGTTCGAACAGTCGGGCAGATTGTTCGTGCCCAGCTCGCGGGCGAACAGCTGGTACAGGAACGCCGCTTCGTTGCTGGTGCGGCCCGAGGTGTAGTAGACGGACTCGTCCGGGCTGTCCAGCGCGGCCAGTTCCTCGCCGATGATGTCGAAGGCCCGCTCCCAGGAGACGGGTTCATAGCGCTCGGCGCCCTCCGCCAGATACATCGGGTGGGTGAGGCGGCCCTGCTGACCCAGCCAGTACCCACTGCGGGTGGCGAGGTCGGTCACGGGGTGCGCGGCGAAGAAGTCGGGGGTGACGCGGCGCAGGGTGGCTTCCTCGGCGACCGCCTTCGCGCCGTTCTCGCAGAACTCCGCCTTGTGCCGGTGCTCCGGCTCGGGCCAGGCGCAGCCGGGGCAGTCGAAGCCGTCCTTCTGATTGACCCGCAGCAGGGTCAGCGCCGTGCGGCGCACCCCCATCTGCTGCTGGGCGATGCGCAGCGTGTGCCCGATGGCGGGAAGGCCCGCCGCGGCGTGCTGCACCTCGGCGACCTGCGGTGCGTCCTGGACCGGATCACCCTTGGGCGACTTCCTTGCCATGGTCGGCTCCCCTTCGAGCACGTGCGTGAGGTACGTCTCCGATCCTCCCACGCGGCAGTGACAGCGCGGCCGCGGGTGAGGGTTGGGCCTGAGTGTCAGTGGGGCGTGGCAGGATCGGGGACGTGGCAGAAAAAGCAGCGAAGAAGAAGTCCGAGACCGCGACGAAGCCGAGTGGCGAGCAGCGTCCGCGCCTGCTCCTCATGGACGGGCACTCCCTGGCCTACCGGGCGTTCTTCGCGCTGCCCGCGGAGAACTTCACGACCGCGACGGGCCAGCCGACGAACGCGATCTACGGCTTCGCGTCGATGCTGGCGAACACACTGCGCGACGAGGCGCCCACGCACTTCGCGGTGGCCTTCGACGTCTCGCGCAAGACGTGGCGCTCCTCGGAGTTCCCCGAGTACAAGGCGAACCGCTCCAAGACCCCGGACGAGTTCAAGGGTCAGGTCGAGCTGATCGGCGAGGTGCTCGACGCGATGCACGCGGTGCGGTTCGCGGTGGACGGCTTCGAGGCGGACGACGTCATCGCCACGCTCGCCACCCAGGCGGAGGCGGCCGGCTTCGACGTCCTGATCGTCACCGGCGACCGCGACTCCTTTCAGCTGATCACCGACCACGTGACGGTGCTGTATCCCACGAAGGGCGTCTCCGAGCTGACGCGCTTCACACCGGAGAAGGTCGAGGAGAAGTACGGCCTCACGCCCAGCCAGTACCCCGACTTCGCGGCCCTGCGCGGCGACCCGTCGGACAACCTCCCCGGCATCCCCGGCGTCGGCGAGAAGACCGCCGCGAAGTGGATCAACCAGTTCGGTTCCTTCGCGGACCTCGTCGAGCGCGCCGAAGAGGTCAAGGGCAAGGCCGGGCAGAACTTCCGCGACCACCTGGACGCCGTGAAGCTGAACCGCCGCCTCACGGAGATGGTGCGCGACGTCGAGCTGCCCAAGGCGGTCACCGACCTGGAGCGCGCTCCGTACGACCGCACGGCCCTCGCCCTCGTCCTGGACACCCTGGAGATCCGCAACCCCTCGCTGCGCGAGCGTCTCCTGGCCGTCGACCCCGGCGCCGAGGAGGCAGAGGAGACCCCGGCCGAGCCCGGCGTCGAGCTGGACGGCACGGTGATCGGCGCGGGCGAGCTCGGCCCGTGGCTCGCCGAGCACGGCAAGGCCGTCCTGGGCGTGGCCACGGTCGACACCTGGCAGCTCGGCACGGGCTCGGTGACCGAGGTCGCCCTCGCGGCGGCCGGGGGAGCCGCGGCCTGGTTCGACCCCTCGCGCCTGGACGAGGCCGACGAGAACGCCTTCGCGGCCTGGATCGCCGACCCGAAGAAGCCCAAGGTCCTGCACAACGCCAAGGCCACGATGCGGGTCTTCCCGGAGCACGGCTGGACCGTGGACGGCGTCGGCATGGACACGGCGCTCGCCGCGTACCTGGTCAAGCCGGGCCGCCGCTCCTTCGCCCTGGACGCCCTCTCCCTGGAGTACCTGGGCCGGGAGCTGGCGCCCGCGTCCGCCCCCGAAGGACAGCTCGCCTTCGGTACGGAAGAGGAGGACGACCAGGCCGAGGCCGACGCACTGATGTCGCAGGCCCGCACGATCCTCGACCTGGGCACGGCCTTCGGCGAGAAGCTGAAGGAGGTCGGCGCGGGCAATCTCCTGACGGACATCGAACTGCCGACGTCCACCCTCCTTGCCAGCCTGGAGCGGCACGGCATCGCGGCGGACCGCGCCCATCTGGAGGCGATGGAGCAGCAGTTCGCCGGCGCGGTGCAGCAGGCGGTGAAGGAGGCGCACGAGGCGGCGGGCCACGAGTTCAACCTCGGCTCGCCCAAGCAGCTCCAGGAAGTCCTCTTCGGCGAGCTGAACCTCCCCAAGACGAAGAAGACCAAGACCGGCTACACCACGGACGCGGACGCCCTGGCCTGGCTCGCGGCCCAGACCGAGAACGAACTGCCGGTCATCATGTTGCGCCACCGCGAGCAGGCGAAGCTGCGCGTCACGGTCGAGGGCCTGATCAAGGCGATCGCCGCGGACGGCCGCATCCACACGACGTTCAACCAGACGGTCGCGGCGACGGGCCGTCTGTCCTCCACCGAACCGAACCTGCAGAACATCCCGGTCCGCACGGACGAGGGCCGGGCGATCCGCCGCGGCTTCGTGGTCGGCGAGGGCTTCGAGTCCCTGATGACGGCGGACTACAGCCAGATCGAACTGCGCGTGATGGCCCACCTCTCCGAGGACGAGGGCCTCCTGGAGGCGTTCGCGTCGGGTGAGGACCTGCACACGACCGTGGCGTCCCAGGTGTTCGGCGTGGAGGGCTCCGCCGTCGACGCCGAGATGCGCCGCAAGATCAAGGCCATGTCGTACGGCCTCGCGTACGGCCTCTCCGCGTTCGGCCTCTCCCAGCAGCTGAACATCGATGCGGGCGAGGCCCGTGCGCTGATGGACACGTACTTCGAGCGTTTCGGCGGCGTCCGCGACTATCTGCGCCGAGCCGTCGACGAGGCCCGCGCGACGGGCTACACGGAGACGATGCTGGGCCGCCGCCGGTATCTTCCCGACCTCAACAGCGACAACCGCCAGCGCCGTGAGATGGCCGAGCGGATGGCCCTGAACGCGCCCATCCAGGGCACGGCCGCGGACATCGTCAAGATCGCCATGCTGAACGTGCACCGTGCCCTGACGGAGGCGAAGCTCGACTCCCGGATGCTGCTCCAGGTCCACGACGAAATCGTCCTGGAGATCGCGCCGGGCGAGCGCGCCAAGGTGGAGGAGATCGTCCGCCACGAAATGGCGGGCGCGGCGTCGCTGCGGGCTCCGTTGGACGTGTCGGTGGGGGTCGGGGCGGACTGGGAGTCGGCGGCGCACTGACCGCGTCGGGCTTGAGCGGCGTTCCTTGGCGCACCGTTATCACCGGCTTCGCCGAGTTCGTCCTCAATCGCCGGACGGGCTGAAGATCTCAGCCCGTCCGGCGATTCAGGGGGAGAGCCCCCCGGCGTCCTCACCCACGTGGCCCCCGCCCCCGAGCCCCGCGGAGGCGCCCCGGCCACGATGACCGCATGGCTCTTCACCTGCGAAAGTACCGAATAGCGATAGCCACGGCACTGGTCACCACCCTCCTCTCCCCGATACCCGCAACCGCCGCCCAGGCGGGCACAGCGCAACGCGCGGCATCCTGCACGGCCCGCAACGCCCCCGCCCTCGCCGCCCAGCTCTCCCGCGACATCCGCGCCGTCCTGGCGGCCCGGCGGGGCACCGTCTCCGTGGCCGTCCACGACCCCGCCACCGGCGTGAGCTGCACCCTCGGCAGCAGCCACCGCTACGACACCGCCAGCATCGCCAAGGTCATGATCATGGAGGCCACCCTCCGCCGCGCACAGGACTGGGGCCGCGGACTCACCGCCTGGGAGCGCCGCAAGATCCGCCCCATGATCACCCGCTCGGACAACACAGCGGCCCGGCGCCTCTTCGACGACCTGGGCCGGCCCTACATCACCCGCTATCTGGGCCGTGCGGGCACCACCGCCACCACGCTCAACCCGTACGGCCTCTTTGGCCTGACCCGCACCTCCGCGGCCGACCAGCTCAAACTCCTCGGCGTCCTCACCGGGGCCAGGACCCGCGCCCTGCTGAGCGCGAGCTCACGCGCGTACGGACTGAAGCAGCTGAACGAGGTGCGGCGCGACCAGCGCTGGGGAGTGCCCGCCGGAATGCCGCGCGGTACCAGGGCCTACCTCAAGAACGGCTGGCTGCCCCGGTCCACGCACGGCTGGCGGGTACACAGCATCGGAGCGTTCACCGGACCGTCCACAGCGAAGGGGGCAGCGAAGGCGACAGAGAAAGACAAGGCGACGACGGAGACGGCGGCTGAGCCGACAACGAGGGCCCGCAACCGTGCCTACCGCATCGTCGTCCTCTCACACGACAATCCCACGATGAAGTACGGAGTCCGTACGATCGAACGCGTTGCCCAGGCCGTGCACCGCGCGCTCAACAAGGGCCGCTCCGCGGGCCAGGAGCTCACCCCGGAGAGCGAGATCAGCGAAGTGTCCGACGGCTCGGCACCGTACGACGCCTCGGCCGAGGGGTCCGAGGACGCCCCTCCCGAGGCCCCGACCGAACGGAGCACGGCCAACCGGTGAAAATCGGGCACGAACGGGTGTCTGGGCGCCGGAAGTTGTCGTAGTGTCGCCTGAGTCGGCCCGCTGGGGAGCACAACGGAAAACACCACAGAGCGGGTGGCGGCACGCACAGTCGTCCAGGGGAGGGGTCCACAGTCATGGCGGCGGTATTCGGCAGGCGGATGCGCAGGGGAGCGGTGACCACCGCGGTGGCCGCGGCGGCGGTGGCGGCGCTCGCGGCGTCCCAGGCCCCGGGCGTGACGGACGTCCCTCGCGACGAGCGGGCGGGGGCGTCCGAAGCCACGCAGCCACCCGAGGACTCCGCGACCGGCAACTCCCCCTACTACACCGACCTGCCGCCCCTGAAGACCCCGGTCCCGCCGACCGGAGCGCCTGACGGCGGTGACGAGGAAACCGAATCGGAGATCCCGGCCACCGTCCTCGACGCGTACAAGAAGGCCGAGGCGTCCCTGGCCACCTCCAAGCCCGGCTGCAATCTCCCCTGGCAGCTGCTCGCCGCGATAGGCAAGGTCGAGTCGGGCCAGGCGCGTGGCGGTCGCGTGGACGCGAACGGCACGACGATCGCACCGATCCTCGGCCCTGTTCTCAACGGCAACGGCTTCGCGAAGATCACCGACACCGACGACGGCGCGTACGACAGCGACAAGACGCACGACCGCGCGGTCGGCCCCATGCAGTTCATCCCCTCGACGTGGGACACCTGGGCGAAGGACGGCAACGCGGACGGCAAGACGGACCCGAACAACATCTACGACGCCGCGCTCGCCGCGGGAAGCTATCTCTGCGCGAGCGACCGCGACCTGTCCGTCGAGGCCGATCTGCACAAGGCGATCCTCAGCTACAACCACTCGACGGACTACCTGAACACGGTCCTGACATGGCTGGAGCACTACCGCAAGGGCGTCAGCGAGATCCCCGACGGCACGGGCGACCTGCCGGGCGACCGCAGCGACGGCAACAGCCCGGGCGCGAGCCCGAGCCCGTCGCTCACGCCCACGCCCCCGGCGTCCGGTTCGCCCTCGCGGAAGCCGTCCGCCCCCGGCACCCACAAGCCCGACAAGTCGTCCAAGCCGTCCAAGCCCGGCAACGGCGGCGGCAGCCCGTCCAAGCCGCCGAGCAACGGCGGCGGCTCTCAGAGCCCCGACCCCTCCACTCCCGCACCCTCGCCCACCGACCGGGTCGCGAGCCTGGAGAACGCCGGTACCGGCAAGCTCTCCGCGACGGCGGGCGACGCCTTCGCCGAGCACGTCGCGGTGCGCACGGAGTCCGCGTCGGGCTCGGGTGTGGGCAAGGTCAAGGTGAAGTTCTCGATCGTCGGTGACACCGACGCGCGCTTCCCGGGCGGCGCCACCAGCGCGACCGTCACCACGAGCGCCTCGGGCAAGGCCACCGCCCCGGCGCTCGGGGCGGGTGAGAAGACGGGCGAGTTCACGGTCCGGGCCAAGGTCGTCGGCCGCTCGCTGCCCGGCCTCGACTACACGGCGACGGTCACCGCGCGCCAGGCCGACAAGCTGGCCAGGACCAGCGACAAGGCGCTGATCTGCGAGCCGGGCAAGGAGTTCGCCGACCAGGTCGAGGTCAAGGCGACGTACGAGGGAGAGGCCGCCGACCGTGTCGCGGCCACCGCGACCATGATCAAGTCGGCGGCCGACGCCACGGCCAACGACAAGGGGCCGTACTTCAAGGACGCGGACGGCAAGCCGGTCCGCACCCTCAAGGCCCTGAAGACCGACGCGAACGGCGTGCTCAAGCTCCCCAAGATGTACGCGGACGACGCCGCGGGCACGTACCTGCTCCGCATCACCACCGCGGGCGGCGCGACGCTCACGGTCGAACTGAAGGTGGCGGCGCCCGCGGCCTAGCCGCACCCACGTCCCGCGTCCCGCACGCACGTACCGCACACAACGCCCCTGCGCCCGCCCGGCGCAGGGGCGTTCGTGTGTGTGCAACGTGTTCTCATCTGGCCGCCGCGTTGCTACGGTGCCCCAGCCCTGACGACCTGTCAGTTCATGGTCTGTGTCCATCAAGGGACATCAAGGGCCATCAGGGTCCATCGACGTCCATCAGTGTTGATCAATGCTCACCAGTGTTCATCAGTGTCAGCAGTTTTCCCGCCTCGGGAGGATCCGCATGCGCGCTCTCATCGCCGCCGCGACCGGTCTTGCCGTCGCCCTCGCCCTGGTCCTCACGATCACGGCGATGGGGGCCCCGCCCGGCGAGACATCGCCCGAGCCCCTGCTCACCACCGTCCCCAAGCACCCGTAGGGAGGGCCGCCGCGATGCGCCGCAAGGCCAGCCTGATCCTGCTCGCCTTCGCCGTGTTCTTCACGGCGATGTCCCCGCTCATGCGCTGGTACGCCTTCCCGCGCCTCGCCAAGATCCCGCCGAGCCAGTACCAGGAGGCGGTCCTCGAGGCGAAGAACCCGACGCTCATCGACTACGGCTCGATGAAGGCCAAGAAGATCGACAAGGTCACCATCGTGCAGACCCTCAAGGGCAACGTGGAGGCCTCGGAGAAGATCGAGAAGACCGATGAGGACTCCTCCCGCGACGTCGTCGTCTGGGACGCCCTCTCCTACGTACAGGACGGGGACGGAAAGATGGTCTCCAAGGTCCCCGAGCGCTACATCTTCGACGCGCACAGCCAGGAACCGGTGCACGCGACCGGCGAGATGGTCGACGGGGACCCGGTCAAGCGTCAGGGCATCGAGTTCAAGTGGCCCTTCCTGACCGAGAAGCGGGACTACGAGTACTTCGACGCACAGGCCCGCGTCACCAAGCCCATCCACTACAAGGGCACGCAGACGTTCCGCGGCGTGGAGGTCTACTACTTCGAGCAGACCATCCCCTGGACCAAGGTGCCCTTCCCCAAGACCATGCCGGTCAAGGGCATCACTCCGGAGTCCCTCGCCAAGACCGGCACCACGCGCTGGTACACCACCGTCCGCAAGTTCTGGGTCGACCCCACCACCGGGGCTCCCGTCTACGGCGAGGAGATCCAGAAGAACGAGCTGCGCGGCGGCACGCTCCTGGGCGGCCGGGACAAGGTCACCGTCTTCGCAGGCCACGTGAAGATGCGCGAGGACTACATCAAGGACACCGTCGCCCTGGTGAAGTCCCAGCGCGTCCTTGTCCTCCTCCTGACGTCCTATCTCCCCTGGGGTTTCCTGGGCCTCGGCCTGCTTCTGCTCGCCCTCTCCCTCTGGCTCGAGGCCCGCAGCCGCAGGCCCGGTGACCCGCAACCCACTCAGGCGCCCGAGCCCGAACCGGTCAACGCCTGAGCCGCGCGTTGGTGAAGCGCGTCGGCTGGGCCGCCGCCGGGTCCTCCGGCCACGGATGCTTCGGATACCGCCCGCGCAGCTCGGCCCGCACGGCCCGGTAGCCGTCGCGCCAGAAGGAGGCGAGATCGGCGGTGACGGCGGCCGGGCGTCCGGCAGGGGACAGCAGATGCACGAGGACGGGCACGCCGCCGTCCGCGACGCGAGGCGTCTGGGCGAGCCCGAACATCTCCTGCAACTTCACGGCGAGCACGGGCTGTTCGGGGTCGGAGTAGTCGATCCGGATCCTGGACCCACTGGGCACCGCCACCCGCTCCGGGGCGAGCGCGTCGAGGCGGGTGGCTTCGCCGGTCGCCCACGGCAGAAGCCGGTTCAGCGCCTGCCCCGCGTCGATGCGCCGCAGGTCCGCCCGGCGCCGCGCCTTCGAGAGCTCGGGCTCCAACCACTCGTCCACGCGCGCGTGCAGGGCGCTTTCGGACACGTCGGGCCAGGGAGCCCCGAGATGCCGGTGCAGAAAAGCGAGCCGCTCCCTCAGCTCCCGGGCGCCCTGGGACCAGTGCAGCAGCGCGGTCCCTTCTTCCCCGAGCCCCGCCAGCAGCCCTTCTCGTACGAGTCCGGGGGCGGGCTTCCTCAGGGGCCGCACCGCAAGCTCCACGGCCCCCAGGCGCTCGACGTGCCGCGCGACGAGATCCCCGTCGGCCCAGGCGACCTCGTCCCCCTCGCTGTACAGGGACGCGGCCGCGCTCCGGGCGACGTCCCCGTCGATGTGCCCGCCGAGCAGCACGCGCGCGTGCCCGGCGCCCACCGGCCGGTCGGCCACGGCCACGGTGATCCACTCCGCGCCGGTCAGCGCGGACCCCGTCCGCACCTCGGCCCGGGTCCCGTTCACCATGAGATACGACCCGTCCCCACGCCCCCGGGCGACCCGCTCGGGGAAGGCGAGCGCGGCAACGAGCCCGGCGACGTGCTCGTCCCCGGCTCCGGAGTTCCGCGCGGGCGCCGAAGCCGCCGCTGCCGGCGTATCGGCTCCCGGCGCCGACGCCCCCGCCGCAGCGGTCAGGCGCCGCACCTCCGTGCGCCACCGTGCCGCGTACCCGTCCCCGCCCCGCCGGGCAGCGCGCCACGCCGCCGCGAGGTCGTCCCCGTACTCACGCGGCGGCTCCTCGCTGAGGAGGGCCACCACTTCCGCCGCACGGCGCGCCCCCACGAGGGGAACCGCGTCGAGCAGGGCCCGCGCCAGACGGGGGTGAAGGCCGACCCGCGCCATCCGCGAGCCTCGCTCCGTGACCCGCCCCGACTCCGGGGACACCGCCCCCACCGCCGCCAGGACGCCCCGAGCCGCCGCCATCGCCCCACCCGGCGGCGGATCGAGCAGGGCGAGCCCGGAGGCGTCAGGATCGCCCCAGCAGGCCGTCTGCAAGGCGAACGCGGCAAGGTCGGCCAGCTTGATCTCCGGCGCCGGAAAGCGCGGCAGGCGGGCGTCCTCGGCCTCCGCCCAGCACCGGTACACGGCGCCCGGCGCCTCACGTCCCGCGCGGCCCGCCCGCTGCCGGCCCGCCGCCTGCGAAGCCCGTACCGTCGTCAGCGCGCTCAGGCCGCGCGCGTGGTCGACCCGTGGCTCACGCGCGAGACCCGCGTCGACCACGACTCGCACCCCGGGCACCGTCAGGGACGACTCCGCCACCGACGTCGCGAGGACCACCCGCCGCTCGCCTCCCGCCGAGCCCGCGAGCACCGCGTCCTGCACCGCGGCGGGCGCACGCCCGTGCACCTGCAGAACCTCCGCGGACGCGTCCCCCAGCTGTCCCGCCACGCGCGCGATCTCACCGACCCCGGGCAGGAAGCACAGGACGTCCCCGTCCCGTTCGGCCAGCGCTCGCCGCACCACCGCCGCCACATGCGTGAGCAGCGCCGGATCCACCCGCATCCCGTGCGGCGGCCGTACCGGACGTACGGGCGGCGCCCAGAGCACCTCGACCGGATACGAGGTGCCCCGCGCCTCCACCACGGGAGCGTCCCCGAGGATCCGCGACCACCCCTGCGCGTCCGTCGTCGCGGACGCGGCCACCAGGCGCAACTCGGGGCGCAGCGCGGCCCGTACGTCGACCAGGAACGCCGCCACGGTGTCGGCGTCGAGATGCCGCTCGTGGCACTCGTCGATGATCACCACGTCGACACCGGTCAACTCCTGGTCCCGCTGCAGCCGCTGCAACAGGACGCCGGTCGTCACGACCTCCACGCGCGCGTGCCTGCCCACCACACGCTCACCGCGCACCGTGTACCCGACGCTCTCCCCGACCTTCTCGCCGAGCAGCCACGCCATCCGCCGCGCGGCGGCCCGAGCGGCGATGCGCCGGGGCTCCGCGACCACCACACGACGTACCGGCGCGTCCCCGAGGAGCCCCGCGAGCGCCAGCGGCACCAACGTCGTCTTGCCCGTACCGGGAGGCGCGCACAGCACGGCGCTGCCCGGCCCCTCCAGAGCGGAGCGCAGCGCGGGCAGCGCGCTGCTTACGGGCAGGTCCAGGGCTTCGTTACGGAGACGGATCACGCACTCAGTCTCGTACGCAGACGAAGATCGCCGACCCCGGGATCAGATTCCCGCGCAACGGGGACCAGCCGCCCCACTCCTGGGTGTTCCACGCGGGCCACTCCGGCTCCACCAGATCGACGAGCCGGAAACCGCCGGCCACCACGTCCCGCACCCGGTCGCCGATCGTCCGGTGGTGCTCCACGTAGACGGCGTTCCCCTCTTCGTCCTGCTCCACATAAGGAGTGCGGTCGAAGTACGAGGCCGCGACCGAGAGACCCTCGGGGCCCGGCTCGTCGGGGAAGGCCCAGCGCATCGGGTGCGTCACCGAGAACACGAAGCGGCCGCCGGGCCGCAGCACGCGGTGCACGTCCTTGAGGACCCGCACCGGGTCGGCGATGAACGGCAGGGCCCCGTACGCCGAGCACGCGAGGTCGAAGCTGCCGTCGGCGAACGGCAGTGCCCCCGCGTCCGCCTCCACCAGCGGCACCCCGCCGCCGATCCGCAGCGCGTGCTGCAACTGCCGGTGGGAGATGTCGAGGGCGACCGGGCGCGCGCCCTGCGCTGCGAGCCAGCGCGAGCACTGCGCCGCACCCGCGCCGATCTCCAGGACGTCCTTGCCCTCCAGCTCCTCGGGCGGACCGAGGAGCTCGGCCTCCACCTCGTCGAGTCCTTCGGGACCCCACACGAACCGGTCGTCACCCAGGAAGGTGCCGTGCTCGATCTGGTAGTCGTCCGCGTTCCTGTCCCACCAGCCGCGATTGGCGCGACTGCTCTCCGTGAAATCGGCCGCGCGGCGGGTGGCCTCGGGCTCGGGCGTCTCGGGCAGCTCGGACTCTTGGATGATCGGCTCCATCGTCGTACTCTTCCGTCTGGCTTGTCACGGATCGTCGCAGCGGGGCAGTGGTGGGACGGTGGCGGGGTCGGCCGGAATGCGTCGCGACAGGGCGCGGTGCGGCCCGTGTGGCCTCATGCGACAGCATTTGTGCCGGGTATGCGGCGATCCGCCCCGGGTGTGCGCCTTCGCGCATTGACCCTGTCCGGCTGCCCCCGTATGCTACAAGTTGCGCTGCGAGCCTGCCTTCCTCAGACCTAGCAGGATGCGCTCGCATCTGTTGCACGCCCCCTCGGTTGTCGAGGCGCCTTTCCGTTTCTTCGGAAACTCTGGAATCGGCGCTTCCAAGGCTGTCCGGGCTCCTCAGTGCGAAATCGGTTCCGGCGCTAGCAGTACCTACGACTCACTGTCCGTACCGGAGCCCTTACCCACATGACGAGCAGCACCGAGACCACCGCTTCCACCACCCCGCAGGTAGCGGTCAACGACATCGGTAACGAGGAAGCCTTCCTCGCCGCGATCGACGAGACGATCAAGTACTTCAACGACGGCGACATCGTCGACGGCGTCATCGTGAAGGTCGACCGGGACGAGGTCCTGCTCGACATCGGTTACAAGACCGAAGGCGTCATCCCGTCTCGCGAGCTTTCCATCAAGCACGACGTCGACCCCAATGAGGTCGTCGCCGTGGGCGATGAGATCGAGGCCCTGGTTCTCCAGAAGGAGGACAAGGAAGGCCGTCTGATCCTGTCCAAGAAGCGCGCTCAGTACGAGCGTGCCTGGGGCACGATCGAGAAGATCAAGGAAGAAGACGGCATCGTCACCGGTACCGTCATCGAGGTCGTCAAGGGTGGTCTCATCCTCGACATCGGCCTCCGTGGCTTCCTGCCGGCTTCCCTCGTCGAGATGCGCCGCGTCCGCGACCTCCAGCCCTACGTGGGCAAGGAGCTCGAAGCCAAGATCATCGAGCTGGACAAGAACCGCAACAACGTGGTCCTGTCCCGCCGTGCCTGGCTCGAGCAGACCCAGAGCGAGGTCCGCCAGACCTTCCTCACGACCCTGCAGAAGGGCCAGGTCCGCTCCGGCGTCGTTTCCTCGATCGTCAACTTCGGTGCGTTCGTGGACCTCGGTGGCGTCGACGGTCTCGTGCACGTCTCCGAGCTTTCCTGGAAGCACATCGACCACCCCTCCGAGGTTGTCGAGGTCGGCCAGGAAGTCACCGTCGAGGTTCTCGACGTGGACATGGACCGCGAGCGCGTGTCCCTGTCGCTCAAGGCGACGCAGGAAGACCCGTGGCAGCAGTTCGCCCGTACGCACCAGATCGGGCAGGTTGTTCCCGGCAAGGTCACCAAGCTCGTTCCGTTCGGTGCGTTCGTGCGCGTCGACGAGGGCATCGAGGGTCTGGTCCACATCTCCGAGCTGGCCGAGCGCCACGTGGAGATCCCGGAGCAGGTCGTCCAGGTCAACGACGAGATCTTCGTCAAGGTCATCGACATCGACCTCGAGCGTCGCCGCATCAGCCTCTCGCTGAAGCAGGCGAACGAGGCCTTCGGCGCCGACCCGTCGGTCGTCGAGTTCGACCCGACCCTGTACGGCATGGCCGCGTCGTACGACGACCAGGGCAACTACATCTACCCCGAGGGCTTCGACCCCGAGACCAACGACTGGCTCGAGGGCTTCGAGTCGCAGCGTGAGGTCTGGGAGACCCAGTACGCCGAGGCGCAGACGCGCTTCGAGCAGCACCAGGCTCAGGTCATCAAGTCCCGCGAGGCGGACGCCCAGGCCGAGGCGGAGGGCGCTGCGGCTCCCGCTTCCTCGACCGGTACTCCGGCTGCCGGTGGCAGCGGCGGTGGCGGCGGCGGCGGCGGTTCGTACTCCTCGGAGTCGGACGACAACTCCGGCGCCCTGGCGTCGGACGAGGCGCTTGCCGCTCTGCGCGAGAAGCTTGCCGGCGGTCAGAGCTGACCGCGCGTCGCTCTCTCTAGGCGGTAGCTGAACGCTGCGGGCCCGCATCTCTTCGGAGGTGCGGGCCCGTTGTTCTGTTTCGGGTGCGGGTGCGGGTGCGGGTGCGGTGGGGGCTGGTCGCGCGGTTCCCCTGAGGGCTCGTCCCTTCGGGACGGTGCCCTTACGGAGTCACCGTGATGTTCGTCAGGCCCTTGCCGCCCGTCACCGTGTTGCTCGCGTACACCGTCGTCCTGCAACTGCCGCTGAAGTTGGTCACGTTGATCGCCAGCTGCTTGTCGCCCGTCGAGCCGCTCAGGTCGGACCTGTTGCCGCGGAAGACCGTGCCGCAGCCCCAGCCCGACTGCTGGCTGTGGGTCTCGTAGCCGCTGTTCGTGGTGTTCTTGCCGGTGTTGTTCTCGATGACGTAGTTGTTGCCCTTCACGTCGATCCACGAGTCGTCGTAGTTGTTGCCGGTCAGGCCCTTGCCGTCGAAGGTGTTGCCGGAGACCTTGCCGCCGGTGGTGCCCTCCTTGAGGTCGACGGCCTCACCGCCCACGTCGGGGCCGATCGTGTTGTTCAGTACCTGTACGTTGTCGCTCTTGTCGGAGAGCGTGTTGGCGCTGCCCACGTAGACGCCCTCGCCCATACCGCGGTCGTCGTTCCCGGTGTCGTAGATCTTCGAGCCCTTGATGACGCCGTCGGTGCTCGACTTCCGGAAGTGCACGCCCTCCATGTCGAGGCCGTGGACCGTGACGGTGTCCACGACGACGCCCTTCGCGGAGTCGATCATGATGCCCTTCTGGCCGCCCGTGACGGTGACGCCCTTCACCGTCCAGTAGGAGGCGCCGTTCAGGTGCAGCCCGTATCCGCCGCCCGCCGTGAGCACGGCCTTCGAGGAGCCGGTCAGGGTGATGCGGGCGCCTGAGCTCGCGGCCGTACTCGTCTTGAAGTTCCCGGTGTACGTTCCGTCGGCGAGGTGGATCGTGTCGCCCGGGGAGGCGCTGGTGAGCGCGGACTTGAGCTCGGCCGCCGTGGAGACCTCGATGGTCCCGGCGGCCGTCGACACGGGGGAGGCGGTGGCCACGACGGCCAGGCTTCCGGTGGCGGCTGTCGCGGCGAGCGCGGAGATGAGCAGGGTGCGTCGGGTGCGCATGGGGGGTGACCCTCCGGTTCTTGTACATGAACACTGGGTGTGCATATGAACGTAGAGGTGGGTCATGTCCGCGTCAAGGTCTGGACCAGGCCGGGTGCGGGCGCCGTCCTGCCGCCGTGAACTCGGCGTCTGCCCATGGGTGTTGTAAGAAGCCGCTGTGAACGGATGCGGGAGGGAATGCCGACGCCGTTGCGGGCGTTCTGCTGTACGAGTCACGACGAAGAGGGCGAGGAGCGGTCACAGTGCTTGATCCGCAGGGTTTGTACGCATGGGAGCCGAAGGGCCTCGCTGTCGTCGACATGGCGCTCGCCCAGGAATCGGCCGGACTGGTCATGCTCTACCACTTCGACGGCTACATCGACGCGGGCGAGACCGGCGACCAGATCGTCGACCGGCTCACGGAGAGCCTGCCCGGTCAGGTGGTGGCGCGCTTCGACCACGACCGGCTCGTCGACTACCGCGCGCGCCGCCCGCTGCTCACGTTCCGGCGCGACCGCTGGACCGACTACGAGGTGCCCGCACTCGAAGTGCGGCTGCTCCAGGACGCCACGGGGGCGCCCTTCCTGCTGCTCTCCGGCCCCGAGCCGGACATCGAGTGGGAGCGTTTCGCGGCGGCGATCGAGCAGATCGTGGAGCGGCTCGGCGTACGCCTGGCGGTGAACTTCCACGGCATTCCCATGGGCGTGCCGCACACCCGCCCCGTGGGCCTCACCCCGCACGGCAACCGCACCGACCTGGTGCCGGGGCACCGCAGCCCCTTCGACGAGGCGCAGGTGCCCGGAAGCGCGGCGGCGCTCGCCGAGTACCGCCTCCTTGAAGCGGGCCACGACGTGCTCGGAGTCGCCGCGCACGTCCCGCACTACATCGCGCGCTCCCCGTACCCGGACGCCGCCCTGACCGTCCTGGAGGCGATCACCGCCGCGACGGGCCTCGTGCTGCCGAGCGTCGCGCACAGCCTGCGCACCGAGGCGCACCGCACCCAGACCGAGATCGACCGGCAGATCCAGGAGGGCGACGAGGAACTGGTCGCCCTCGTGCAGGGGCTTGAGCACCAGTACGACGCTGCTTCGGGTGCCGACGCGCGCGGCAACATGCTCGCGGAGCCCGTGGACATCCCGTCGGCCGACGAGATCGGCAAGGAGTTCGAGCGCTTCCTCGCGGAGCGTGAGGGCGACGCCTAGTCGGGACCGAGAGGGCGGGGCGGAACGTCACCCCCTAAGCTGCCGGTCATGCTGAAGGTGGGCCTGACCGGCGGTATCGGCGCCGGCAAGAGTGAAGTGTCTCGTCTCCTCGTCGCGTCCGGAGCCGTACTGATCGACGCCGACAGGATCGCGCGGGAAGTGGTGGAGCCGGGAACTCCGGGACTGGCGGATGTCGTTGAGGCCTTCGGCCAGGAGATCCTCGCTCCCGACGGTTCCCTCGACCGGCCGAAGCTCGGCTCGATCGTCTTCGCCGACCCGCAGAAGCTGGCCGTGCTGAACTCGATCGTGCACCCGCTGGTCGGCGCCCGCTCCGCGGAGCTGGAGGGCGCGGCCTCGCAGGACGCGGTGGTCGTCCACGACGTGCCCCTGCTCGCGGAGAACGGCCTGGCGCCGCTGTACGACCTGGTGGTCGTCGTCGACGCGAGCCCCGAGACCCAGCTGGAGCGTCTCGTGCGGCTGCGCGGCATGAGCGAGGAGGACGCCCGCGCGCGGATGGCCGCCCAGGCCACGCGCGAGAAGCGCCTGGAGATCGCCGACATCGTGATCGACAACGACGGCCCGCTGGAAGGTCTGCGACAGCGGGTCGGCGCCGTGTGGGCGGACCTCGCGGGGCGGGCGCGGGCGGCCTAGTGGAGCAGCGGGACAGCGGCCCGGCGGAATAGGCGTCGGAGTTGCGGGCGTTGAGACAGAGCAGCGAGGGAAGGAGTCACGCGTGCCCGAAATTACCCCGGAGACCCATGTCATCGACTTCCGTGCGGCGGAGCAGCTCCTTGCCGCGCGGGATCCACGAGGCGCGGTGAAGCTGCTCGATACGGTCATCGCGGCCCATCCCGAGAACACGGCGGCGCGGCTGCTGAGGGCCCGTGCCTTCTTCGCCGCAGCCCAACTGCGCGCCGCCGAGCTTGAGTTCAGCATCGTCCTGGAGCGCGAGCCGGACAACGCGTTCGCCCACTTCGCGCTCGCCCGCACCTACGAACGCGCGGCGCGGCCCGACCAGGCCCGGCGCCACTTCCGCCTCGCCGCGGCGCTCGACCCGCAGCCGGAGTATCTGGCGGCGGCACGCTTCGACGACGGCGACGCGGGCGCCGGGGGGTAGCCCCTGCCTGCTGGCCCCCGCCGACCGGCCCCTGAGGGTCAGCCCCTGAGGGTCAGCCGGTCCTCGGGGGTTCGTACGGTGGGGTCTCGCGGCCCGGCTGATAGTGCGGACCCTGGTGGATGTGGCGCAGGATCATCGCCATGTCGGCGGTGACGATCAGCCAGAGCGCGCCGCAGGCCACCGCCCAACCGGGGCGTCCCACGAGGGCGAAGGCGATGGTGCCGAACGTCGCCCAGATCAGGCCCCACACGCTGAACCAGAAGCGCATGCGCAGAGGACTGCGCGCGGTCACCGGCTCACTGCCTGTTCGCATCACGAGAGGTCATCTCCTCTCTGTCCGCCGCTGTTCGCGCGGCGCCTCCACCTGTCTCCGCCCATCTCCCTCTGTCTCCACCTTCCAGGATCCACCCGTGGGTGGTGGACCGGAAGGGCCGACGGCTTCAGGATCGTAGGTGTGCCGGTCATTGGTACGGGAGCATGGCTGGTTCTCGCTGTGGACCGTGCGGCCACGGGGAGAGGGGGGAACGGGTGTCCGGAGTGCTTCGTTGACGGGGCATGACTGCTGAGATGCGTGAGGGACACGAGGGGACGGGCCCTGGAGCGATCACGCCGGACGGCTGTGCGGTGGATCTGTACGCGCGGCTTTCCGTCGGGGACGAGCCGGACGTCATCGCCGGTGCGGTACCGGCAGGGGCGCACATTCTGGAGCTGGGCAGTGGCGTGGGACGGGTGACGCGTCCACTGCTCGAACGGGGGTTCCGGATCACTGCGGTGGACGAGTCCGCCGAGATGCTGGAGAAGGTCGCCGCGCTCGACGGGCGGGTGCGCACCATCCGGAGCCCGATCGAGAAGCTCGACCTGGGCGAGCGGTTCGAGGTGGTGATGCTCGCGTCGTTCCTGGTGCACGACGGCGACGCGTCGGTGCGACGCGGGATGCTGCGGGCCTGCCGGAGCCATGTGACGGACGACGGCTGCGTGCTGATCCAGCGGGAGGGCGCGGACTACCACACGAACCTGCCGAGAGAGCGTGTCGACCCCGGTGGGTACACGGTGCGAATCGTGTCGGCGGAGCCGGTGGGGGACGGGGTGAACGAGGTGCACGCGGAGTACGTCTTCCCGGACGCCGTATGGACCCAGACGTTCCGTGCCCGTCCGCTCACGAAGGAGCAGTTCGAGCAGGTGCTGGGGGAGGCGGGACTGAGGGTCGACAAGTACCTGACGGAGGACGGGATCTGGGTGAGGGCGGTGCCGGTTGGCTGACGTGGCTGCCGGAGGGGTCCGCTACCCCGGGCGGCCGCGCGGAGAGATGAGATGCCCCGCCGGGCGATGAGTTCCGCGGGGCGGGGCGGTCTATCACGGTGACAGCACAACAGCCCCTGCTCATCGAGGAGATCACCATGACCACGGCCGCCACCTCCGCCAGTGCCACCTCCGCCAGTGCCACCTCCGTCACCAGCGCTTCCACCGGCACCGGTACCGGTGGAAGCGCAGCCGGGCGCCGCCCCGTCCGCATCGTGCTGCGCACGATTCAGGTGGCGCTCGCCCTGTTCTTCGGCCTCGCCAGCGGGGTGCCGAAGCTGATCGCGCACCCCACGGCGGTCGAGGCCTTCGAGAGGCTCGGGTGGGGTGAGCCGGGGATGTACGTGATCGGTGCACTGGAGGTGCTCGGCGGGATCGCGCTGTTGATCCCGGTGCTCAGTTCCGTCGGCGCGACTGCCCTCATCGGGCTGATGATCGGTGCGTTCATCGTGAGCGTGACCGCGCTCGGCGGGGAGAACGCCGCCACGCCGCTCATCCTGATCCTGCCGCTGGCGTGGATCGCCTGGGCGCGGCGCGGGCAGACGACGGAGCTGATTCGCATCCTCCTGCGGCGGGGTGTGTGAGAGCGCGAAAGGCCGTGCAACGGGGTGGAGTTGTTCCGTCCCTGTGGTGGGGGGGGGGGGGGGGGAGGGGGGGGGGGGGGGTTGGCCCAGGGAAGGGGGAGGGGA
>NZ_JBVIHP010000033.1:40897-49373 GCF_055570235.1 Streptomyces sp. NPDC031274 | reverse complement strand
TCGGCGTTTGCTCGTCTTTTTCCCCCCCCCCCCCCCCCCATCCCCCCCCCCCCCCCCCCCCCCCCCCCCCCCCCCCCCCCCCCCCCCCCGAGGCCGTGACTAACCCTCGAAGCCGCGCAGTCGTTCCATCTCCCGGCGGTCGCGCTTGGTGGGACGGCCCGTTCCCCGGTCGCGTACGCCGGCGGGGGCCACGGCCTCGCGGGGCGGTGGGGGAGGGCTGTTGTCGACGTAGCACTCGACGGCCACGGGTGGACCGACGCGCTTGCGGATGAGGCGTTTGACGATGACGACGTGTTGGCGGCCGTCCGCGTGGCGCAGGCGCACCTCGTCGCCGACGTGCACGCCGTAAGCGGGCTTCACGCGCTCGCCGTTGACCCGTACATGGCCGCCTTTGCAGGCCGCCGCGCCCATGGAGCGGGTCTTCACCAGCCGGACGGACCAGATCCAGGCGTCGATCCGCACGGATCCACCGCCTGCGGCACCGCCCGCGCCCCCGACCGCACCCGCGCCCCCGCCTGAAGTCTCCGAAGCCATGCCCCGACTTTAGTGCCTGCCCGGCCGCGCGGGTGTGTGCGGCAGCAGTGCGGCATCCCCGCCCGCACGGCGAGCCGTTCGGAAACCGTTCGCCTCGGAGTCTGATAATTCGGGCTAATCACTACAAAGCAGGATGTAGACCAGCCCGGACCAGCCCGGACCAGCCCGGACCGGACCAGATCAGGCCGGACCGGACCAGATCAGATCAGACCCAGGGGTGCCGCCTATGAAGCTCGAAGCCACCGTCGATGACCTGATGGATACGTTGCGCGCCGACCTCGAACGGCTCGCCGCGATTCCCTCCATCGCCTTCCCCGGCTTCCCGGCCGCACCGGTCATCGAGGCGCACGATCTGCTGGTCGAGCTGTTGCGCGGAGCGGGCGTGCCGACCGTCGAGCGGCTCGATCTGCCGGACACCTCGCCCGTGATCTACGGGGAGATCCCGCCGCCGACCCCCGAGGCGCCGACGGTCCTGCTCTACGGCCACTACGACGTCCAGCCGCCCGGCGACGAGAGCCTGTGGAAGTCGCCGCCCTTCGAGCCGACCCCGATCGAGGGCGGCCTGCGCGCCCGTGGCATCGCGGACGACAAGTCCAACGTCATCGCCCACCTGGGGATGCTGCGGGCCTACGGCGGCAGACCGCCCGTCGGGATCAAGATCGTCATCGAGGGGCAGGAGGAGTACGGCAGCGCCTTCGACGACTATCCGCCCACCGACCCCGAGCGGTTCGCCTGCGATGCCATGGTGGTCGCCGACCTCGGCAACCTCCGCCCCGGCACCCCCACCCTCACCACCGCCCTGCGCGGCGCGTCCGAAGTCGTCGTGGAGGTGCGCACTCTCGACGAGCCGCGCCACAGCGGGGAGTTCGGGGGTGCGGCGCCCGACGCGCTGCTCGTGCTCCTCAAGGCTCTGGCCACCCTCCATGACGTACACGGAGACGTGGCCGTGGAGGGGTTGCGGCGCGAGGACTGGAGCGGCACGAGCTACACCGAGGACGAGTTCCGCTCGCTCGCCGGTGTGCGTGAGGGGGTGCCGCTCATCGGCAGCGGCAGCCTGGGCGAGCGGCTGTGGAGCGGTCCCGCGATCACGGTGATCGGCCTGGACGCGCCAAGCGTCGAGCATGCCGCGTCGGCCGTGGTGCCGTACGCACGTGCCAAGTTGAACCTCCGCTTCCATCCCCGTCAGGGCGCGAAGGAGGCGCAGGACAGGCTGGTCAAGCACCTGCGCTCGCTCACACCCTTCGGCGTCCACCTCACCGTCACGCCCGGCGACACAGGACCCGGCTACGAGGCGGCCACCGGCGGCCCCGCCTACCGTGCCGCCCGTGCCGCGCTCAAGGAGGCCTGGGGCGAGGACGCCTCGTTCGTGGCCACCGGGGGCTCCATTCCCCTGGTCAACGGCCTCGCGAAGGCGGCACCCGGAGCCGAGGTCCTGCTCTTCGGCGCCCAGGACAGCATGTGCAACCTGCACGCCCCGAACGAGCGCGTCCTCTTCTCCGAGCTGCGCAACACGGTCCTGGCGATGGCCGCCTTCGTGCGTGAGTACGCCGCCGACTTCAGCGGCCCCGACGCAGGCTCCGACGCCACCCCTGACACCACCCCCGACACCACCGGGGAGAGCGGCGCATGAGTACCACCGCGACCGACCAACCCGGCACCGAAGAGCCCGAGCACCAACCGAAGTTCACTTTCCCCAGTGCCCTGACCATCCTCGCGATCGTCACCGTGGCCGTCTGGCTGCTCGCCTTCCTCATCCCGTCCGGCACCTACGACCGCAACGACAAGGGCGCCCCCGTCGAGGGCAGCTACCACCGCGTCGACTCGGGTCAGAGCTTCGTCGACCGCCTCAACGACCTCTTCCTGGCACCGGTCAACGGCCTGTACGGGGTCCAGGACGAGAAGTCCGGCATCGTCGGGCCGGACATGGCCGGTGAGCTGTACGGAAGCGCGGGCGTGTTCCTGTTCGTGCTCGCCATCGGCGCGTTCATCACCGTCGTCTTCGCCACCGGCGCCCTCGACCGCGGCATCGGCCGCCTCGCCCACCGGCTGCGCGGGCGGGGCGCGATGCTGATCGCGGGCGTGATGGTCGTCTTCTCCGTACTCGGCACGGTCGAGGGGTTCGCGGAGGAGACGCTCGGCTTCTACGGCCTGATCGTGCCCCTGATGCTCGCCCTCGGCTACGACCGGATGGTCGCGGTCGGCGCGATCATCCTGGGGGCCGGGATCGGCGTGCTCTGCTCGACCGTCAACCCCTTCGCGACCGGAGTCGCGTCCTCCGCCGCGGACATCTCCCTCGGCGACGGCATCGTGCTGCGGTTCGTGATGTGGGTCGTCCTGACCGCGGTGACCATCGCCTACGTCGTCCGCTACGCCAAGCGCGTACAGAAGAACCCGGAACGCTCCCTCACCGGTTTCCTGCCCGGCGACCGCGAGCAGACCGCGTCCGACGCGGGCGAGGTGCCGGAGCTGACACGCCTGCACAAGGCCGTGCTCGTCCTGGTCGCCCTCGTCTTCGCCTTCATGATCTTCTCCGTGGTGCCCTGGTCGAGCGCGCTCACGGGCAAGGCGGACGCGACACCGTACGGCTTCGAACTCGGTTGGTCCTTCCCGCAGTTGGCGGCGCTCTTCCTCGTCGCGGCGGCGCTCGTCGGGTGTGTGGCACGGATGGGCGAGCAGAAGCTCAGCTCGACGATCATCCAGGGTGCGGCCGACTTCATCTCGCCCGCCCTGGTGATCGTGCTCGCGCGCGGCGTCACGGTGATCATGAACAACTCGAAGGTCACGGACACCGTCCTGCACTCCATCGAGGGTGTGGTGAAGGGGACGTCCTCCGGCCTCTTCGCGATCATCGTCTTCGTCGTGAACCTGCCGCTCGCCTTCCTGATCCCCTCCACGTCCGGCCACGCGACCCTCGCCATGCCGATCCTCGCCCCGCTCGCCGACTTCGCCGGAGTCTCCCGCTCGGTCGTCGTCACGGCCTGGCAGGCGGCGAGCGGCTGGATGAACCTCTGGGTGCCGACGACCGCCGTGACCATCGGTGGCGTCGCGCTCGCGAAAGTCGGCTACGACAAGTACCTGCGCTTCGTCTGGCCGCTGCTCGCCATCTTGTCCGTACTCATCTGCGCGTTCGTGGCGCTTGGAGCGGCTCTCACATGACAACGAACTCACCAGCTGCGGTGGCCAGGCCTTCGGCGGCCGCGTACCGTAATCTCGCGGTCGCCACGATCGGATTCACCCTCACCTTCTGGGCATGGGACCTGATCGCGCCGTTGGGCAGCGATTTCGGGGAGCGGCTCGGCCTCTCCTCGTTCGCGCAGTCCCTGCTGGTCGCCGTGCCGGTCATCGTCGGCTCACTCGGCCGCGTCCCGGTCGGCGCGCTGACCGACCGCTACGGCGCCAAACTGATGTTCCCGCTCGTCTCGGCGCTCACCATCGTGCCGGTCCTGCTGATCATTCCGGCCAAGGGCAGTTACGTGGCGATGCTCGCGGTCGGCTTCCTGCTCGGCCTGGGCGGAACGACGTTCGCGATCGGCATCCCGCTGGTCAACTCCTGGTTCCCGCCCGCACACCGCGGCTTCGCGCTCGGCGTGTTCGGCATGGGAATGGGAGGCGTGGCGCTCTCCGGGTACTTCACCCCGAGGATCGCGGGGCACGGCGACAACCTGCCGTTCCTGGTCGTGGCCATCGCGCTTGCCGCCTTCGCGGTGGTCGGGGTGCTGCTCATCACCGACCACCCCGACCGGCCGGTGCCGACGAGCCCGCTCGCCACCCGTCTCGGCGAGGCAGGTCGGCTACGGGTGACGTGGGAGCTCTCCGCGCTGTACGCGATCGGCTTCGGCGGCATCGTCGCCTTCGGGGTCTACCTGCCCACCTACCTGAAGACCTGGTACGACCTCTCGCCCACGGACGCGGGCACGAAGGCCGCGGGGTTCGCTCTGGTCACGGTCATCTTCCGGCCCATCGGCGGCTGGCTCTCCGACCGGATCCACCCCGCGACGGTCACCTCGTCCGCGCTGGCCGTCGTCGCGGTCCTCGCCATCGCGCAGGCCTTCGAACCGTCACTGAACCCGGGCGGCACGATCTGCTTCCTGGTCATGGCGGCAGGCCTCGGCACGGCGAGCGGCGCCGTCTTCGCACTCGTCTCGCAGGTGACGCCCCAGGCGCAGGTCGGGTCGGTGACGGGGATCGTGGGGGCGATGGGAGGCCTGGGAGGCTTCGTCCCACCGCTGGTCATGGGGGCGATCTACAGCGCCAAGGGCTCGTACTCGATCGGCTTCATGCTGCTCTCGGATCTGGCGCTCGCGGGGTGCGTGTACGCGTACGGGCGGATGCGGGGGCTGCGGGCCGGGTAGCGGCGGGGCCAGGGTTCGGATGAGGTGAGGGTCGGTTGCACCGGGGCTGCGCGTACCGTCATCACCGGCTTCGCCGAGTTCGTCCTAAAGTGCCGGACGGGCGGATCGGGTTCAGCAGGTCCGGCGTTTGAGGACGTCTTGTACGGGGTCTGGGGCGGGGCCCCAGGCGGGTAGGTAGGTAGGGCCGGGGCTCAGGCGCGGTTTTCGGGAAGGGGCGGAGGCTGGGGGTCAGCCCTGTTCCCCCTCTTCTTCCTCGCCGAAGAGATGCCGCACCGTCGACCGGTAGTTGGTCCTGACGTGGGCCAGCGCCACGCTTCGTGCCCGCTCCGCATCCCCCGAGGCCACCGCCTCGTACAACTCCCGGTGCTCCGCCAGCAGATGCGTCCACTCCTCGTTCCGCCGCGTCATCCACCGCAGCCGTCCGTCCACCGGCTCCATGACCGACGTCAGCAGTCCGTTCCCCGCCATCGCCAGGACGCGGTCGTGGAAGCGCGTGTTGATGTCCGTGATCGCCTCCGCGTCCGCCGTATGCGTCGCCTTCGCGGCGCTGTCGAGCAGGGCGGACAACTCCGCGAGGCCCTCCTCCGTGGCGCGCTGCGCCGCACGCCCCGCCGCGAACACCTCCAACGCCTCGCGCAGTTCGAAGAGTTCGGTCACGTCGGTACGGGTGAGGCGGCGGACCACGGTTCTGCGCGGGGTCTCGAAGGTGACGAAGCCCTCGGCGACCAGGGCCCGGATCGCCTCGCGGACCGGGACCCTGGACACCCCGTGGCGTTCGGCGAGCTCGCGTTCGACCAGGCGGTCGCCCGGGCCGAGGCGTCCGGCGATGATCTCCTGCCGTAGCTCGGCGAGCACGCGTTCGCGTACGGCGGCCAGCGGCTGCTCCACGGTCGTCATGGTGTCCATCATTGCCGAACCCCGCATCGATTTACCGATTCGTAACCGTACGGACATTGCCGGGCGCCCCCGAGGGCGGGAGCATGACGGAATCTTTGGTATACCAAACTTTGGTATACCAAAGGGCGCCGCACCTCCGTCCCCCCTCGCAGGAGGCCCCGTGTCCCTCACCCAGCGCGCCGACGCCGCAGGCACCCCAGGCGCCGCGACCGACTTCGTGCCCGATCCCCGCCTCACCAACGAAGACCTCGCCCCCTCCGCCGAACGCAAGTGGAAGGTCTTCGACCTCTTCGCCCTGTGGATGTCGGACGTCCACAACCTCGGCAACTACACCTTCGCGGCCGGTCTGCTCGTCCTCGGCCTCAACGTCTGGCAGATCTTCACCTCGCTCCTCGTCGGCTTCCTGCTCATCTACGTCGGGATGAACATGATGGGGCGCATCGGCCAGCGCCACGGCGTGCCGTTCCCCGTCGTCAGCCGCATCAGCTTCGGTGTCTGGGGCGCCAACATCCCCGCCCTGATCAGGGCCGTGATCGCCATCATGTGGTACGGAATCCAGACCTATCTGGCCTCCATCGCGGTCAACGTCATGCTGATCGCCGCCTTCCCGGGGCTCGACGCCTGGACCGAGCACTCCTTCCTCGGCCTGCACGCCCTCGGCTGGTGTTCGTTCGTCGCCCTCTGGCTGGTGCAGGGGCTGATCATGACCCGAGGCATGGAATCCGTACGGAAGTTCCAGGACTTCTGCGGGCCCGCCATCTGGGTCGTGATGATCGCCCTCGCCGTCTGGATCCTCTGGAAGGCGGGCTGGACCATCTCGCTCACCAGCACCCCGAACCCGGTCTCCACCGGCGAGCAGGTGCGGCAGTGGTTCGGCGCCATCGGGCTCATCCTCGCCACCTACGGCACGCTGATGCTCAACTTCTGCGACTTCTCGCGCTTCGCCCCCGACTACCGCACCGTCAAGCGCGGCAACTTCTGGGGCCTGCCCATCAACTCCACGGCCTTCGTGATCCTCTCCGTCATCGTCACCGCGGGCAGCCTTGAGGTCTTCGGCAAGGCCATCACCGACCCCGCCGAACTGGTCGCCGAGATCGGCAACACCTGGGTGCTGATCTTCGGGGCGCTCACCTTCGCCGTCGCCACGATGGGCGTGAACATCGTGGCCAACTTCGTCTCACCCGCGTACGACCTGGCCAATGTCTGGCCGCAGAAGATCACTTTCAAGATCGGCGGAATCATCTCCACGGTCGCCGCGCTCCTCGTCACGCCGTGGAACCTCTACTCCAACCCCACCGTCGTGAACTACTTCCTCGGCGGCCTCGGCGCCTTCCTCGGACCGCTGTTCGGGATCATCGCGGTCGACTACTTCTGGGTGAAGCGCGGGCGCATCGACGCCGAAGCGCTCTTCAGGGCCGAGCCGGGGTCGGCGTACTACTACAAGAAGGGCGTCAACCCGAAGGCCCTCGCCGCCTTCGTTCCGACGGCGGGCTTCGCGGCCGTGTGCGCCCTTGTGCCGTTCTTCGACTACGTAGCGCCGTACTCCTGGTTCATCGGGACGGCCACGGCCGCGCTGCTCTACGCGGTGCTGTGCCGCGCCGAGCGGACCGCGGCACTCACGGACGCGGTGGAGGGCTAGTGCGCATCGTCGTCACCAACTGCAACACGACACAGGCGATGACCGAGGAGATCGTGCGCGGCGCCCGGGACGCGGCAGCCCCCGGCACCACGATCACCGGGCTCACCCCCGCTTGGGGGCCGGAGTCCGCCGAGGGGTGGCTCGACAGCTATCTCTCGGCGGCCGCCGTCCTCGACACCTTGCGCGGAACCCTGCGGGGAGACCTGCGGGGAAACCTGCGCGCAGACGAGGAGCCGTACGACGCCGTGGTCATGGCCGGGTTCGGCGAGCACGGACGCGAGGGCGCCCGGGAGCTCCTGGACGTGCCGGTCGTCGACATCACGGAGGCCGCCGCGCATCTGGCCTGTCTCCTTGGCCGCCGGTACGGCGTCGTCACCACCCTCGACCGGGCGCGCGGCCAGATCGAGGACAGCCTGCACGCGGCGGGCGTCGCACAGAACTGCGCCGCCGTGGTCGGAACCGGGCTCGGAGTCCTCGACCTCGGGGACTCCGAGGCCACTGTCCGCGCCTTCCTCGCCGCGGCCGAGCGGGCCCGCGACGCGGGGGCCGAGGTCCTTGTGCTCGGCTGCGCCGGGATGACCGGGCTGCAGGAGAAGGTCGGTGCCGCTCTCGACATGCCCGTGGTCGACGGGGTGGCCGCCGCGGTGAAGCTCGCCGAGGCGCTCGTCGGACTCGGTCTGACCACGAGCCGCGTCGGTGGATATGCCAAACCCCTGCCGAAGACTCGCACTTGGGCGCCGCCGCCGTCGGAGTGATTCTTCGGGTGATCTGCCGCCGGACCGGCGGTGTACGAGGCCTCGCGGGGGCCGGGCGACCGCAGACTCCGGGGAATGCGCCGGGCCCATCCGGTGCCGAGCAACTGGAGGTGCCCGGTGTCGCAGCCGCCCTTCCGATCACCCGGCCGAGCCCGTCCCCGCCCTTGTGGCGCCGGCCCCCGCCTCGCCCGGCTTCTCGGGGGGGGGGGGCGGGTGGGGGGGGGGGGGGGGGGGGGGGGGGGGGGGGGGGGGGGGGGGGGGGGGGGGGGGGGGAGGGAGAAGCCCGCGAGAGAACTCCC
>NZ_JBVIHP010000033.1:0-40887 GCF_055570235.1 Streptomyces sp. NPDC031274 | reverse complement strand
GAATCCTCCCTCCAAACCACCGGGCCGAGCCTGTCCCCGCCTTGGGGGCGCCGCCCCCCGCCTCTCCCGCCTTCCCGCCGCTGCGCTCCTGCTGAGCGCGGCGGCGTCCGGTGGAGCGGAGGCGGCGGGCGTCGCGCCGCGTGACGACGACGGGCCCGCGCCCGCGGCGCCTTCCCCCCTGGTGCCCACCGCCTCTCCCTCGGTGCCCACCGCCTCCCCTCTCGCGGCCCAACCGGCCACGGCGGCTGCCCCCGGCGCCGCCTTCTGGGTCGAGCCGGGCAGCGACGCCGCCCGCCAGGCCACCGAGTGGCGACGCCAGGGCCGGACCGCCGACGCCCGGCTCATCGAGCGCATCGCAGGGCGCCCGCAAGCCGTGTGGCTGCACAGCCCGGGGCCGGGCCCGGTGGTCCGCGCCGCCACGGAGGCGGCGACCGCCGCGCGCCGGACCGCGGTACTCGTCACGTACTTCATCCCGCACCGCGACTGCGGTGACTACTCCGGAGGCGGGGCGGGCAGCGCGGGGGAGTACCGGCGGTGGATCGACGAGTTCGCCGCGGGCATCGGTGACCGCGCCGCGTACGTCGTCGTCGAACCGGACGCCGTCGCGCAGAAGATCGCGGGCTGCGCGAAGGCCGACGCCCGCGAGCGGTACGGCCTTCTCGCCTACGCCGTCCACCGCATCAAGGCGCGCCCGCACACCAAGGTCTATCTCGACGCGGGCAACTCGGGCTGGATCCCCGACGAGAACCGCCTGGTCGCCCCGCTGCGATACTCCGGTATCGCCAAGGCCGACGGCTTCGCCGTCAACGTGTCCAACTACCAGACGAACAACGCCAGTTCGGCGTACGGACACCGCCTCGTCCGAGCACTCGGCGGCGCCAAGCACTTCGTCGTCGACAGCAGTCGCAACGGCAACGGCCCCTACACCGGCGGGGGTGACGAAGCCTGGTGCAACCCGCCCGGCCGCGCCCTCGGCACCCCGCCCACCACCGCCACCGGCGCCCCCGCGCTCGACGCCTACCTGTGGATCAAGCGCCCCGGCGAGTCAGACGGAACCTGCCGTGGCGGGCCGAGGGCGGGGCAGTGGTGGCCGCAGTATGCCCTTGGACTCGCGAGCAGGGCGCGGGGCTGACGCGCTCTGACCAGGGGGGGTGCAGGGGGGGGTAACGGCCTACTCCTGGATCGCGGTCTCTGGGGCCACGGCCTCCTGGCTCGCGGTCTCCGGGGCCACAGCCTCCGGGACCACAGCCGTGGCGGTGATCTCCACCAGCTGGCCGGCGTAGCCGAGGCACGTGGTGCCGAGCAGTGTCGAGGTGTGCGGCCCCTTCGCGAGCAGGTCGGAGGCGCGGACGACCTCCCACGCCTCGCTCAGCGGGCCGGGCTCGTCGCTCACGACGTACACCGTGCTGGCCACCACCTGCGTCAGGTCGCTGCCGATCGCACGCAGGGCCTCGTCGAGGTTGGCGATGACCTGCCGGGTCTGGCGCGCCACGTCACCTTCCCCGACGAGGTTCCCCTCGGGATCGAGCGGCACCGAGCCCGCCATGAAAGCGAGCTTGGTGCCCGCCTCGACGAGGGCGGCATGGGCGTATCCGGGCGGCGGGAAGAGGGTGGGCACGACGGTGCGGTGAGTGGTGGTCATGGGCCTGATCCTGCGGGAGGCGGGCGGTCCGGTGCATCCGGATTTCGCCCGGGGCCCTGTCGGCGCCCGTCCCGGGGCGGCCTACCTGGCCGCTGGCCTAGGCTGGCATGCGGGAATGATGTGGATGATGTGCCAGTGACTGAGGGTGAGTGGTGTGGTGAACGTGATGGCAGGGGCTGTCGCGGCCACTGACGCCGCCGCGGTGCCTCGGTCTCTTCCTCTGCCGCCGCCTCCTGCCGGTCGGCTCGGCGAGCTGGTGCGCTCCTGTGCCGCCGTCTTCCTTCCGGCTGAGGTGCCGAGGGAGGGGCGGATCGCGTTCTGGGCGCCGGGGGGAGAGCTCCCTGCCGGGCTTTCCGGAGCTGGGGCCGGGGCTGAGCCCGGAGCTGAGGCCGGTGAGGGCGGGGAGCTGCCCGGCGCGACGCGGGGCGAGATCGCGGTCGTACGCCCCCACGGCAAGGGCGTCCGTACGCGTACCGTCCCCGCGCTGATCCTGCCGGTCGCGGAAGCCGCCCCGCTCCTGCTGCGCGCCGGTCCCGCGCACCCCGCGGTGGCCTGCTGGGCCGCTGCCGCCCGGCACGCCCTGCACCTGGCCGCGCGGGGCAGGCTGCTGCCCGGCCTGACCGGCGGCGACCTGGACGCGTGGCGGGCCGGGCCGCTGGACGCCGCCGATGTCACGCAACTGCGGGCGATCGCCGCCGCGCTGCCGGCGGAGGCGCACGCCGTACCGCTGCCCGGCAGCAAGCCCCTCCTGCTCCCCGAGCCGCTCGCCCTGGTCAGGGCCTTCGTCGACGCGATGGTGGACACCCTGCCGCGTACGCCCGCCGCGGCGCACGCGGTCGGCGCGCCTTTCGCCGCGCGGGAGCCGCAGCGGCTGCCGGGCGCGCGGGAGTGGGCCGCGGAGGTGGCGGCCGGGATGGATGCCGGGGTGCGGGTGTCGCTGCGGCTCGATCTGCAGGCGCACGAGGTGTTCGACGGGGCATCGGATGACGTACGCGAGGCCACGTCCGGTGACCAGGGCGGAGGTTCCGGCGAGAGCGTGGTGAGCCCGGCGGCGGCCGTCGTGCAGGTGCACAGCCTCGCCGACCCGACGCTCGTCACGGACGCGGCCCAACTCTGGTCCGGAGCTGACCACTTCGGCCCGCGTGCCCGCGTGGACACGCTGCTCGCGGTGCGGCGGGCGGCCCGCGTGTGGCCACCGCTGGCCCGCCTCCTGGAACGGCCGCGCCCCGATGTACTGCCGCTGAGCGAGGGGGAGTTGTACGAACTCCTCGGCGTGGCGGCGACCCGGCTCGGCGCGGCGGGGGTGGCCGTGCACTGGCCCAGGGAACTGATCCGCGGACTGACCGCGACGGCGGTCGTGCGCCCCGCACCCGGCACGGCGGCGGACAACTTCGACTTTTTCAAGACCGAGCAACTACTTGAGTTCCGCTGGCAGTTGGCGCTCGGTTCCGGCGACGGCGACGGCGACGGGGCCGAGCCCGGGAGCCAGGGCCCTCTCACCGAGGCGGAGATGGACATCCTGGCGGAGGCGCACCGCCCGGTCGTACGCCTCCGTGACCAATGGGTCCTGGTCGACCCCGAACTCGTACGCAAGGCCCGCAAAAGGGATCTGGGTCTCCTGGACCCGGTGGACGCGCTGTCCGTCGCGCTGACCGGGGCGGCGGAGGTGGACGGCGAGCGGGTCGAGGCGGTTCCGACCGGCGCTCTGGCCCGGCTGCGGGAACGCCTGACCGACGACCTGCACCCCGTCGCCCCGCCACCCGCGCTCGCCGCGACCCTCCGCGACTACCAACTCCGGGGCCTGGCCTGGCTGGACCGGATGACGTCGCTCGGCCTCGGTGGCTGCCTCGCCGACGACATGGGCCTCGGCAAGACGGTCACCCTGATCGCCCTCCACCTGCACCGGGCCCGCCCCGAACCGACCCTCGTGGTCTGCCCGGCGTCGCTCCTCGGCAACTGGCAGCGGGAGATCGAGCGGTTCGCGCCAGGGGTCCCGGTGCGCCGCTTCCACGGCACGGGCCGCAGCCTGACCGGCGACATCGAAGGCGGCTTCGTCCTGACGACGTACGGAACGATGCGTACGAGCGCGCCCGAACTCGCCGCCCAGCCATGGGGTTTGGTGGTCGCGGACGAGGCGCAGCACGTCAAGAACCCGCACGCGGCGACGGCGAAGGCGCTGCGCACGATCCCCTCCGCGGCGCGCGTAGCCCTCACCGGCACCCCCGTCGAGAACAACCTCTCCGAGCTCTGGGCCTTGCTGGACTGGACGACACCGGGCCTCCTCGGCCCCCTCAAATCGTTCCGCGCACGACACGCCCGCCTGGTGGAGGGCGGTGAGGACGACGAGGCGATGGCGCGTCTGGCGCGCTTGGTCCGCCCCTTCCTCCTGCGCCGCAAGAAGTCCGACCCGGGCATCGCCCCGGAACTGCCTCCGAAAACGGAGACGGACCACCCGGTGACGCTCACCCGCGAACAGGCATCGCTCTACGAGGCGGTCGTACGCGAGACGCTCGCCCGCATCGAGGCGGCCGAGGGCATCGCGCGCAGGGGCCTTGTCATGAAGCTGCTGATGGCGCTGAAGCAGATCTGCAACCACCCGGCGCAGTACTTGAAGGACGGCGAGATCGCGACACGCGGGGGCCGCTCCCGCTCGGGGAAACTGGAACTGCTGGACGAACTCCTGGACACGATCCTGGCGGAGGACGGCGCGGTGCTCGTCTTCACGCAGTACGTGGAGATGGCGCGCCTCCTCGAATCGCATCTGTCGCGGCGCGGTATCGGCACGCAACTCCTGCACGGGGGTACGCCGGTCCCGCGCAGGGAAGAGATGGTGGACCGCTTCCAGTCGGGCGAGGCCCCGGTGTTCCTGCTCTCCCTCAAGGCGGCGGGCACGGGCCTCAATCTCACCCGGGCGGGCCACGTCATCCACTACGACCGCTGGTGGAACCCGGCCGTCGAGGAACAGGCCACGGACCGCGCCTACCGCATCGGCCAGACCCAGCCGGTCCAGGTCCACCGCCTGATCACGGAGGGCACGGTGGAGGACCGCATCGCCGAACTCCTGGCAGCGAAACAGGCGTTGGCGGACGCGGTCCTCGGCGGCGGCGAGGCGGCACTGACGGAGCTCTCGGATGCGGATCTGGCAGATCTGGTGTCGTTGCGGAGGATGTCGTGAGGGGCGACAGCGGCGCCGACGTCGGTCGGACTGACGGCGCAGGGGCGGGCGGCTCCGGCGGCACGGGCGGCTCCGCCCGCACCGGCCGCCGCGCGGGCAGGGCAGGCGCGACCGGGGCGACCGGGAGGACGGGGGCGACCGGCACAACCGGCGCGGCCGGGAGGAAAGAGCCGACAGGCGCGACCGGCAGTACCGGGATGACCGCCGCCCGCCTAGCCAACAACACCGGCCGCATCTTCCCCCCGCTCCCTCAACACCCCGACGCCCAAGCGCCGTTCGCCACCTCCTGGTGGGGCAACGCCTGGATCGGCGCCCTGGAGGGGACGTCGCTCGACGCGGGGCGCCTGGCACGCGGGCGGGCCTACGCCCGTGAGGGGCACGTCGACACGATCACGGTCGCCCCGGGCCGCATCGTGGCGTACGTACACGGCAGCCGCCCCCGCCCATACCGCGCCGAGATCCGCATGCGCACCCTCACGCCGGAGGACTGGGACCACTTCCTGGACGCGGTGGCCACCGAACCGGCACACATCGCGGCGCTCCTGGACAAGGACATGCCGCACGCGCTGGTGGCGGCGGCGGACCAGTCCGGCACTCAACTCCTCCCCGGCCCAGGCGACTTGGTCCCGTCCTGCACATGCCCCGATCACGGCCGCCCCTGCAAGCACGCGGCAGCGCTCACTTACCAGACGGCGAGACTGCTGGACGCGGATCCCTTCGTACTCCTCCTCCTGCGAGGCGGAGACGAACAGGTACTGCTCGACGAGCTGGCCCGGCGCAACGCGCACCAGGCAGCGCGCGAGCAGGCCACCACGTCGTCAGGCACGACCGGCGAACGCCTCCCCGGCACCCTGGCCCGCGACGTCCTGGCAACGGACTACCGCCCGCCGCTCCCACCCCCACTCGCACCCCCCGCCCACCCGGGCGAACCCCCACTCCTCCCGTCCCTGCCGGGCGCCCCCAACCCCACATCCCTGGAGTTCCTGGCCACGGACGCGGCAAACAGGGCCCACGCGTACTTGACCACCGGCGCGAACCCGCTCCCGGCGGCCGACCCCTGGCACGACGCGATCCGCCTGGCCGCCTCCCACCCCGGCCTCACGGGCCGCCGCAGCTTCAGCCGCCAATTCGCCGAACTGGCAAGGTCGGTGGGCCACACCCCCGCCGACCTCTCCCGGGCGGCGGCGGCCTGGCGCCAGGGCGGTGAGGAGGGCCTCGCGCTCCTCGAATCCCCCTGGGACCCCCCGGCGGGCCCCTTCGACCGAGCCCGCGGCGCCCTGATCGCGGCAGACCTCCCCCGCATGACGATCCACCACAACCACCTCACCAACGCCTCCGGCTCCCTCCAACTCCGCTACGGCCGGGACGGCCGCTGGTACCCGTACCGAAGCGAGCCGGGACGGGACGACTGGTGGCCGGAGGGAGAGCCGGACGTGGACCCGGTAGGCGCGGCAACGGGACTCCTCGCCCCCTAACGGGCGGCGACGCCCGTGGCGGCAGGCGTCATTCGCAGAAAAGTCCCGCCGACACGCCGTGAATACGGGGTATCACCGGGACTTTCCTGCAACCCACCTGACTTATGGGCGCTGGGGCCCATCACGTACGCAGGTGGGGGAGTGGGGCGTCCCCGGTCGTCGGGTAGGGGCGTTCCGTGGGGAGGAGGGCCTCGGCGGCTGCGAGGGCGTTCTCGCGTACGAGGGCGTGGATGGCCCGGGCCTGCTCGGTGACGTCCGTGATCGAGACCGTCCACTCGTCCGCGTAGCGTCGTGCGGCATCGCCCGCCAGGCCCAGCTGGAGGGAACGGTAGGGGAGCGGGTTCAGGTGCAGGTCCCGCTCAGGATCCCACTGGACCCGTGCCGGCGCACGCCTCAACTCCCGCCGCCAGGTGGCCTGGTCGGAGTGCAGACCGCGTGCGTAGTGGGACAGGCACGCGTTGCGGAGGGCCCACTCGAAGCCTTCGCGGGTGATCTCCACCGCGAGGACGGTCTCCTGCCCCTCCTTCGTGGCCCAGCCGCAGCGATACATCATCCAGAGGAAGGACGGCTTGACCCACGTCATACGGTCCCGTTTCCAGGCGGCGGGGAAGCGACCGGTGCGGGCCGCGGGCTCGCCGATCTCAGGGGCGTACGCCTGGTAGACGGTGACGGTCGACTCCGTGTGCGCGGCGCGGATCTGGTGGGTGGGCGGTGCGGTGGTGAGGGCCTGGTCGTTCCGGTTCATAGCCGTCAGCTTGCGGGGCGTGTGTCCTCACCAGCCAGCGAATTATCGATGCGTACCGAGCGCGTCACGCCCGGCGGCTGCCTGACCGCCTTTTTTGCTACCACCTACGTAGGGTTGGAGCCTACGTTCGTCGTCATGCCGCGTGAGCGGATCAGCGGGGCACGGTCCGGCACTCCGCGTCGCAGTGGGGGATGCTCGGGACACAGGCGGGGTGGCGTACGCCGTGTGGTCGAAGGACTGCCCTCACCGTCGGCTCGGCAGTGCACGGATTTCGTCGCCGAGTTCCGGTACGGGAATTTCGTGGCCTCGGCTGAAGCTCTTGACCGTCGCGTGGCTCTCGTGCTTCGGAACATGTGAGGTGTAGCAGGTCTCCGTCTGCCTGCATTGGGGACAGAACGTATACGTGACGAAGGGGGACAGCGGCACACGGCCTTCCGGTGTGAGTAAGTAGAACGTGTCTCCGGCGACAGGCTCGCCCCATTCGTACGTCTGGCGTTCGAATACTGGATGGTCGCCCGTGGCGTTCCGCGCCACGACATCGAAGGTCCCCGTTCGCTGCCGGTAGTCGCACGTCGCGATACACAGCCAGGGCAACTCCTCCAGGAACCGCGCTGCGGCGAGAGCGTGTTCGAGGAACTCTCGGCACTCCGCGACGCGCAGGGCCGCCTCGGGCTGGCTGACCGGTTTGTCGCCGTGAGCGGTGCGATTTCGTTCGCTCTTCAGCGCCTTGAGGTCGTCGACCATGTCGACCACGCCTGAGGAGAATCCCGCAGGCAGTTGTGCGTGTCCCGGCGCGAGGGCGGCGAGCCGGTCGACCCCCACCGTCCAAGTGCCGAATGTAGTGCCCGCTCCCAGGTAGGCATTCCGTAGCCCGGACAGGACGCTTAGCCCTGAGTCCGTTCCCGGCTTGTGCAGCAGCGCGGCCGCCGTGACGCACACGGTGAGGGAGAGGCTCTCGGAGGCGTCGAGCATCGCTTCGTACTGGTCCCTGGGGGTGTCCGCCTGCTGGAGCGCGCGGATGGCGCGAGCGACCGGGTGCGGCAGAGTCTGCCGTGCGTGCGTCAGGATCTGGGACCCGTCCACGGGGGTCACGCGGTTCATGCGACCGGAGCCGACGCTCCGAGGCGGCGAGGGCGGCGTCACCTGATCCGGGGGAGGTGAGGAGCTGTACCCCTGAGGCGAGGGAGGTGGGACGGGGCGCTCGTGTACCGGGGCGAGGCCAGAAGTGCTTCCGTTGCGCGTACGCCATCTTCGGCGCCTGATCCGGAGGCGGATCCACGCGGGTAATAGGCCGAACAGGACGGTGAACGTGATGGTCGCCAGCAAGGTGTCAAGCCACGCGGGCATGCCGCGCGGGTCGTCGCTCGTACCGATCGCGAAAGCCGTGAACACCACCATGAACGCGGTCGTCCAGGCCGCCCAGTCCCGGTGGAGGGGCGAGTCGAAGAGTCTGAGAACCGTGTTGCGCCGCTTTGCCGACGGCAACGGTGGAGGCGGTGGTGGCGAGGGCATCGTTCCGGCGCCGCTGTTCATGTATGCATGGTGCCGGGGGATATGACGGACAACTAGGCCCTGGAGCAATCCGGTTATTCACAAAACGCCCACCAAGCGTCACATCACGGAAATACGCCTGTTCCTTCCTCTCCAAGAACACCGTTTACCGTTGACCACAAGCCCAGGCCGATGTCGTCCGGCGGTATACGTACGTGTTCCGAACGCGTATCCGTTCCGAACACGTACCTGTTCCGAACGGGTACCCGTTCCGAACACGTACCCGTTCCGATGACGACAGGAGCATGTGAACCCGGTGATCCCGCGCGCTGCAGCTTCCCTTCCGCCCTGGCTCGGTCATGCCCTGCGTACGCAGCGTGGGCCCGTGCCGTGGCACTCCGTGGTGCGGGGTGCGCTGGCCGCCGGGCCGTTGCTCTGCGCGGGTGTGGTCGCCGGGCGGGTCTCCCTGGGGGTCGTGGCCGCGCTCGGGGCCATGCTGGCCGGGATCAATGACAGGCCGGGGGGTCGGCGGGTCGCCGTCCGGCGGCTCGGGGCGCCCGCGCTCGCGGGCGCGGGCGGGATGCTCCTGGGGGCCTACGTCGCCGATCGCCTCGGAGGGTCGTATCTGCTGCCCTTGCTGTTCGCGCTGCTCGGCCTGCTCGCCGGTGCCTTCAGCGCCGTCGGGCCCGTCGCTTCGGCCGGCGGCACGCAGCTGCTCGTCGCCGCCGCCATCGGGGCCGGGATGCCGTTGCCCGAGCCCGGGTGGCAGCGCGCGCTGTTCTTTCTCGCCGGGGCCGGGTGGCTGCTTCTGCTGAGGCTCCTGCTGCCTTCGCCCTCGCCCGGCAACGGGTGGGCCGGTGGTGGTGTCGGTGGCGGGCTTCCCTATCGTCTCGACGGCGAGCGTGCCGCCGTCTCCGCCGTGTACGAAGCCGTCGCCTCGCTCATCGACTCCGCGGGCACCCCCGACTCGACCGCCCGCCGCGCCGCCCTCACCGCCGCACTCGACCAGGCACAGGACGCCCTCTCCGGGCCGCGTCTTCGGCGCCGCGCCAGTTCGGCGGCCGAGCGGCGGCTGCACGCGCAGTACCGCGCCGCGCTGCCGCTCGGCGAGGCGGCGACCGCGCTCGCCTGGGCCGATGAGCCGCTCCCTGAACGTGCAGGCGAGGGCCCGCGCCGCCTCGCCGCGGCCATCCGCGACGGCGTTCCCTGCGGGCCGCTGCCCGCACCCGCCCGCTCCGGCGCCGGGCTCCGCGCCCTCGACGACGCGCTGCTGCACGCCGCCGAGGCCTTCGACGGCGGCACCGCCAGGCCCCCGCACGGGCGCGGGCGCGGCCCCGTCGACGTACTGCGCACGGCGATCGGCCCCGGCGGGCGCGAGTACGGCGTGCGGGTCGCGCTCTGCTTCGGGGCGAGCACCGCGGTCGCGCAGGCGCTGCACCACCCGCACTGGTACTGGCTGCCCGCCACCGCCGTCTTCCTGGTCAAGCCCGACCTCGGGCCGCTCGTCTCGCGCGTCCTGTGCCGCGCCCTCGGCACCGTCCTGGGCGCCGTCCTCTTCGCGGGGCTCGCCGCCCTGCTGCCGCGGCCCGCCGGGCTCGTCGCCGTCGTCGCCGTGTGCGGTGCGCTGATCCCCGTCGCCACCCGGCACTTCGCCGCCCAGACCGCCGTCGTCACCGTCCTCGTCCTCGCCCTCGTCATGGTGGGCGGCGAGCCGCAGGCCTCCTGGGGGCGGATCGGCGAGACGCTGCTCGCCTGCGGGATCGTCCTGCTCGTCGGGCATCTGCCCTGGCCGGTGCAGCGCGGCGGCCGCGTACAGGACCGGCTGTCCGCCGCCCGTGAGTCCGCGCACGCCTACCTGCGCCACGTCCTGAGCGGCGCCCGCGACGGCGGCCCGGCCGACGCCGAACACCGTGCCGCCCGCTGGGCCCTGCGGCGCGATGCCTACCGGACACTGGCCGAGGCCCGTGCCGCGATCGACCTCGCGGCCGCCGAGCTGCCCACCCTGGCGCGGCACTCCGCGGGCTCGGAGCAGGTGGCGGTCACCCTCGAACGCCTCGTCGACACCACGACCGCCTGCGCGGTGCACGTCGACGACACGGGCCGCCTGCCGCGGCGGCACGCGGAGCGCATCGACGCGCTGCTCGCGGAGCTCACCGCGGTGGCCTGACCGACCGGGACGACGCGAGCGCGCCTCAGAAGTCCACGCGCAGCCTGTCGTCGAGCCGCGCCACCGAGTCCTGCGCGTACTCCTTCACGTAGTCCTCGCGGATCTCCTCGATCAGGGCGTCGCTCTTGTGCGCCTGCGACGTCGGATACAGCAGGATCAGCTCGTACGAACGCTCCCGCTCGATCTTGCCGTTCGAGTCCCGCCACTGGCCGCGGCCGTCCTGCACGGTGAGCCCGTCGGGGAACGACGGCGTCACCTCGACGTCGATGAACTTCATGAACTGCTTGTCCGTCACGTCGGGTCCTCCGTCCGGGCGTTCGGTCCCGAAGAGGAGGCGGGTTTCCGTATAGGCGTCGCCCCGCGACACCTGGGTCGTGGTGGTCGTGCCGGGCGTGCGCGTGTCCGCGTCGTCGAGCGAGGCGTACGCGGCCGGGGCGCCGACGGCGAGCACCGCGGCGACGGCCGCGGTGACGGCGAGACGGGTACGGGAGATGCGGGAGAGGGCGAGGGGCATGGGGGGCTGATCCCTTTCTGTGGCGTTCCGTGTGTGTGGGGGGGGGCAGATCAGTTTCTACGGGTTCCGCAAGCGGACGATGCTCTGAGTACGTTGATCCATAACCGGCGCAGACGGTAGCGGACTCGCCGCAACCCCCGCCCTCTCCCTCGTGACCGCACGGCTGGATATCTCTCCTCTCCCGTAAATCGCCGTCTTCCCATACGCCACTCAACTCCCATACGTTTCATCAGAATTGACCGGAGCGGTGGAGGGGACAGCTGACATGAGGGCACGTAGAGGGACAGGGACAGGCCTCGCCATGGCGGTCGTGGCGGCCGGTGCGCTGGCGCTCACAACCGCCGGGTCCGCGAGCGGCTCCGCATCCGCCGCCGACGATCCGGCGCCGCAGTCGTCGTACGCCTCCACCACCGGCGTCGGCGTCCACAACGCCTATGAGAAGTCGAAGTTCCCGTACTTCGCCGACGCGCTCGACTCGGGCGCCGGGATGCTCGAACTCGACGTGTGGACCAATGTGTTCGGCAGCGGCTGGCGGGTCTCGCACAGCAATCCGGTCGGCAACGACAGCAACTGCGAGAACGCCACAAGCCCGGCCGAACTGCGCACCAAATCGCGTGATCAGAGCTTCGCGGGCTGCCTCTCCGACATGAAGAGCTGGCACGACGCCCACCCCGGCCACCGGCCCATCCTCCTGAAGGTCGAGCTGAAGGACGGCTTCCAGGGGAAGAACGGACGCGGACCCGCCGACCTCGACGCCCTCCTGACCAGCAAGCTCGGCGACGCCGTCTACCGCCCGGGACAGCTCACCGGAGGGCACGCCACTCTCGACGAGGCCGTACGGAGTGACGGCTGGCCCCAGCGGAGCGCCCTCGCGGGGAAGTTCATCGTCGAGCTCATTCCCGGCACCGTCGAGCAGAGCAACCCGCTCGACACCCTGTGGACCGACCGCGAGTACGCCACGCATCTGCGCGACCTCGCGGCGGCCGGGCGCCTCGGTGAGGCCGCGGCCTTCCCCGCCGTGCTCGGCGCCGAGGCGGGCGACCCGCGCGGGCGGTACACGGACGCGGCGATCCGGCCCTGGTTCGTCCTGTTCGACGGGGACGCGTCCAAGTACGCGGGCGGCACCATCGACACCAAGTGGTACGCCGACCGGCGCTATCTGGTCGTCATGTCCGACGCCCACAACGTCGCCCCGGCCATCGACTCCGTGAACGCGACCGAGACCCAGGCCCGGGACCGCGTCGCCCTGCTCGCGCGCGGCAACGCCAGCATTGTGTCGTCGGACTGGTATCCGCTGCCGGGTGTGCTCTCGACGGTGGTCCCGCGCGGCTGAGGCTCAGCCCGCGGGCAGCACCGTGTGCACCAGCGCCGTCCCCGGCGCCGTCCGCCCGCCGGGGCCCGGCGTGTGCGTCACCGTCCCCGAAGTCAGCTCCCCTCCGCAGTGCGCGCACGTCACGCGGGGCTCGGCAGGGTGGCCGCAGGTGTCGTGGACGGGCAGCAGGGGCGGTCCCTCGCCGTCGGAGCGGTGGCGGTCGCCCCAGGTCATGAGGGTCAGGACGGTGCCGTAGAGCTCTTGGCCCGCGGGCGTCAGTACGTACTCGTGGCGCACCGGGCGGTCCTGATACGCCCGGCGCTCCACGACGCCCTCGGCGGCCAGGTGTTCGAGGCGGTCCGCCAGGATGTTCGTCGCGATGCCCAGGTCGGCACGGAGATCCTCGTAGCGGTTCAGGCCAAGGAACAGGTCGCGCAGGATCAGCACCGTCCACCGGTCGGCCGTCACGGCCGCCGCGCGCGCCACCGAGCAGTGCATGCGGGCAAAGCGTTCGCCTTTCATGGCGCCCACGGTACTCGCTTGTGATTTGCAAGGGACAGGCTCACCGGCTTACGGTTGCCAGGGATGGTCCCTTGTGAAATGCAAGCCGCACGTGGAAGTCACACGTGCAAGTCACGTGTGCAAGCCACATGTGGAAATCAGTCGTGCAAGCCACACGCGCGCAAGTCACTCGGTCACCGGAGGTGCCCCCGATGTACCACGCCATCGTCCGCCGCAAGGTCCGAGCCCTCTGGCGCATCGCCGGTGACGGCAGCGGCAACTACCAGCCCGCCGTCTCCATGGCAGCCCCCGATCTGAGGTTCCGCTTCATCGGCGACGGCGTCCTCGGCGCCGAACTGCGCGGCCCCGCGGCTTTCGCCGACTGGTTCGAGCGGGCCAACCGGTGCATCCCCGGCATGCGGCTCAGCCTCACCGACGTGGTCGTCAAGGGCTGGCCCTGGAACACCCACGTCATCGTCCGGCTGCGCATCGAGGCGACCCTCGCGGACGGCAGCCTGTACGAGAACGAGGGCATCCAGTGGGCCAGGATCCGCTGGGGCCGGATGGTCGAGGACACGGTTCTCGAAGACACGTTGCGGCTCCAGCAGGCATGGGAGCGCCAGGAGGCGGCGACGGCGGCGGCGGTCGGGACAGCGGCGACGGGCCGGAGCTAGGGCCCCAAGGGCCTCAACGCTCGATCCGGATCCACACCGGCGCGTGGTCCGAGCCCCGCGCGTCCCTGCGTACCGCCGGATCCTCGTCCTCCACCGACGGCAGCGCGGTCGCCGTCGAGCCGGGCACGCCCGTGCCCGCCGCCGTGACCAGGCTCAGCAGGCCGCGGCTCACCAGGACGTGGTCGATCAGCTCGTGGCGCCCCGCATGGATACGGGAGTAACGCTGCTCGGCCGGGATGCGCGGCGCCACGTTCCACAGCCGTTGCGCGTCGCCCTTGTCGGGCTGGTCGAATCCCGGGGTGCCGATCTCGGAGCCGGGCGGACCGAGCAGGATCTGGGTCGTCGCCGCCGACACCTCGTCGTTCAGGTCGCCGAGCACCACGACATCGTGTTCGCGGCCGTCGCCCTGCAGGAGACGGCCGGCCACCGAACGCACCAGCGTGGCCTCCGCCGAACGCCGGTTCAGCGCGTACGCCCCGAAGCGGGCCCGCTCTCCCTCGTCCCGCGGCTGGAACCGGCCACCGCCGTACGAGAGCAGCTTCGACTTCAGATGGCAGACGGCCGCGTCGAAGAAGAAGGCGCGCGTCGAGACCGTCACCGCGAGCACCCCGCGCCCCGCCCGCGCCACCGGCTTGCCCGCGTCGTTGATCTGCACGGGCCGCAGCGGTGCGGGGAAGCGGTCCTCGTCGGTCACGACCGAGACGGGGAGCGAGCTGAGGAAGCCGACGCGGGTGCCGCGCTCGTCCGCGTGCTCCGAGAGCGTGGTGTGCCAGGTGCCCTCCAGCATCCCGGCCAGGTCCGTGAGGGCCTCCGGGTCGCCGACCTCCTGCACGCCGAGGACACTCGGGTCCAGCGCCTTGATCGTCGCGGCGAGCGAGGCCAGCTTCGCCTCGTACGCGGCCTTGTCCTTGGGCCCGAACCTGCCGCCGGGCCGGTAGAGGTTCTCCAGGTTCCACGTGCCGAGGAGCATGGCGGGCTCCAACTGTAATCGCGCGGTGGGTAGTTGACATCAGCGTGCTCGCGAAACGGGCGACGCGACAGGGTACGGGATGCGCACTCCCCCTACCGTGAAGAGATGACGCCGCCTCCCGCGCACGGCCCCGCCGACCTCGTCATCACGGGCTGCACGGCCCTCGTCCACGACGCACAGGACCAGATCGGATTTCTCGACGACGCGGCCATCGTCGTACGCGACGGTCGCATCGAAGCCATCACCACCACCCCCGTGGTCGTGGGACTCCAGGCCGTCGAGCACATCGACGCGCGCGGCCAGGTGGCCCTGCCGGGGCTGATCAACTGCCATACGCACACGCCGATGGTGGCCCTGCGCGGCATCGCCGAGGACCTGCCGGAGCACGAGTGGTTCAACGACTGGATCTGGCCCATCGAGTCGAATCTGACCGAGCGGGTCGTCGGACTCGGCGCGCGGCTCGCCTGCGCCGAGATGATCCGGGGCGGCGTGACGACCTTCGCCGACCACTACTTCGCGATGGACACCGTCGCCGACGTCGTCACCCTCAGTGGTCTTCGCGCCAATCTCGGCGCGGCCTTCTTCTCCTCGCAGGGGCCCGAGGGCCGCGCCGCCTCGCTGGAGTTCGCGCTGAGGCAGCGCGGCGCCACCGACGGCCGCATCACCACCTCGCTCGCCCCGCACGCCCCGTACACCGTCGACGACACGGACCTCGCCGCGACCGCCGAACTCGCCCGCGAGCACGGCCTCATGGTCCATCTGCACGCGGCGGAGAACCGCGCCCAGACCGACCACAGCCTCGACCGCCACGGCCGCACCCCCATCGAGACCCTGCACCGCACAGGACTGCTCGACGTCGACGTCCTCATCGCGCACGGGACCGGCATCCTCGACCGCGACCTGCCCTTCCTCCAGGAGGGCACGGGACGCATCGCCGTCGCGTCAGCGCCCCGCGGCTACCTCAAGTTCGGCTGGGACACCACGCCGGTGCGCGCCCTGCGCGAGATCGGCATCCCCGTCGGCCTGGCCACGGACGGCGCCGCGTCGAACAACACCCTGGACGTGTGGGAGTCCATGACGCTCACCGCGCTCGTGCAGAAGTCCACGCGGCGCGACCCGACGTGGCTGACCGCACGTCAGGCCCTCGACCACGCCACGCTGCAGAGCGCGCGGGCCGTCGGCCTGGGGGACGACATCGGCAGCCTCGCGCCGGGCCGCCGTGCGGACATCGTCCTCGTCGGCCTCGACGGTCCGCACACCCGGCCCGTGCACGACCTCGCGGCCACGCTCGTGCACAGCGCCCGCTCGTCGGACGTCACCACGACGATCGTCGACGGACGGATCCTGATGCGCGACCGGCGGCTGCTGACCCTCGATGTGCCGCAAATCGTCGCGGACTTGGAAGCCGAGCTGCCCGCCCTGATCGACCGCGGCCACGGCAGACGCATCCAGGAGTACGAGGGCTGAGGGCGCCGCGCCCATCGAACGCTTCCCCCGGCTCGCACTGGACGTACCGCAGGAGGAACCGCGGTGGCGTCCCTCGACCCGCGCACGGACTGCTCACGCTTCCGGCGCGGCCATCCCAGCTTCCGGCGCCGTCCCAGATTCTTCTGGATTCTTTTGAAGATTCTCCGCCGCGACCGATGAGTTCCGACGATCCCGCAGGTCACCCCTCTCAGAAGCACGGATCCGAGGGGCGGGTCCGCAGGAGGGACTGACGGATCATGGGACTTCCCGACATCGTCACGCGCGAGGAGTGGCTCGCCGCGCGCAAGGACCTGCTCGCCAAGGAGAAGGCGGAGACCAGGGCGCGTGACGCGCTCAACGCCGAGCGGCGCCGGCTTCCGATGGTCGAGATCGAGAAGGAGTATCTGTTCGACGGGTCCGACGGCAAGGCCACGCTGTTCGACCTCTTCGCCGGAGACGCCCAACTGATCGTCTACCACTTCATGTTCGCCCCGGAGTGGGACGCCGGGTGCCGCAGCTGCTCGGCGTTCATGGACCAGATCGGGCACCTCGCACATCTGCGGGCCCGCAGTACGAACTTCATCGCCGTCTCCCGTGCGCCGTTCACCAAGATCCTGCCCTTCAAGGCGCGGATGGGCTGGACGGTGCCGTGGTACTCCTCGAACGACAGCGACTTCAACCACGACTTCAACGCCACTGTCGACAAGGGCGAAGGCTCCTACGAACAGCCCGGCCTCAGCTGCTTCCTGCGCGACGGGGACCGCGTCTTCCACACGTACTCGACGTACGACCGCGGCCTCGACTGGGTGGCCTCGTACTCCAGCTTCCTCGATCTCACCGCCCTCGGCCGGCAGGAGAAGTGGGAGGAGCCGAAAGGCCGCTCGGCAGGGCTCGGGGCTCCGGCGGGCAGCAGCCGACTGCGGTATCACGACGAGTACGAGATGTGAGGAACTGGCACAACTCGGTGTCAGGTACGTCACGTTGCGAGTCTTTCAGGCCCCTCGGCGCGTTCTACTTCGAAAGAGTCCTATGAGGACTGCCAACGGGGGAGCAGAAGGACAATGATGAACAGTCGAGTGGTACTTGAACGCTTTCCGGCCGGTGGATCGCGAGGATCGTGGCCCGCGGAGGAGTTCGCGCGGGCCCGCCGTACGGAGGGGCAGCAGGCGGAGGTCGTGATGGACCTCGCCTCCGACGCCTTCCTGGTGATCGTGCGCGGACCCGCCGCGACCGCGGTGACGGATCTGGCCGATCTGGCCGAGATAGCCGCCGCCGCGTAGGCCAGGGCCGGGCACGCCCCTCAGCGCTCAGGACTCAGACCTTGGGCCTCAGGCCTCAGGCCTCTTGAGCCTCAGCGCTCGGCGTGCCCGTTCGGTGAGGGGACCTTCGCCGTGAACTGGTCGGCCTGCAAGGCGTACAGCTCCGCATAGACACCACCCGTCCGCAGGAGCTCGTCGGGCGAGCCCGACTCCACCAGGCGCCCGCCCTCCAGGACGTGGACCAGATCCGCGTGGCGCACCGACGCCAGGCGGTGCGTGATGAGGATGACGGTCTGGCCCGTTCCGGCAAGGGCCCGGATCTTCTCGAAGACCTCGAGCTCGGCGCGGGCGTCGAGCGCCGCCGTCGGCTCGTCCACGATGAGGATGCTGCCGCGCCGGTACGCGGCACGCGCGATGCCGAGCCGCTGCCACTGACCACCGGAAAGCTCGTGCCCGCCGGTGAACGCGCGGGCCAGCAACGTGTCGAGCCCGCGCGGCAGATCGGCCACGACGTCCCCGGCACCGGCCTCCCCGACGGAGTCGCCGATCCGGTCGTCCGTGAGCGGCACCGACGACCGGCCGATCGCGATGTTCACGCGCGCCGTGAACGGCCAGCGCTTGAAGTCCTGCGCCACCATCGCGATACGTTCCGCCAGCTGATGCCGGTCCGCGGTCGCCGCGTCGACGTCGTCCCACAGGATCCGGCCGTCCTTCGGCGCGTACAGGCCCGCGAGCAGCTTGACCAGCGTGGTCTTGCCGGAGCCGTTCTCACCCACGAGGGCGACGATCTTTCCGGTGGGCAGGGTGAGGGAGATGTCGCTGAGCGCGTCCTTGCCCGAGGCCCCCGGGTAGCGGAAGGTGACGTTCTCGAACCGTATCTCCCGTGGATCCGTGGGGAGTTCGGCGCCGCCGACCGGGATCGCGCGCTGGGCCGCCTCCACGAAGAGCCGCTCCAGGTCGCCGACGAACAGGGCGTCCTCGTGCAGGGAGTTGATCTCCACGACGAGAGTGTCGAGATTGGAGGCGCCGGTGCGGATCGCGATGACGGCGGTGCCCGCCACGGAGAGCGCCATCGCCCCGGAGAGCATCAGCCCGCCCAGCGTCGCGTACGTCGCCACGGTGGCGAGGCCCGTCCAGGCCGCCGCGATCAGACCCGTCCGGGCGGCGAGCCGCGCCAGGCGCGCCTGCTCCTCCTCCGCGGCCTCCGCCATGGAACGGAAGTGCCGCAGCAGGAACGGACCGACGCCGTGCACCCGGATCTCGGGGGCCGCACGCGCCTCCGTGAGAAGGCTGCCGATGAGGCGCCCCGCGCGGGCGTGCTGCACCCAGGCGTGGAAGGAGACGTAACGGCGCCGGGCGATCGTCAGTGCGCTCCACGCGCTCGGCAGGGTCATCGTCACCAGGAGCGGGAGCAGCAGCGGGTGCAGGACGGTCAACACGCTCGCCGCCGCGATCAGCGAGATCATCGCGTTCACCACGCGCGTGGCGATGCCGATCATGCGGCGGGCGGACGCGGCTCCGTACTGCGCGGTGTCGAGCAGCTTGTGGAAGGCGTCGTCCTCGATGGCGGAGAGCTCCACCGACGCGGCCCTCTCCAAGTACTGCTCGGTGGCGACGCGTTCGACCTTCGGTTCGAGGCGCCCGGTCGCGTACGTCGAAGCGGCGCGCAGCAGCGCGGCCACGAGCAGCGCGCACGCCACCGTCACCAGGGCGGGCGTGGCGCCGCGCAGCCGGTCGGCCACCGGGGCGTCGGTCATCAGACGGCCGAGGACGCTGTTGACCGCGAGGAGGCTCACCGCCTGGGCGAGCCCGCGGCCCAGCTCGGAGCCGATCACGATGCGCGCGGCCCGCCGGTCGGCCTGCCGGGCGAGCCGGAAGCTGGCGGCGAGGAGCGCGGGAAGCCGCTTCAGCATGGACCGGAACCCCAGCTGGAGGAAGGCCTCCTCGTACTGGGCCCAGCCGGTGTCGTAGCGCAGGGGGCCACCGAAGAGCAGCGCCTCGGAATCCGAAGTGGCGCTCTGGGAACGGCTGTTGCTCTGCTGGCCGCTGCTGCTCTGCTGCTTGTCGTTCGTCTGCTTCTCCGTCTGCTTCTCCTTCTGTGCGCTGCGTACGTCGGATGTGGGCTTGCGCCCCGGGCAGCTGTTGCCGGTTCGTCCGGGCCGCAGTGCCATACCCCATGCACGCCACTCCGCACCCGCGCAGGCAAAGGAGTTCTTCCGTGAGCGACGCGGTCCGGACACCTCGAGCACCCGATGAGCACCCCATGAGAACGGCCTTGACGGCCCCGCACTGCTTGACGCGTACCGCACGATGCGTACGATCCGTGACTTCGAGGAGCGCCTCCACGGGGAGTTCGCGACCGGCGACATCCCCGGTTCCGTCTACTTGTACGCAGGTGGGGAGGCATCAGCCACCGGAGTGTGCGCCCATCTCGACGACGACCGTGACGTCATCGCCCCCACGCACCGTGGCCACGGCCACCGCATCGCCAAGCGCGTCGACGTGGTCGAGGTGAAGTCGATGATGGCCGATATCTACGGGCGCACGACCGGGGCGTGTCACAGCAAGGGAGGCTCCATGTGCGCGGAGGAGGTCGCGGTGGCGGGGTGAGGGGACAGGGCGGAGCCGGTGATGGCGGTGGCGGTGGCCAAGGCTCCCGCGTCAGGCTAGGCCCGTACGGCCCGCGACCACGCCGGAGTGGTCCCCGTGGCCCTGCACCACGCCAGATACAGCGGAATCGGCGGCGTATAGGGAACCTCGCCCCCGGAGGGGCTGTGGATCAAGGAGGGAGCGCGCCGGGCGCCCGGCACCACGGCTCCCGCGGAGTAATAGGCGGGGGACGGCCATTCCAGGGCGACATCGGAGTCGGCCGGCACGATCCACCACCAGCGCGCCGCGTCCACGTCCTCGTACACACAACCCGCGCGAGGCAACCGCGCCATCAGCAGGGGCCCGAACCGAGAAGGCACCGAGACCGCGTCACACCCCAGGGGCTGCGACATCCCGTCCGGGACGGCGAGCCGCGTCAGGGGCGGTGGGGAGGCGGCGGCGGACCGCCTCCGTTCGAAGCGGACCAGCGTGTCCAGATCCAACAGCCGCCGCACCGTCACCGTGCTCACACGCCCCCTGTCCACGTCGTCCTCACGCCCGCACCCTCATTCACGTCACGCCCGCAGTTCCGCCCATACGGTGAGGCCGGCTCCGGGACCCTCGTCCCGCACACCCCACGCGTTGCTCACCGCTTCGACGAGGAGCAGTCCCCTCCCGTGCTCATCGTCTGCGTCGGGCCCCTCCTGGGCGGGCCGCGGGACACCTGATCCGTATCCATCGTCACGCACAGCTATGCGTAGTGACCCGGGCCGCGTGCAGAGTTCGCAGACGATCCGGTGGCTCGCGGTGTGCACGATCGCGTTCGTCACCAGCTCGGACACCACGAGGGCCGCCGCGTCACGGGCTTCCTCGCCTATGTTCCAGCCCAGGAGCTGGGCTTTCGCCAGCTTTCTGGCCTGCGCGGCGGAGCCCGGCCGTGGCACGAGCGCGAAGCTGACGCAGAGCTCGGAGCCGCCATCGGCCCACACGTCGGCGGAAACGCCAACAGGGGCTTCGGCGGCAGCTGTGTGTAACGGCGCGGGCGGAGTCACGCCATCCACTATCGCCCCGCCGGGAACACCTTGGCAAGACCCACTCTGAAAAGTGCACAGTGGCGTGTCCCTTCGAGACGGCACATGGCACACTGCTCGCAACGGCTCCAGGTGCGGAGTGAATTGGCATTACATGGAGTACGTGGAGGTAGGACGTGAGCGAACCGCGGTCCGCGCCGACCGTCGGCCAGGTCGTCCTCGGCCGTCGCTTGCAGGACCTGCGTGAGCGCGCAGGCCTCAAGCGAGAGGAGGCGGCGCGGATTCTTCGCGTCGCCCCCGCCACGGTCCGCCGCATGGAGATGGCCGAGGTCGCGCTCAAGATCCCGTATCTCCAGCTCCTCCTGAAGTCCTACGGCGTCGCCGACGACGAGGCGGACGCCTTCGTGACGCTCGCCGAAGAGGCGAACAAGCCGGGCTGGTGGCAGCGGTTCCACGACATCCTGCCGGGCTGGTTCAGCATGTACGTCAGCCTGGAGGGCGCGGCCAGCCTCATCAGGTCCTACGAACCGCACTTCGTGCCCGGCCTGCTGCAGACCGAGGAGTACGCGCGTGGTGTGATGCGCTCCGGGGCGATCGGCCAGACCCGTCCCGAGGACGTCGAGCGGTATGTGGCGCTGCGGATGGAGCGCCAGTCGCTGCTCAGCCGTGAGGACGCGCCACGGCTCTGGATGGTGATGGACGAGACCGCCCTGCGCAGACCGGTGGGCGGTTCCGATGTGATGCGCGAGCAGATCGACAAGCTGCTCGAAGCCGTCGAACTTCCGCATGTGACGTTGCAGATCGCGCCGTTCGCGGCGGGTCCGCACCCGGGCACATACGGACCGTTCGTGCTCTTCCGCTTCGCCATGGCGGAACTGCCGGACATGGTCTACAGCGAGTACTTGACCGGCGCCGTCTATCTGGACGCGCGCACCGAGGTCGCGACCCGCCTCGAGGTCATGGACCGCATGGCGGCGCAAGCCGCGACGGCACAACGCACAAAGGAGCTCCTGAGGGACCTCCGCAAGGAGCTGTGAATGGATCGACACCGAGCCGGTACGCGACCCGGGTCCAAGCCCGGAGCCGGGTCACGCCCCGAGTCCCGGGACGACTCCCGGATCTACAACGGCATGCCCGCGCGTGACCTCGGCAGCGAGGGCTGGCACAAGCCGTGGAGCGGTGGCAACGGAGGCAACTGCCTGGAGGCCATGAAGCTGGCCGACGGCCGGGTCGCGGTCCGCCAGTCGGCCGATCCGGACGGTCCTGCGCTGATCTACACGTACGGCGAGATCAACGCGTTCATCCAGGGGGCGAAGGCGGGGGAGGCCGACTTCCTGCTGTCCTGAGCAGGTGGTTGTCCTTGGGCGGGCGGTTCGGTTGTCCCCGGGCAGGCGGTCGGTTCATACGGTCATCGGGCGGTCGTACGGCCCGATCGGTGCCGCGAGCTGGGTCGTGCCCGTCAGCCAGCGGTCCACCGCGGCCGCGCTCGCGCGGCCCTCGGCGATGGCCCACACGATCAGTGACGCGCCGCGGGCCGCGTCGCCCGTCGCGAAGACGCCCGGCACGTTCGTCGTGAAGTTGGCGTCGCGGGCGAGGGTGCCGCGGTCGTCCACATCCAGGCCGATCTGCTCGACCAGGCCGCCCGGTGTCCGCTCGGGCCCGGAGAAGCCGAGCGCGAGCAGCACCAGATCGGCGGGGAGCGTACGGGTGGTGCCGGGCCGCCTGCGGCGATCCGCGTCCACCTCGGTCAGCCGCAGGGAGCGCACATGGCCCGCCGCGTCGCCCCCGAAGCTAAGGGTGGAGGCGGCGAACAGGCGCGCGTCGGCGTCCGTCGCGGGAGCGGTGCGCAGCTCGCCCGCCTCCTCGTGCGCGCCGGAGAGACGGTAGACCTTGGGGTACGTCGGCCAGGGCTCGGCCAGTTCGTCGCGCAGGTCACCGGGCCGCTCGTAGATGTCCAACTGCGTGACGGATGCGGCCCCCTCACGCACCGCCGTGCCCAGGCAGTCCGCTCCGGTGTCCCCGCCACCGATGATCACGACATGCTTGCCGTCGGCGGACAGCGGCGATGTGTCGAAGTCGCCCTCGCACACGCGGTTGGCGAGCGGGAGATACTCCATCGCCTGCTGGATGCCGGTCAGCTCCCGCCCCGGCACGTCCAGGTCGCGCCAGGCGGTGGCGCCGACGGCGAGCACCACCGCGTCGTACCTGGCCCGCAGCTCCGCGGCGCCGATGTCCTGTCCGATCGCGACGGACGTACGGAAGACCGTGCCTTCGTCCCGCATCTGCGCCAGCCGCCGCTCCAGGTGATGCTTCTCCATCTTGAACGCGGGGATTCCGTACCGCAGGAGCCCGCCCACGCGGTCCTCGCGCTCGTACACGGCGACGGTGTGACCGGCCCGTGTCAGCTGCTGCGCGGCGGCGAGTCCGGCAGGTCCCGAGCCGACGACGGCGACGGTCTTCCCGGAGTGCCGGTCCGGGGTGCGGGCCGGGTTGAGGCCGTCCTGCCATGAGCGGTCGGCGATGGCCACTTCGACGTTCTTGATGGTGACGGCGGGCTGATTGATCGCGAGGACGCAGCCCGCCTCGCAGGGTGCGGGGCAGAGGCGCCCGGTGAACTCGGGGAAGTTGTTCGTGGCGTGCAGCCGGTCGGCCGCCGCGCGCCAGTCGGAGCGCGAGACGAGCTCGTTCCAGTCGGGGATCAGATTGCCCAGCGGGCAGGCGTCGTGGCAGAAGGGGATGCCGCAGTCCATGCAGCGGTCGGCCTGCCGCTCGATGATGGGCAGCAGCGCACCGGGGACGTACACCTCGTCCCAGTCCTTGACCCGATCGCCGACGGGTCGGCGCGGCCATTCCTGGCGGGCGGTGGTGAGGAAGCCCTTGGGGTCGGCCATGGCCGTCTCCCTCGCGTGCTTTCACAGGCTTCCGGCCACTGTACGACGGGTGGGCGGGCCCGGCACGTTCGGAGGGGAGATGGGTGTCAGGTCTGGTCAGGTCAGGGCGAGGGTGAAGGACGCCGTCGCGGCCAGGGACGCGCCGACCCGGACGTGGTTCCACAGGGTCCACTCACGGACGTACGTTCGCCAGTGGTCCGCGCTCTGCGGCGCCTGCGCGTCGAGCTTGGCGAGGGCGTCGTTGCGGGGGACGTTCGCGGCGACGGTCACCCCGAACGAGCCGAAGAGGTACAGCGCGCTGCCGAGGAGCAGCTCGACGGTGCCGTCGTCGGGCCAGAGCACGAAGGTGACGACGGCGACGACCGCGCTGAGTCCGGCGGCGCCCATGAACACGGTCATGAACCCTGCGGTGAGCGCCTTGACGTTGATCGACTGCATCGCCGCGATGCCTTGCGCCGGGGGCAGCGCGGCCAGGCCCTGCATCACGAAGGTCGAGAACGCGACGAACGCTCCGGCGACCAGGCCGCAGGCGAGTGCGCTCAGCACGACGAGCACGAAATACGGTCCCTCGATCATGGCAACTCCCGCGTTGGGTAAGGCAGCCGGCAGGTGAGTGAGCCGCAGTGATCCTCCATGGCGCGGCCCCGCACCACAAGTGAATTGCCCTTACCGGGGTGGGGGCCATGTGCGGGCCGCGCGGGCGCATGCGCGGGCGTCTGGCCTGGGAGCCCGGGAGCGTGCCGCCCCTGGCTCGGGGTGGGTCGCTTCGGAGGTGGGTCGCTTGCTTCCCCGTCGGCGCGGGTTGGCCCCTTCTCGCAGCTTCCCGCCGCTTCCCGCCGGGTCATCCCCGCCCACGCGACGAGGCGGGCCCCGCCGAGGCCGGCGTACCTCAGACCGCCATGCCCCTCCGCTCAGGCCCCTGCCAGGCCCGAAGCGTCGCCTCCACCGCCGGAGCGATCCGGCGACGGGCCTCCCCCCGGGGGACCCCGCTCATGAGGAGGCGGTCGTACGGCGTCTCCGTGTGCCGGACGGCGGCCACCACCGCCCCCGTCACCGCTCCGGCCGACAGAGCCCGGCCCGCCGCGCTTCTCCCCACCCGCCCACTGCCCCGCACGGACGCGTGCGCGGCGATCGCACGGGCCCGCTCCTCGGGGCACTCGGGGAAGAGGCGGCGTATCTCGTCGGAGAAGGCCGCGGTGAAGCGGACGTCCTGCGCGGCCCGGCGCACCGCGTCCCGCGCCCGACGGCGCGCCCGAGCCTCCGCGTCAGCGAGGCACCGCTCCTCGGCCCGTGCCAGTGCCTCCTCCTCGACGAGGACGCCCTGGCGCTCGTACCGCCCCTGGCGCCGGTTGAAGCGGACGACCACCGCCGAGAGCCCGCTCCCCTCGCGGGCCCGACGCGTCAGTGCGGTGTCGCCGCGCGGCAGGAGGACGAGGTGGCCCAGGTCGGCGCAGTCCAGGCAGTGCGGCTCGGCGTCCTCGATGACCAGGAGGGCGAGCGGTCCGCCATGACACTCCGCGCAGTGGCGGCGCTTGAGGGGCTGGATGGCGAGAAGTCCGCTTCGGGGGAGGGGAATTGGTGCCATACAGGGTTCATTCCCCCGGTCGGCGGACGCGTACCGTCGTGGGGGAGGGGCGGGAGAGCCCGGCGGCACCGTGGCGGGACGGCCCGGCATCATGGGACGGGTGCGACTCGAAGCGATCACCTGGGACCGGCTCACGGACACCCTCGCCGACCGCCTGCTCGACCTGGAGACGGCCGACGCGAGCCCCTGGCCCCGCATCGCCTTCGACGGGGCCCCGGCGGGCAGGCCCGGCGAACTGGCCCGGAGCGTGGCCGACGCGCTGCGGGTACGCGGGAGGTCGGCACTCGTCGTCGGCACGCAGGGCTTCCTGCGCCCCGCCTCGCTGCGCCTCGAATTCGGGCGCGAGGACGTGGAGTCGTACTACAGCGGCTGGTTCGACACCGGCGCGCTCTGGCGCGAGGTCTTCGGGCCGCTGGATCCGGGCGGCACGGGACGGGTGCTGCCCGACCTGTGGGACCCGGCGGCGGACCGCGCGACACGCAGCCCGTACGTCCAACTCAAGACCGGCGCGATGCTGTTGCTGCACGGCCCGCTGCTGCTCGGTCATTGGTTCCCCTTCGACCTGACGGTCCATACGAGCCTCTCGCCGGGCGCCCTGCGGCGACGTACGCCGGAGAGCGAACAATGGACGCTGCCCGCCTTCGAGCGGTACGAGACGGAGACGGACCCCGGCGCGGTGGCCGACGTGGTCGTGCGCGCGGACGATCCACGGCATCCGGCGTGGAGCGGCTGAGGGTCTGACGCGCAGGAGGCATGAAGACGGGAGCCGAAAGCCCTTTTATATGCACGTGCATGTAGTTAGAGTCTGGGCATGGCTACGGAAGCGCTCCACTTCAGCGATTCGGTCCGCACTCTCCTCGACGGCAAGAACTTCGCAGGCATCGCGACACTCGGCCCCGACGGCGCACCCCAGAACTCGGTGGTGTGGATCAAGCGGGAGGGCGACACCGTGCTGTTCTCCTCCACGGCGCGGCGGCAGAAAGTCCGCAATCTCGAACGCGACCCGCGCATCAGCGTCTCGGTCTTCGACCTGGCCGACCCGTACACGTCGGTCGAGATCCGTGGCGTCGCCGAGATCCTCCCCGATCCGGAGAAGCGGCTTCCGCACGAGCTCTCGCACAAGTACCTCGGCATCGACCCGCCCGGCGAGAAGGGCGAGGAGACCCGGGTGATCATCAGGGTGATCCCGCAGAAGGTCGTCGGCTTCTCGGCCTGAGCGGTGTCTGTCCCTGTTTCCGAGGAGTGTCGGCCGCGGGGTTCCGAGGAGTGCCGGCCTCTGGCGTGCGGACCTCCGTGGGCCCGGCGAGAATGAGGGACGCCGGGACTGGCGGCGCCTCCGCGCCGCGCCGGCCGCCCGGCACCGGGAGGTACCTCATGACCACCGCCGGAGACATCATGCACCGCGGCGCCCAGTGGATCCCCGCACACGAGACCCTGGACCGCGCCGCACAACTGATGCGTCAGCTCGACGTGGGCGCGCTGCCCATCAGTGACGAGAACGAGCGGCTCTGCGGCATCCTCACCGACCGCGACATCGTGGTCGGCTGCGTGGCGATGGGGCACGATCCGTCCCGGGTGACCGCGGGCGACATGGCCAAGGGCACACCGCGCTGGATCGACTCGGGCGCGGGCGTCGACGAGGTCCTCAAGGAGATGAAGGGCAGCCAGATCCGCAGGCTCCCGGTCATCGAGAACAAACGCCTGGTCGGCATGATCAGCGAGGCCGACCTCGCCACCCACCTCACCGACGACCAGCTCGCGGGCTGGGTCGGGAGCGTGTACGCGAAGAGCTGACCGCCGGACGTCGGCAGCTGACCATTGGGCGCCGCCGACTCGGCGTGCGGCGTACCTAGAGCCAGCCGTTGCGCCGGAAGCCGCGGTAGAGCGCGAAACAGGTGGTGGCGATCAGGCCGATCACCAGTCCGTAGCCGTACTTCCAGTGCAGTTCGGGCATGTGGTCGAAGTTCATTCCGTACACACCGCAGACCATCGTCGGTACGGCGATCACGGCGGCCCAGGCGGTGATCTTCCGCATGTCCTCGTTCTGCGCGACCGTCACCTGTGCGAGATGGGCCTGAAGAATGGAGTTCAGGAGTTCGTCGAAGGAGGCGATCTGCTCCGTGACCCGCTTGAGGTGGTCGTCGACGTCCCGGAAGTAGGCCTGTATCTCCGGGGCGACCGCCCGCATCGGCTGGGTGGAGAGGATCTGCAGGGGGCGGCCGAGCGGCACCACGGCCCGTTTCAGCTCGAGGAGTTCCCGCTTGAGTTGGTATATGCGGCCGGGGTCGACGCGCTCCCCGTCCTTGGAGAAGACGTCCATCTCCACCTGGTCGATGTCGGCCTGCACCGCGTCCGTCACCACGAGATAGTCGTCCACCACGTGGTCGGCGAGCGCGTGCAGAACCGCCGCGGGCCCCTGCGCGAGCTGCTCGGGCGCCGATTCGAGCTCCTCGCGCAGCGGACCGAGCGAACCATGGCGGCCGTGCCGCACGGTGACCACGAAATCCGCGCCGACGAAGACCATGATCTCGCCGGTGTCCACCACCTCGCTGGTCGCGGTGAGTTCGGCATGCTCCACGTAACAGACGGTCTTGAACACGGCGAACAGCGTCTCGTCGTACCGCTCCACCTTCGGCCGCTGATGGGCGTGGACCGCGTCCTCCACGGCGAGCGGGTGCAGGTCGAAGAGGTCGGCGATGCCCGCGAACTCCTCCTCCGTCGGCTCGTGCAACCCGAGCCAGACGAATCCGTCACCGCTCTTGCGGACGCGCTCGACCTCCTCGACGAGATCGCGGCCGCCCTCCTGGCGCACGCCGCCTCGATACGTCACGCACTTCACCACCGCCGAGCCCAGCGGGGACCGGGCCGGGTGACTCAGGTCGACGCGCTTGTGCCTGCGCACGAAATGGGCGACCCGCGCGACCTTCCGCAGGCCGCCCACCTTGCGGAGGTTCCCTACCTTTCGCAGGTTGCCTGCCATCGACATGCGTGGCTCCTCGTTCTGGTGACGTGGCGTGCCAGTCTGCCAGTACGTCCCGACATCGCGTCCCGGGCCTGTGGGAACGGAACACTCCGCTCCAGGTGTTCGGAGCCGCCTCCCCGGAGTAGGCCGGATAATTGGGATAATCGCCGCATGACGCTCATTGACGGCTATCTGACGGGTAATCGGAACCGGCACACCCAGGGGGCCGCCGAGGGGGCCGCCGAGGGGGCGGGCGCGGGCCAGCGCTCCGAGGCGTTCTCCGCGCTCTTCGACCCCACGACCTTCCGGCACATCGAGCGGCTCGGCATCGGGCCGGGGTGGCGCTGCTGGGAGGTCGGCGCGGGCGGTTTCTCCGTCGTCTCCTGGCTCGCCAAGCGGGTCGGCCCCACCGGACGGATCCTCGCGACCGACACGGACATCTCCTGGCAGACGTCGGCCGCCCGGCCACCGGTCGAGGTGCGCACGCACGACGTGGGGGCGCAAGCGCCGCCCGGCGGGGGCTTCGACCTCGTCCACGCGCGGCTCGTGCTCGCCCGGGTGCCCGACCGGGAGCTGGCGCTGCGCTCGATGATCCGGGCGCTGCGTCCCGGGGGCCGCCTGCTGATCGAGGAGGCCGATCCGGCCCTGCAGCCCCTGCCCTGCCCGGACGAGCACGGCCCGGCACAGCAGCTGGCGAACCGACTGCGGCACGCCCTGATCACCCAGCGCGGCACCGAACTCGCGTACGGCCGCGGCCTGCCGCGTCTGCTCCGCGCGGCGGGCCTGCGCCAGGTGGAGGCCGACGCGTACTTCCCGCTGACCTCGCCCGCCTGCGCGGCCCTGGAGACGGCCACGATCCAGCAGTCCCGCACGGCCATGACCGCCGCGGGCCTGGCCACGGACGCCGACATCACCGACCACCTCGCGAACATCGCGTCGGAGCCGATGGACCTGGCGGCCTCCCCCCTGATCTCGGCGTGGGGGAGGAAAGCCTAGGGCCCCCGGCGGTCGGCGCGCCCGCCCGACCCTTGCGTCGCCGGGGGCGGGGCAGCAGCCTGGGCGTATGACGGACAACACGGCACGTCTCGACCACGTCGTTCTGTGGGTGCGCGACCCCGCGGCGGCAGTCGGCTTCTACGAGAAGGTGCTCGGCCTCGAACCACTGCGCGTCGCCGAGTTCGCCGCGGGCAAGGCCTCGTTCCCTTCCGTGCGGCTCAACGAGGAGACCATCTTCGACCTCGCCCCGCTCACGCTCGCCGAGCGCATGAGCGTCGTGCCGGGCGCGGACAAGAGCGCGGGCCACCCGGTCAACCACGTCTGCCTAGCCCTGACGGAGACCGGCTTCGAGGCGCTGCGTGCCCGTCTGGAGGAGCACGGGACGCCGGTGTCGGACATCTCGCGCGACGCGTTCGGCGCTCGCGGCAGGGCCCTGGGCAGTTTCTACTTCCGCGACCCGGACGGGAACATATTCGAGGCGCGGTACTACGGAGAGGCGGAAGAAGCCGGAAAGGGCGGAGAGGTCGGAGAGGCCTGACCCACCCGTGCCGGAGGGCTGTGCGGGGGTCCGGCTAGGGTGACCGGCCATGACCACGAATGATCAAGCTGTCGCGTCCTTCGCCGTACACATTCCGGATGTCGACCTGGAGGCCGAGCCCCTCGATCCCGAGCAGATCGTCTCCGGCACTCCGGAAGTCACCGGGAAGGTCCTGTGGGAGTCCGCCGACGGCAAGCAGCTGCGCGGGATCTGGCAGATCACGCCCGGCGTGGTCACCGACACCGAGGCCAATGAACTCTTCGTCGTCGTCAGCGGCCGCGCCACGATCGCGGTCGAGGGCGGTGACGTGATCGAGGTCGGCCCCGGCGACGCGGCCGTCCTGCGCGAGGGCGACCGTACGACGTGGACCGTGCACGAGACCCTGCGCAAGGCGTACCACATCACGCTCCCGTGACCACCGGGGTCACGTGATCCCGGGTCACGAGACCCCGGATCAGGCCTTCCGGATCAGGCCTTCTTGACCGCCCGGCGCACTGCGAGCGCCGCCAACGGCAGCAGCACGCAGACGCCCATGAGGTTGAGCCAGCCGTAGCTCGCCCGCGCGACGACGAAGCCGGCGGCCGCGCCCCCGATGCCCGCCGCCGTGTTCATGGTCAGGTCCGACAGACCCTGCACGGCGGCCCGGGCGGGCTGCGGCACGGAGTCGGTCAGCAGCGCGGAGCCGGAGACCAGGCCCGCGGACCAGCCGAGGCCGAGGACGAAGAGACCGGCGGCGGTCTGGCCGTGGCTCGGCCCCGCCGTGCCGGCGAGGAGTGCGGCGCAGCACAGCAGTCCGACCGCGAGGCCGATCACGGAGAGCCGTCCGAACCGGTCGGAGAGCCAGCCCATCACCGGCGAAAGCGCGTACATGCCGGCGATGTGACCACTGATGACCAGGCCGACCAGTTGCAGGTCCGCGCCGTGGTGCCCCAGGTCGACCGGGGTCATGACCATGATCGAGACCATCACCGTGTGCGACACGGCCACCGTCACCAGGGCGAGCCGGGCCATCGGCGACGCGGCCACCGCGGCGACACCGGCCCGCAGCGAACGGCTCTGCGCGCCATGGTCCTCCTGCGGGGCGAGCGCGCGGGCGGTGAGCAACGGGTCGGGGCGTAGCAGCACCGCCACCACGAGACCGGCGACGGCGAAGATCCCGGCGGCGAAGAGGAAGGGTCCCGCCGACTCGGGGACGGAGGTTCCGGAGAAGGCGTGGCTCGTGGGCGCGGCGATGTTCGGGCCGAGGACCGAGCCGATGGTGGTGGCCCAGATGACGAGGGAGATGGCACGGCCGCGCCGGTCGGGCTCGGCGAGGTCAGCCGCTGCGAAGCGGGCCTGAAGATTGGCCGACGAGCCCGCCCCGAAGCCCGCCATGCCGAGCAGCAGCAGGGGGAAGTTCTCGATGACGGCGGCGAGCACCACGAGTCCCGCTCCAAGAGCGCCGATCAGATACGCGAGGACGAGTCCGGGTCGCCGTCCGCGCGACGTCATCAGGGCGGCGAGCGGCAGCGAGAGCAGGGCGGTACCGGCCACGGACGCGGTGGGCGCGAGGCCGGACAGCGCCTCCGTCCCGCTCACCTCGGTCGCGAGCATCGGAGCCAGGGCGATGCCGATCGGTACCCCGAGCCCGCCCAGTATCTGACTGGAGACCAGCACGGCGGTGGTGCGGCGGCGCAGGGCCGGCAGCGCCTCCGGCGCGGGTATGTCAGGAGCGTCGAGGGTCGAAGTCACTGACGCAGTGTGCCAGGGCGTTCGTACGCGGGAAACGCAGTTTTCACAGTCGCCGGGATGCCCTTGCCCGGGGCGCCGAAGGAGCGGCTTGAGCGGCTTCGCTTCAGAGCAGCGCCTCCGCGTCAGAACAGCGCCTCCGCCTCAGAACAGCGGCTCCGGCAGCACCCCTTCCAGGGCGAGCAGCCGCCGCTTGGTCTCGACGCCGCCACCGAAGCCGCCGATGCCGCCGTCCTTCTCGACCACCCGGTGGCACGGCACCACGACCGGCAGCGGGTTGGCACCCATCGCCATGCCGACCGCCTGGGCCGCGCCGGGCTGGCCGACGCGGCGGGCCAGGTCTCCGTAGCCCACGACGGCGCCGTACGGAACGGTCGTCAGCTCGCGCAGGACCTGGCGGTTGAACCCGGAGATCAGCGACCAGTCGAGCGGCAGCTCGAAGTCGTGGCGCTCGCCCGCGAAGTAGGCCGCCAGCTGGCGTATGGGCTCGGCGAGGAGCTCAGAGCCGGGTGCTTCGAGCGGCTCGGCCCCCAGTCGGGAGCCGAGCCGCTCGAGCGCCTGGTCGCGCACCGCGTCCGTGGCGTGGAAGACGACGGTGACCAGACCGTCGTCGGTCGCGGCGAGCAGCAGCGGGCCGATGTCGCTCGTGACGACGGCCCACACCGCGTGGCGCGGGTCGTCCTGCCCCGGCCCGCCCTGCCCGTGCTGCCCCTTGGCGTTCATGTGGACCACCGTACGACCGGGCACTGACAACGCGGCCCCGCGAGCCCGCCGGTGCTGGGCAGCGCTAGCCGGAGATGGCCTTACGCACGACGTCGGGCGTGTTCGTGATGATGCCGTTCACCCCGAAGCCCGCCACCCGCTGAGCGGCGGCCGCGTCGTTCACGGTCCAGGTGAAGATCTCCAGGCGCTTGCGGTGCGGCCCCTTGAGCGAGTGGATCGCGGAGACGTACTCCTTTGAGATGGAGGTGTGCATCGAGTTGATCTGGTCGGAGAACTTGGCGTACTCGGGCAGCTCGGCGACCGTGGGCGTACCGAGGAAGCCGGTCTTTATGTCGGGCCGCAGCTTGTGCACCGTCTTGACGCTGTCCGCGCTGAAGCTCTGGATGACGAGCTTGCTCTTGACGTGGTGCTTGTCCAGCCAGCCCGTCTTGCGCAGGACGTCGAGGCCCTGCTTCTCGATGCCCGGGTACAGCTCGGGCTTCTTGAACTCGAAGACGAGCTTCTGGTGGTTGCGCGAGACCCGGTTCATGTACTGCTTCAGCGTCGGCACCCGCTGTCCCGCGTACTTCGGGCTGAACCAGCTGCCCGCGTCAAGCGTGGCGATCTCCGCCGCGGTGAAGTCCCCGACCTTCCACGGCGCGCGGTCGGGGAAGAGCTCCTCGACGTTCGTCGTCCGCTTCAGGGTGTCGTCGTGCACGATCACGAGCTCGCCGTCCTTGGTGCGCTGGACGTCGTTCTCGACCCAGCGGAACCCCATGTCAGCCGCCTTGTCGATGGCTGCGAAAGTGTTCTCGGGCGCATAGGCGGACGCGCCCCGGTGAGCGACGACCAACGGTCTGTCGTGCGAGACGGACGTCCGCGCCGACGGCTTGTCGGCGGCGTGAGCGGTGGCGGAGGGGAGAACGAGTGCACCGGCTCCGAGGAGAGCGGCGGTGGTGGCAGCGGCAAGACGTGCGGACAAGGGTGACTCCTCGCGATGAAGGGGCACGGACCGGTTGAGAGTGACAGTCCACGGCCAACGCGAGACAGGTGCAGGATGGCCACAGGTTGAACGGAGACAGCCGGGTCTATTTCCCGGAAAATCGTTCGCAAGCTCCGGAGTGAGCTTTACTCTCTGCTTCAGTCCATGGCCTGTCAGTAGACGGCCAACTGGGGCCACTTGGGTGTAATCCCGGGCAAATGGACACAATAAGCGGAAGGGCTACCGCTCATGCAGGGCACGGTCGACGGTTTCAGTTATGGACTAGTCACACCGGTGACGGCGTACCTCATGGCGTGCCTCGGCGGAGCGCTCGGTCTGCGCTGCACCACCAGGTCGCTCCTTGTCGCGCACTCCTGGCGGCCCGGCTGGCTCGCGCTCGGCTCGGCGGCGATCGGCTCCGGCATCTGGACGATGCACTTCATCGCGATGATGGGCTTCTCCGTCGAGCAGGCCCCGATCCACTACGACAGGGCGCTGACCTTCGCGAGTCTCGCCGTGGCCATCGTCATGGTCGGCGTCGGGATCTTCATCGTGGGCTATCGCGGCGCGACCGGGACAGCGCTGTTCACCGGGGGAACGATCACCGGTCTCGGCGTCGCGTCGATGCACTATCTGGGAATGGCCGGAATGCGTCTGCGCGGGACGCTGGACTACAACACGCTCACTGTTTCGGCGTCCGTCGTGATCGCCGTCGTCGCCGCCACCGCGGCACTGTGGGCGGCCGCACAGGTCAGAGGCTTCCTCTGGAGCCTGGGCGCGAGCCTCGTCATGGGCCTGGCCGTCACCGGCATGCACTACACCGGGATGGCCGCCCTCCGGGTCCATCTGCACGCGGGCTCGTCCGCGGCGCCGGCCACGGGGGACTCGGCCGCCGAGCTGCTCGCGCCCATGATGATCGGCCCGCTCGCCTTCCTGCTCCTCGCGGGCGTCATCGTGATGTTCGACCCGCTGATGGTGATGGGCAAGGCGGATCTGCAGTACGCCGCACAGGGGCAGCGCGCCCCCTACCCCGTCCCCCGCTCGGGAGACCGGCACGACCCGCGAGCGGGCCGCAGGCCCCAGCAGCGCTCCGGCCCCAAGACCCCGCAGAGCTGGTGATCCGACCCCGTTGTCAGTGCGGGGTCGTACGGTGGGTTCCATGCGGCCCGTATCCAAGATCGAACGCACGGTGGCACCTTTCGAGGTCGTCAGTGACTACACGCCAAGCGGCGACCAGCCGGCGGCCATCGCCGACCTGGAGCGGCGCGTCAGCGCAGGCGAGAAGGACGTCGTCCTGCTCGGCGCGACCGGAACCGGCAAGTCGGCCACCACCGCGTGGATGATCGAGAAGCTCCAGCGCCCCACCCTCGTGATGGCGCCGAACAAGACGCTGGCCGCCCAGCTGGCCAACGAGTTCCGAGAGCTCCTGCCGAACAACGCGGTGGAGTACTTCGTCTCGTATTACGACTACTACCAGCCCGAGGCGTACGTCCCGCAGTCGGACACGTACATCGAGAAGGACTCCTCGATCAACGAGGAGGTCGAGCGCCTGCGCCACTCCGCGACGAACTCGCTGCTCACCCGGCGTGACGTGATCGTGGTCGCCTCCGTCTCCTGCATCTACGGCCTCGGCACCCCGCAGGAGTACGTCGACCGGATGGTGTCGCTCAAGGTCGGCGACGAGATCGACCGCGACCAGCTCCTGCGCCGCTTCGTCGACATCCAGTACACCCGCAACGACGTGGCCTTCGCCCGCGGCACCTTCCGGGTCCGTGGCGACACCATCGAGATCTTCCCGGTCTACGAAGAGCTGGCCGTCCGCATCGAGATGTTCGGCGACGAGATCGAGGCGCTCTCCACGCTGCACCCCCTCACCGGCGAGGTCATCAGCGACGACGACCACCTGTACGTCTTCCCGGCCTCGCACTACGTGGCGGGCCCGGAGCGCATGGAGAAGGCGGTCAACGGCATCGAGAAGGAGCTCGCCGAGCGCCTCTCCGAGCTGGAGAAGCAGGGCAAGATGCTGGAGGCCCAGCGCCTGCGCATGCGCACGACGTACGACCTGGAGATGCTCCGCCAGATCGGCTCCTGCTCCGGCATCGAGAACTACTCGATGCACTTCGACGACCGCGAGCCCGGTTCGGCGCCGAACACCCTCATCGACTACTTCCCCGAGGACTTCCTCCTCGTCATCGACGAGTCGCACGTCACGGTCCCGCAGATCGGCGCGATGTACGAAGGGGACGCCTCCCGCAAGCGCACCCTGGTGGACCACGGCTTCCGGCTGCCGTCCGCGCTCGACAACCGCCCGCTGAAGTGGGAGGAGTTCCTCGGCCGCATCGGCCAGACCGTCTACCTCTCCGCGACCCCGGGGAAGTACGAGCTCTCGCGCGGTGACGGCTTCGTCGAGCAGATCATCCGCCCCACCGGCCTCATCGACCCGGAGGTCGTGGTCAAGCCCACCGAGGGGCAGATCGACGACCTGGTGCACGAGATCCGCACGCGCACCGAGAAGGACGAGCGCGTCCTGGTCACCACGCTCACCAAGAAGATGGCCGAGGACCTCACCGACTACTTCCTCGAACTGGGCATCCAGGTCCGTTACCTGCACAGTGACGTCGACACCCTGCGCCGCGTGGAACTCCTGCGTGAGCTGCGCGCCGGTGAGTACGACGTCCTGGTCGGCATCAACCTCCTGCGCGAGGGCCTCGACCTGCCCGAGGTCTCCCTGGTGTCGATCCTCGACGCCGACAAGCAGGGCTTCCTGCGCTCCGGCACCTCACTGATCCAGACGATCGGCCGCGCGGCACGCAACGTCTCCGGCCAGGTCCATATGTACGCGGACAAGGTCACCCCGGCGATGGAGCAGGCCATCGACGAGACCAACCGCCGCCGCGAGAAGCAGATCGCGTACAACAAGGAGAAGGGGATCGACCCGCAGCCGCTGCGCAAGAAGATCAACGACATCGTGTCGGCGATCGCGCGCGAGGAGGTCGACACGGAGCAGCTGCTCGGCACCGACTACCGCAAGGCGAAGGACGGTAAGGACGCCAAGGCGCCGGTGCCCGCGCTCGGCGGCAAGGCGGACAGGGCGGCCAAGGGCAAGACCGCCGAGAAGGTGCCCACCGACCGTCCCGCGGCCGAACTGGCGGAGCAGATCGAGGAGATGACCGCACGGATGCGCGCGGCCGCGGCCGACCTGCAGTTCGAGATCGCCGCACGGCTGCGTGACGAGGTGTCAGAGATGAAGAAGGAGCTGCGGCAGATGAGGGAGGCGGGGCAGGCGTAGGCGTACTGCCTGGTGTGTTGCAAGACCGACACAAAGTGCCGTCCACACTGCGGCACCGTCAGTGCCTCTGCGTAGGGTGCTGGGCAACCGCGCGGACCGGCGGTTGCCAGGCATTTCGAGAGGGGACAGCGCGTGACGGTCAACATGACCAAGGGTCAGGCCATCAGCCTGCAGAAGGACGACGGGGGCGCCCTGACCGCGGTGCGCATGGGGCTCGGCTGGCAGGCGGCCCCGAGGCGGGGCCTGTTCGGCACGCGCACGCGTGAGGTCGACCTGGACGCGTCGGCGGTGCTGTTCGCCGACAAGCAGCCGGTGGACGTCGTGTTCTTCCGTCACCTCGTCAGTGACGACGGTTCCGTACGGCACACCGGTGACAACCTCGTCGGCGGTGTCGGCCAGGGCGGGGACGACGAGGCGATCCTCGTCGACCTGCAGCGGATCCCGGTCCACATCGACCAGATCGTCTTCACGGTGAACTCCTTCACGGGTCAGACGTTCCAGGAGGTGCAGAACGCGTTCTGCCGCCTGGTCGACGAGACCAACGGCCAGGAGCTCGCCCGCTACACACTCGACGGCGGCGGTCAGTACACCGCGCAGATCATGGCGAAGGTGCACCGCGCGGGTTCCGGCTGGCAGATGACGGCCATCGGCAACCCCGCCAACGGCCGCACTTTCCAGGACCTGATGCCGTCGATCCTGCCGCAGCTGTAGCCGCGCGGCACCAGTAAGCACAGAGGGCACGAGGGGGACGAAGGCGATGACGGCCGAGCTGGTCCGGGGGCAGAACCACCCGCTTCCCGGGACCCGTCTGGAGATCAGGGTCTCGGTCGGCAAGCCGATCGTGGCCGGGATCACGCTCAGCGACGACCAGGGCAAGGTGCGCGGCACGGACTGGGTGGCCCATCCCGGCTCGCCCACGCTGCCGGGGCTAGAGGTGCCCAGGCAGGCCGCCGCCGACCACCGCCTCGCGGTGGACCTCGGCGCCGTGCCGCAGGCGGTGCAGCGGGTGAACGTCCTGCTCGCGCTGCCCGTCGGCGCCGGGGCGCCGGTCAGCTTCGGCTCCCTCGCCGCCCCCTTCGTGGCCGTCACCGCACTCGACGGCTCCGAGGTCGCCAGCTACACCATCACCGACCTGGACGCCGAGTCCGCAGTCGTCGCCCTGGAGCTCTACCGCAGGCAGGACGCGTGGAAGGTGCGCGCCGTCGGCCAGGGGTACGCGGGCGGCCTCGCCGCCATGCTCACCGACCAGGGCCTCGCGCAGGCCCAGGAACTGGCGGGCACGATCAACGAAGCGGTGGCCCAGGGCCTCGCCCGCTCGGTGGCGGCGCCACCGCCCCGCCCCTCGGACGAGGCCCGCGTGCGGGCGACCGGGCAGACCGCCCCCGGTCCCGGAGCGCCGGGCCCGGACGGCGCCGTGACGGCCGGTCCCACCCCGCCGACGCGCCAGCCGGGCGACGCGGGCGGCGGCCCCGTCAACTACACCCACCCCAGCCGTCAGACCAGCGCACCGCCCCCGCCCTCGCCGACCGCGGCCCCGGCCGAGCCGGGCAAGGCCGCCCAGCCCGTGGCGGGCGACGCGACCGGCTGGTCCATGGAGGAGCGGCTCTACAACCAGGTGTGGGGCATGTTCGAGGACTTGGCCCGCACCACGGCCGCGTACCGAAGTGCCGTCGACTTCGCCGAGTCGCGCATGGACCAGGAGCTGGACAAGGTCCTCTCCGACCCGCGCAGCCGCATCGGCGACACCGGAGACGCCGCGCGCGAGGCCGCCCGTGCCAAGCACGGCCTCCTCGTCGACCGGGCGAGGGTCGCCCTCGACCGCGACCTGGGTCAGCTCGCCGCCGAGTCCGAGGTCGTCGAGCCCGCCCTGCCCCTGGCGTTCGCGGGCTGGGGCAGCCCCGTCTGGCACGCCTACCGCGCCCCCATGGAGATCCCCATGGCCCTGCGCCTCGGCGACCTCCACCTGCCCGAGCGCTCCGACCTGCGCATTCCGATGCTGGTGCGGCTGCCCCTGGAGCGCGGCCTGTGGATCGACAGCGGCCGCTCGTCGGGTACGGACTTCCCGGCCGACGGGGACCAGCTGCGCCGCCTGGCCATGGACAGCGCGGTCGCGCACGCCGCTCGGCTGCTCGCGGTCTATCCGGCGGGCGAGTTCACGGTGCACGTCATCGACGCGGCGGGCTCCGCGGCGGGCGCGCTCTCCCCGCTGGTGACGGCAGGCCTGCTCGACGAGCCCCCGGCCTCCGGCGCCGCAGGCGTCTCCGCGGTCCTCGCCAAGCTCACCCAGCGCGTCGACCTGGTGCAGATGGCGATCCGCGCGGGCGCCGCCGACGCGCTGCCGCCGGACCTGGACACCGCCGAGCAGCTCCTGATCATCAACGACTTCCCGCACGGCTTCGACGACCGCGCCGTGACCCAGCTCCGCTACCTCGCCGACGAGGGCCCGGCGGTCGGCGTGCACCTGATGATGGTCGCCGACCGCGAGGACGCCACCGAGTACGGCCCGCTCCTCGACCCCCTCTGGCGCGCGCTCCTGCGTCTGACCCCGGTGGCCGACGACCACCTCGCCGACCCCTGGGTGGGCCATGTGTGGACGTACGAACCCCCGATGGCGCCGCCCGGCAGCCAGGTGCTCACGCAGGTCCTGAACCAGGTCGCGCACGCCCGGCGCACGGGCGGCCGCTGACGCGTCGGCGGGCCCGGAGAGTCGGCACGACGGCCGATGACGGCTGATGACGACTGACGGTAAAGCGACTTTTGATCCTCGCTGACCTGGCCTTTTGGGTCTTGCTTGCCATCTTCTTTACTAAGTCTTGGTGTTTCGCGTACTCTTCTTACAGCGGAGGGGAGTACTCCCGAACGCGACGTACCCGTCAATACGGACCGCCATCGGTCCCGGGGCGTCGGCCCGCGGGGCTGTGAGCGCCTCGGGTGGAAGAGACCTCCGGCAGCGACGACGCTGATCAGTAGCCGTACGACGCCGGAGGCGCAGTGGACGTTTCAATGACCCTTTGGGTACTGACCATTCTTGGTCTGTGTGCCCTGATCGCGGTCGACTTCTTCATCGGCCGCAAGCCGCATGACGTGTCGATCAAGGAAGCCGGAATCTGGACGGGCGTCTGGATCGCGCTGGCCGGGCTCTTCGGAGTGGGCCTGGTGATCTGGGGCGGTGGCCAGGCGGGCGGTGAGTTCTTCGCGGGCTTCATCACCGAGAAGTCGCTCAGTGTCGACAACCTCTTCGTCTTCATCCTGATCATGGCGAAGTTCTCGGTGCCCAGCCATCTCCAGCAGCGGGTGCTGCTCTTCGGCGTGCTGATAGCGCTCGTCCTGCGAGCGATCTTCATCGCCGCCGGCGCCGCGGTCATCGCCAACTTCTCCTGGGTCTTCTACATCTTCGGCGCGTTCCTGATCTACACCGCCTGGAAGCTCATCCAGGAGGCGCGCTCCGGGGACGAGGAAGAGGAGTGGGAGGAGAACCGCCTCCTGAAGGCCGCCGAGAAGAAGTTCGGCGTCGCCGACCAGTACCACGGCACCAAGCTGTTCATCCAGAAGAACGGCAAGAAGATCATGACGCCGCTCATGATCGTCATGCTCGCCATCGGCACCACCGATGTGCTCTTCGCGATGGACTCGATCCCCGCGATCTTCGGCCTGACCCAGGACCCGTACATCGTGTTCACGGCGAACGCCTTCGCCCTGATGGGTCTGCGCCAGCTGTACTTCCTCATCGGCGGACTGCTCAAGAAGCTGGTCCACCTCAGCTACGGCCTGTCGGTCATCCTGGGCTTCATCGGCGTGAAGCTGGTCCTGCACGCCCTGCACGAGAACGGCGTGCACGTTCCCGAGATCTCCATCCCGGTCTCGCTCGGCGTCATCTGCGGTGTCCTGGTCATCACGACGATCACCAGCCTCATGGCCACCAAGAAGCAGGCGAAGAAGGAGGCCGCCGAGAAGGCGGCCGACGAGACTCCGAAGGACAGCATCGGCGCCTGACGGCATCCGACGCGGGAGTTACCAGCACGGGCAGGGGGGGGGGGGGGGGGGGGGGGGGGGGGGGGGGGGGGGGGGTGGCGGGGGGGGGGGGGGGGGGGGGGGGGGGGGGGTGGGGGGGGGGGGGGGGGTGTGGGGGGGGGGGGGGGGGGGGGGGGGGGGGGGGGGGGGGGGGGGGGGGGGGGGGGGGAGGGCCGGTTTGTTTTGGTTCT